>NZ_JBFAHX010000001.1:0-382695 GCF_040654435.1 Streptomyces sp. NPDC050703
GCGACCGGGCGGCCGGAACGGACGCGCTGGATCAACAGCCGCCTGCCATGAACAGTCAGCCGGGCATTACGGTGGGACACGAAGACCTCCGTGTGGTGCAGTCCTAGACAGCTCCACCACACCGGAGGTCTTCGCCTTTGATCAAGACCCCCGTGTCAACAACGCTCGTGATCAATACATCTAGGGCGTGTTCCGGCCCTCGTCCGTCAGCTCACGCGGCGGGCCCGGTGCTTGACGCCGCGCAGCCTGACCGTGGCGGGCAGGCTCGCGAGGCCCGCCGAGTCCCGGGCGTGGGCGAGGGTCTCGGCGCTGAAGCGGTGCAGTGCGTCGGCGGGCGCGGCGTGGGGTTGCAGGGCGAGGTCCGCGCGCGCCCGCGGCCTGCCGCGCCGCCCGGTCAGGACGACCCTGGCCCGCTCGACGCCGTCCCGCGTCTCCGCCTCGCCGGCCATGGCGTTCTCCAGGGCGCGCCCGCGCAGCAGGGCGCCCTCGCCGTCGCCGGTCTCCACCAGGACCTCCGCGAGGCGGCGCCTGCGGAGCTGGGCCGCAAGCCACCACAGCGTGAGCAGCACGAGCAGCGCGAGGGCGCCGATGACGACCGGCCAGAACCATCCGGCGTCCCGCCAGCGGGTCCGGTCCCCGGCGTCGAGCAGGACGTCGTGCCGTCCGTCGTGCATCCACCAGGAGGGCGGCGGCGCACCGAGCCCCACGGCGAGCACCGAGCCGCCGAGGACGAGCAGGACGAGCCCCGCCAGGGCCAGGAGTACGCGGTTGACGGTGCGCAGCATGGCGTTCACCCCTTCCTGCCGGGCCGGGCGACATGGATCGAGACCCCGGGCGGACGGACGAGCCCGAGGTCGTGGACGCCGTCGGCCAGTGCCGCGTCGAGGTCGCCGCGTACGTCGTCGGGGTCGCGGAAGTGCGAGACGGCACGCACGCGCACCTTGGAGCGCTTCACGCGGACCCGCGCGGACTGCACGCCCGGCACGTCCATCGCGCGGTCGCGCAGCATCGTGGCGGCGGCGGTCCGTGCCAGCCCCGCGTGCACGTCGGAGTCGGTGCGCCGCATCGGCAGGAGGCCGCGCTGCCCCGGGGTGACGGCGAGCAGGAGCAGCCAGAGGCCGAGCGCCGCGGCCACGCCCGCCCCGACGAGGACCGCGGTGTCGTCGAGGGGTCGCTCCCCCAGCTCCCCGGCGAGCTCGCGCCGCCAGTGCATCGCGGGGCGGTCGGCGCGTACGGCGACGACGTCGTACAGGAGCAGTCCCGTACCGGCGAGGAACAGGACGGCGAGCAGCGTGGCGGGCACCCGGCGGCGGGACCAGAACCGTCCGGACCCGCGGCCCTCCCCGGCGAGCGTGGGCGGCGGCCCGTGTCCGCCGGCGGAATCCGGCCGGCCCGGCTCGGCCCCGGGCCGTGTCTCCTCGGGCCGTGTCTCCATGGGCCGTGTCTCCTCGCCGTGGGCCTCTTCGGAGCGGGCCTCTTCGGCGAGCGGCAGCGGCCGGGTGCCGTCGCCGTCCTTGGCCTCCCTCATCGTGTCCTCCCCTGTGCCGCGGCGCGGACCCGCGCCGAGTGCAGCCGCTCCACCTGGACCGCCACTTCGGGCACCTCCATGCCCGCCAACGTCCGCACGCGCTCGGCGACATGGCGGCGCACCTCGCCGCAGCGGCCGCCGATGTCGCAGGGGTAGTCCAGTTCGAGGCTGACGCGGACGCGGGCGCTGCCCTGGTTCACGGCGACCGTGGCGTGCGGCGGTGAACCGTCGGCCGGCACCTCGTCCACGGCCTCACGCGCCGCCCGCGCGGCGATCTTCGCGACGACCCGGTCGGCGATCCGGGTGGCGCCGCGCTCCCCCGGCGCGACCTGTGCCGCCACCGCTCACCCCCGCCGGTCGCCGCGCGAGCGGAAGAACTCGCCGGGTTCCAGGTCCCCCTCCAGGAACCGCCCGGCCACGAAGCCGACGGCGCCCAAGGCTGCCACCAGCAGGAACGCCCCGAATCCACCGAAGTATCCGGCGAAGCCGAGCGCCATCCCTGCCACCATGCCGATCACGGCCATGCTCATCGTGCGCTCCTCATCGTGCACTCCCTGCTGGTGCTACTGGAGGCGGCCCTCGGGTTCCTCGTCGTCCTCGTCGGGCAGCTTCACATCGCTCACGGCGATGTTGACCTCGACGACCTCAAGACCGGTCATGCGCTCCACGGCGGCGACCACGTTCTCCCGCACGTCACGGGCGAGATCGGCGATCGAGACGCCGTACTCGACGACGATCTCCAGGTCGAGCGCGGTCTGCACCTCGCCGACCTCGGCCTTCACTCCGCGCGAGACGGACTTCGTGCCGCCGGGCACCCGGTCGCGCACGGCGCCGAAGGTCCGCGCGAGGCCGCCGCCCATCGCGTGCACGCCCTCGACGTCACGCGCCGCGAGCCCGGCGATCTTCTCGACGACGCCGTCCGCGATGGTGGTCTTGCCGCGGCCCCCGGGGGCGCCGCCGCCACTCGTATGCCCGGTCCGGCCTCCCGCCGAAGCTTCCGTCGAGGAGTCCTGCCGCAGCGTCTGAGACGTCTTCCGCTGTCCGATGTCGGTCATCGCCGTCTCCCGTCCGTTCCGAAAGGGGATCTGTCTTCTTCCGCCACATTAAGTCCGGTTACGCCGCAGCGCTCCGGGGATGCGGCAGGCTGGGGAGCATGACGGGTGACGGTTGGAGCCAGACGGTACGACGGCAGCTCGGGCTCGGCAGGGTGCTGCCGCTCGGTGGCCCGGAAGACGGCACATGGGTGACGGAGGCGGCGGCGGACGGAGCGCTGCGCGGGGCGGCGCGCGAGGTGAGCGGCGTACGCCTGGGCACGCTCCGCATCGCCCTCGCCGATCCGGAGGACACGCGGGCCCCGGCCGTGCCGCCTCCGCCGAGCGCGCTGCCGCCGGGGCCGCTGCGGATCACGGCGGACTTCGCGGCCGTCTCGACCGCGCCGCTGCCCGCCGCGGCCGACCGGCTGCGCGCGGCGCTCCGTACGGCGGCGGACCGGCTCGGCCTGGTCGCCCCCGAGGTGGACCTGCGCGTGACGGCGCTGCTCGACGACGCGGACGGAGCCGAACGGGTGACGCCGGGTGCTCCGGCCGGCGTACGCCAGGAGCCGGACGAGGGTGCGGCTGCGCCTGACGGCCACGGCGACGCGTCGCGTGCGGGACGTGCGGCGCTCGCCGTTCCCGGGGTGGTCCGGCTGACGCGCGCGCTGGGCCCGGCCGTGCACATCGAGGAGCGCCCCTCGGCCCACGCGCTGCCGCGCCGTCACGCGCGCGTGGAGCTGGCCACCGGCGGCGGCCACCGCGCCCTCGACGTGGCGCTGGCGGTCCGCGCGGCGGTGGCGGCGGCCCTGCCGGACCATCCCTCGGTGGCGGTACTGGTCACCGACGTGGACTGAGAGCCTGTGTCATAACCCCGGCCGGGCTCACGGCACGGGCTCGCTCAGGGGACGGGCCCACACGTGGCGCGGGCCTTCAGTCGCCGAGGCCCGCGAGGTCGCGGAGCCTGCGGCCCTGAGCGGCGCGCTCGGCGGTGCGCTGCTCCTCGTACGTGCGGTCCGTGGCGCCCTGGAGCAGCGCCTTGGTCTCGATGACGGCGTCGCGTGGCGCGGCGACGAGGGCGGCGGCCAGGTCGTTCGCGGCGGCGCCGAGCTGGTCCGCGGGGACGACGAGATTGGCGAGGCCCACCCGCTCGGCCTCGTCCGCGTGGACGAAGCGTCCGGTGGCGCAGATCTCCAGGGCGCGGGCGTAGCCGACGAGGCCCACCAGCGGATGTGTGCCGGTGAGGTCGGGGACCAGGCCGAGGCTGGTCTCGCGCATGGCGAACTGCACGTCGTCCGCCGCGATCCGCAGGTCACAGGCGAGCGCGAGCTGGAAACCGGCACCGATGGCGTGCCCCTGGACGGCGGCGATCGACACGATGTCGCTCCGCCGCCACCAGGTGAACGCCTCCTGGTACTCGGCGATCGTGGCATCGAGGACACGGTCCTCGCCGCGTGCCATGTCTATGAAGGACGGCTCGCCGTCGAAGCCCTCGGGCGTGAACGCCTGCCGGTCGAGGCCCGCGGAGAAGGACTTGCCCTCGCCGCGCAGCACCACGACACGGACGCTGCCCGGCAGCAGCTGACCCGCCTCGGCCAACGCCCTCCACAGCGCGGGAGATTGGGCGTTTCGCTTGGCCGGGTTGGTCAGCGTCACCGTGGCGACGGCCTCGTCGATGGTGAGGCGTACGCCGTCCTTGTCGAGAACCGGTGCGAGCTCGCTGTCGGTCGAAGCCATGGGTGCCTCCGGTGGGGTGCGGTCGGGCCGGGCGCGCCTGAGCGCCCGTAAGTGACTGCACAGTAACCACCCGGCCGATCGCGTGACCGACCGGGTGGCCACCATCGGACCATGGAGCAGCGCGCCGCCGAGATCAGCCGGCGGCGGCCTTCTTGCCTCGCGTCGCCCCGCCGCGTCCCCGCAGCGTGACGCCGGACTCGCTCAGCATCCGGTGCACGAAACCGTACGAACGGCCGGTCTCTTCGGCCAACGCCCGGATGCTCGCACCGCCGTCGTACTTCTTCTTCAGGTCTGCCGCGAGCTTGTCGCGCGCGGCGCCGGTCACCCGGCTGCCCTTCTTCAGAGTCTCGGCCACCCGTGCCTCCTCATGGGAAGTGCGCTCTGGACTTCTCATGATCACCCCTCGTGGGCTTCCTGGCCACCCATTCGGCAAGGTCGGTACGACGATGTTCGGCGCTCCGGATGCGTCCACCACGAGTGGAATTAACGATTCCGCACCAGGGAATTTCCGCACGAGAACCGGCGCCACGGAGAACAAGCAGGTCAGGGGCGTCCGAAGCAGGCGCCTTCCCCACCCCACAGCGGGGCGACAAAATCCGTGTAGGACACACCTCGGTACGAGGACAGCTCACACAGATGAGGGATCACGGATCGGCCGAATGATCCATACCCAGTGGATCAGTGGTTCGATCACGCGGAGTGGACGCCGTCGCGGGCGGCGGGGCGACCGCCGCCGCGACGGGGCTCAGGCGAGGGCCACCAGGTCCGCGTAGTCCTGGCCCCACAGGTCCTCCACGCCGTCCGGCAGCAGGATGATCCGCTCCGGCTGGAGGGCCTCCACCGCGCCCTCGTCGTGGGTGACGAGGACGACCGCGCCCTTGTAGGTGCGCAGGGCGCCGAGGATCTCCTCGCGGCTCGCCGGGTCGAGGTTGTTGGTGGGCTCGTCGAGGAGCAGGACGTTGGCCGACGAGACGACCAGGGTCGCGAGCGCGAGCCGGGTCTTCTCACCGCCGGAGAGCACCCCCGCGGGCTTGTCGACGTCGTCCCCGGAGAAGAGGAACGAGCCGAGCGTCTTGCGCACCTCGACCAGGTCGAGGTCGGGGGCGGCCGAGCGCATGTTCTCCAGGACCGTGCGCTCGGGGTCCAGGGTCTCGTGCTCCTGTGCGTAGTAGCCGAGCTTGAGGCCGTGGCCCTCGATGACCTGGCCCGTGTCCGGCTTCTCGGCGCCGCCGAGCAGCCGGAGCAGCGTGGTCTTGCCCGCGCCGTTGAGGCCGAGGATGACGACCCGCGAGCCCTTGTCGATCGCGAGGTCGACGTCGGTGAAGATCTCCAGCGAGCCGTACGACTTCGAGAGCCCCTCGGCCATCAGCGGCGTCTTGCCGCACGGCGAGGGCTCGGGGAAGCGGAGCTTGGCGACCTTGTCGCTCTGGCGGACCTCCTCCAGGCCCGCGAGGAGCTTGTCCGCGCGGCGCGCCATGTTCTGCGCGGCCACGGTCTTGGTGGCCTTCGCGCGCATCTTGTCGGCCTGCGAGTGCAGGGCGGCGGCCTTCTTCTCGGCGTTCTGCCGCTCGCGCTTGCGGCGCTTCTCGTCGGACTCGCGCTGCTGCTGGTAGAGCTTCCAGCCCATGTTGTAGACGTCGATCGCGGAGCGGTTGGCGTCCAGGTAGAAGACCTTGTTGACGACCGTCTCGACGAGGTCGACGTCGTGGGAGATCACGATGAAGCCGCCGCGGTACGTCTTCAGGTAGTCGCGGAGCCAGACGATCGAGTCGGCGTCGAGGTGGTTGGTCGGCTCGTCCAGGAGGAGCGTGTCGGCGTCCGAGAAGAGGATGCGCGCCAGCTCGATGCGGCGGCGCTGACCGCCGGAGAGCGTGTGCAGCGGCTGGCCGAGCACGCGGTCGGGGAGGTTGAGCGCGGCGGCGATGGTGGCGGCCTCGGCCTCGGCGGCGTAACCGCCCTTGGTGAGGAACTCCGTCTCCTGGCGCTCGTACTGCTTGAGGGCCTTCTCGCGGGTGGAGCCCTGGCCGTTGGCGATGCGCTGTTCGTTCTCGCGCATCTTGCGGATCAGCGTGTCCAGGCCGCGCGCGGAGAGGATGCGGTCGCGGGCGAGCACGTCGAGGTCGCCGGTGCGGGGGTCCTGCGGGAGGTAGCCGACCTCTCCGGAGCGCGCGATGGTGCCGCCCGCGGGGGTGCCCTCGCCCGCGAGGCACTTGGTGAGGGTGGTCTTGCCCGCTCCGTTGCGGCCGACGAGGCCGATGCGGTCGCCCTTCGCGATACGGAAGGTGGCGTTCTCGATGAGGATGCGGGCGCCGGCGCGCAGCTCGATGCCGGAAGCGGTGATCACGGGGGTACTCCTGAACAGGGTGGACGGCGAGAGGGACGACTGCGGGTGGTCGGGACCGGTGTCTACGCCGTCCAACTGAGGAGAGGAGCTGCCATGGCAGCCATTCTAACGGCCCGACGCAACTAGTTTTCTGGTCGCCCGGCGCCGCCGTCCCGGCCGCCGCCGCCCACGGCGCCGCGCCCGCCGTCGCGCCCCGGCACGCCGTTGCCGAGGGGGGTGCGGCCCGGAACGATTCTCCCGTAGTCGTCGACCGCGATGACCTGGGAGGTCCAGGGGACGGCCCGGCCCGTGCAGGGCTGGGCGACCATGAGGGCCCCGCCCCGCCGGAGCGCGCGTGCGGGCTCGAAGGCGCAGCCGGGGCGGGCGGGCAGCACCCAGCGCAGATCACCGTCGGCGGCGCGGTAGGCGGCGATGCGGTGCGGGGTGACGACGGCCAGCATGCGGGCGCCGGGGCTCAGCGGGCGCAGCACTCCCGCGCCGCCGCGGGCCCCGGGGGTGCGCAGCCAGGCGGCGCCGGCCGGGATGGCGCGGTGCCAGCGCACGGAGCCGCCGTCGCGGGCGGTGTCGGTGACCAGGCCGTCGCTCCAGAGCGCGAAGGCGTGCCCCGGAGCGGCGAGCAGCGTGACGGAGGCGCGCCCCTTCCGCGTGTACGTCCAGCGGGCCGCGCCGCTTCCCCGGTCGTACGCCTCCACGGCGCCGCCCCTGGTCCGCAGCCCGGTGGCGCCGCCGTCCCCGGGCGCGTGGACGGTGAGGCGGTCGCCGTAGGGGGCCGGCCGCGAGTGGTGGGCGGCGGTGATCAGTGGCACGGCGAGCAGCGCGAGGGCCACGGGCAGGGCGATACGGGTGCCCCGGCGGGCGGCGGGCGGCGGAGCGGACATGGGCCCCCCTTCGGTACCTGTGCCACGGATCAGGCGCAGAGCGTAGCGGCGGGGTCCGCACGGGCCGCCGGGGGCGCGGGCGACACGGCGGGCGGGGCGGCCCCCGTCGCCCGTTCGGCTCTGGGCCGGGGGCCGCTCACTCGCCGCCGGTGTGCACCTGGAAGGCGGCACGGCGCACGGCCTTGGCGAGCGCCGGGTCGGGGTGCGCCGCGGCGAGCGCGACCAGGACCTGGACCGTACGGGGGTGTCCCGCGCGGCGCACCTCGTCGAGCAGGGCCGGGACCGTGGGCTGGACCGCCGACTCCAGGTGCCGCACGAGCAGGTGGGCCTCGCCGTGGTCCGCGACGGCCGCCGCGGTGTCGATCCAGAGCCAGGTGGACTCCTCGCGGCTCAGGACGAGGTGGACGTCCTCGGGGTCGGCGCCCTCCTGCTCGGCGAGCCAGAGCAGGGCGTACGGGCGCAGGGACGGCTCGTCCACCACGGTCCTGACGTCGGGCTCGGCCGGGGCGCCGACCACGCGCAGGGCCTCGAAGGCGAGGCCGCGCAGCAGGGCGTCCTCGCCGCGGGCGGCGGTGAGCAGGTCGGTGACGGCGCTGCCGACGGGGCGGGCGGCGAGCCAGGCGCGGTATTCGGCGCGGGCGGCGTTGGGCCGCAGGCGCGCGCAGCCGCGCAGCATGTCCTCGGCGGACTGCTCGATGTGCCCCGCGGGGCTCTGCGCGGCGACGCAGATCTGCTCCAGCTTGACCCAGACCGCCCAGCTGCCGAGCGGGGTGAGCGTGGCCTGCCCCTCGGCGTAGGTCAGCGCGCCGACGGCGGCGAGGCCGCGCAGGGCCCAGTCGAGCAGGGCGGGCAGCGGGACCGCCTCCGCGCTCTGGTCGGCCGCGGGTTCGGGCTGGTCGTAGGGGATCTCGCAGCGCTCCGTGCGCAGTTCCTCGACACGCTGCTCCAGGAGGTCGAGGAGCTGCGGCACGGGGACGGGCCCCGCCGAGAGCTGGAGGAAGGAGAGCAGCTGCGGCATGGCCTCGACGGCTTCGGCGACCGCGGCGGGCGGCAGGTCGGCGGGCGCGGGGTGCGCGAGCGACCAGGCGTCGAAGAGGGCGACCCAGCCGCGCAGCACGGCGGTGTCGTCGCGGTTCCAGGCGCGCAGCCGCCAGCCGGGGCGGGCGCTGTCGCCGTGCACCTCGATGAGGCCCGCGAGGCGTGCGGTGTCCCAGTGGGCCCGCACCTGACCGGGGGTCAGTCCCAGCTCCGCGGCGGCCCGTCGGGCGGTCGCGTCCGAGAGGGTGCCCTTGCCGTCGGGGGTCGCGCCGCCCGGGCCGGGGCGCAGCGCGGCGTCGGCCCAGCGGGCGATCCGCACGGCGTCGGCGAGGCCCGCGCGCGCCCCGCGCGCCAGCTCCGACGGCGGCGGCGTGCCCTCGGGTGGCCGGGGCGTTCGCCGGCGCGTGCGCCGGTGGCTCACCGCGCCCGGGGCGGCGGAGAGGGGGCGCGCTGGGTCGCGCTGGGCGTCTCCTCGCCGGTCGGCCCTCGGGGAGGGGGCGCGGACGAGTCGGAGCCTGGAGTCGCGCGGGGTACGGGACGTCACGGGAGCAGTCTTCCTGTTGACGGTCCGAAAACCCAAACGGAATGGCGACGGCGGCTCTTGGGGCCCGCGCCCGGGGGCCGGGGACTCCTCCTCGTCATGGTGGCCGAGGGGTCACATCAAGGGGACGAGGAAGCGGCGCAGCGCCTCCTCGTAGCCCGCGGGGTCGGCGTTCCACATGGCGCCGTGGGGCGCGCCGTCGACGGTGTGGGTGGTGACGAGGTCCGGGCGGCGCCCGGCCAGTGCGCGGGAGAGGCCCCAGGGCGCGACGACGTCGTCGGGGCCGTGCACCAGGAGGGCCGGCACCCGCAGCGCGCCGGGGTCGGCGGCCGCGGGGGCGCGGTCGTCGCGCAGGCCCGTGCGCCCCTGGGCGGCGCGCACCGCGAGCGGGAGGAGCGGGCCGGGGGTGCGCCGGGCCGAGGCGAGGGCGCGCAGGGTGGTCTCCCAGTCGAGCACGGGGGAGTCCAGGACGAGGCCGCTGATGTGCTCGCGCAGGGCCGAGCGGGCGGCGGCGTGCAGGCACATGGTGGCGCCGGTGGACCAGCCGTGCAGGACGACGTGGCGGGCGCCGCCGCGCACGGCGTAGCGGATGGCGGCGTCCACGTCGCGCCACTCGGTCTCGCCGAGGTGGCCGAGGCCGTCCGGGGAGCGGGGCGCGCCCGGGTCGCCGCGGTAGGCGATGTCGAGCACCGGGAGCCCGAGCCGCCGCAGGAAGTCCAGGACGACCATCGGGTGTTCGCGGGTGGTGCCGAGGCCGTGCACGGTGATGACCCAGGTGTCGCGGGTGCCGGGCACGAACCAGGCGGGCAGGCCGCCGAGCTCGCCGGGGACGACGACGTCCTGGTGGTCGATGCCGAGCGCGGTGCGCGGGTCGCCGACGTGGACCTGCGGGGTGAGCCTGACCTTCGCCCCGGCGTGCAGGGTCCCCCGGGTGACGGCCCGGAGGCGGCGTACGACGGTGTCGGCCTTGTGCGGCACCGATTCCAGGACGGGGCCGACGACGGCGTGGACGCCGTCGCCGGTCAGTCCGTAGGTGCCGGGACGCCGGCTGGCGATGGCGCGGGTCAGCGTGACCCGGTCGGGGGTCGTGGCGTGCACGGTGAGCCGGGGCTCCGTCGGCAGGGGGCGGCCCGCCGGGGCCCTGAGGGCGGCGTCGCTCGCGAACCGGCCCGCAGCGATCGCGGCTGCGGCCGTCCCCAGGGCGGCGGTGACTGCGGTGACGGCCGCTGCCGTCGCTTTGGCTGGACGCACCGCTCCAGTGTCCGGGCCGGGGCGCCGGGGGGCCAGTGGGCGGCGGCCACGGGGTGACGTGGCGGCGGAACGCCAGCGGAGCCGCTCCCCGCTCCGTCGGGCCGCGGACCAGGGGCCGAAGTTGCGTATCGCTCGTGCCATGGAGACCTTCTGCCCGCGATGGGCGGCGGCACCGTCGCGGATGACGGCGCGGATGACGGCGGCGGCCGGGCGGCGGCACCGTCAGGGTCGCGGCTGCCCGTATCCCCGCAGGCGCTCCTGGGCCGCCTTGAGCTGGTCTCCGGTCAGGAGCGAGGGGGTACGGCCGGGGACCGAGGAGGCGGTGAGCCAGAGGCGGCACATCCACTCCAGCTGGGCGGTGCGGTCGTAGGCCTGGGTCAGGGAGGTCCCGTAGGTGACCGTGCCGTGGTTGCGCAGGAGGCAGCCGGTGCGTTCCCGCAGGGCGTCCAGCATGGCGTGGGCCAGTTCCTCGGTGCCGTAGAGCGCGTAGGGGGCGACGCGGACCGGGCCGCCGAGGAGGCCCGTCACGTAGTGGACCGGCGGCACCTCGTCCACCAGCAGGGACACGGCCGTGGCGTGCACGGCGTGGGTGTGGACGACGGCCTTCGCGTCGGTGGAGCGGTAGACCGCGAGGTGCATGGGCAGCTCGCTGGTCGGCGCCAGGCCGCCGATGACCTGCCGGCCCGCCAGGTCGACGCCGACCACGTCCGCCGGGCGCAGCCGGTCGTAGGGGACACCGGTCGGGGTGATCAGGACCGTGTCGCCGACGCGCACGGAGACGTTGCCCGACGTGCCGACGACGAGTCCGTCCCGCACGGTCCTGCGTGCGGTGTCCACCAGCTCGTCCCACGCCGCCCCGACCGCCTCGTCCGGGGCCGCCTCGTCCGGGGCCGCCTCGTCCGACGCCGCGCCGTCCGGGGCCGCCCCGGGGACGTTCCGCTCCGTGCCCTGCCCGGGGTGCTGCCGCTGCTCGGTCATGCGGCGATCCTGCCAGCCGGAGGGGGCGCGCTGAAGGGGTCCGCGCGCCGGTCCGTACGTCTTTCCGCCCCTCCGGTCGCGGGGCGCGGGTGACGCGCGAGCGGCCTTCGCCGGACGTCGGGTGACCAGGATCTCCTCGCCGGTTTCCGGGGCCGCACGAGGACCCGGGCCCGGGCGTGCCCCCAGATGGCGGAGGGCGACACTCCGCCCGATTTGCAGGGCCCGGAGGGTCCGTCCGTACTCTCGGAAACGGAGGCTCGGTCGATGCGGAGCGAACGCACTCCACTTCGGGTCACCGCACCGCCCGGCCGAGTTCATCTTCCGTTCACCCGGGTTACCTAACTTCCCATTGCCACTGACGTCCAACAGAAGCCTGGGTAAATGGAACACATCACGCTTCTCCTCGGGATCGTGATCGTCACCGCTCTCGTGTTCGATTTCACGAACGGTTTCCACGACACTGCCAACGCGATGGCGACGACCATCTCGACCGGCGCTCTCAAGCCCAAGACGGCGGTGGCCATGTCCGCCGTGCTCAATCTCGTCGGCGCCTTCCTCTCCGTCGAGGTCGCCAAGACGATCTCCGGCGGCATCGTCAACGAAGACGGCCTCAAGACCGAGGTCATATTCGCCGCGCTCGTCGGCGCGATCCTCTGGAACCTGCTGACCTGGCTGGTGGGCCTGCCCTCCAGCTCCTCCCACGCGCTCTTCGGCGGCCTCATCGGCGCCGCGGTCATGTCGATGGGCTGGTCGTCGATCAACGGCGGCACCGTCGTCACCAAGATCCTGATCCCGGCCCTCGCCGCGCCGCTCGTGGCGGGCCTCGCCGCGATGGTCGCCACGCGCCTGACCTACCGGATCGGCCGCGACACCGACACCAGGGCCACCGCCAAGGGCTACCGCGCGGGCCAGATCGCCTCCGCCGGCCTGGTCTCGCTGGCCCACGGCACGAACGACGCGCAGAAGACCATGGGCATCATCACGCTCGCCCTGGTCACCGGCGGAGTCCTGAACCCGGGCGCGAACCCCCCGATGTGGGTCATCGTCTCGGCCGGTGTGGCCATCGCCCTCGGCACCTACCTCGGCGGGTGGCGCATCATCCGCACCATGGGCAAGGGCCTGACCGACCTCCAGCCGCAGCAGGGCTTCGCCGCCCAGACCAGCGCCGCGACGGTCATCCTCGCCTCCTCGCACCTCGGCTTCTCGCTCTCCACCACCCAGTCCTGCTCCGGTGCGGTGATGGGCGCGGGCCTCGGCCGCAAGGGCGGCGTGGTCCGCTGGTCCACGGCCACCCGCATGTTCGTCGCCTGGGGCCTGACCCTGCCGGCCGCGGGACTGGTCGGCGCGGGCGCCGAGCTCCTCACCAAGCAGGGTGCCTGGGGCGTCGCGGCCACCGCCGCGTTCCTGATCGCCGGCTCGGCCGTCATCTGGGTGCTCTCCCGGCGCAACGCGGTCGACCACACCAACGTCACCGCCGACGAGATCCGCCACGACGACGGCGGCCCCGCGGAGCCCGCGGGTGTCGTGACCACCGCGATCGCCGCCGTCACCCCGCCCCCCGCGGGCCCGGTGACGGCCGCCGACGCCTCCACGGACGACCCGGTCAAGGCCACCATCGCGGGCCCGACCACCGCCACGACCGGAGCCATGGCGGACCCCGCCCGGCCCGCGACGGTATAAGGACGGATCAGCATGAACATCGACTGGGCAGCACTCGGCTCCGTCTTCGGAGTCAGCCTCGTGGTCACGGTGGCCCTGGTGGGCCTCTTCACCCTCGGCATCGTCGGCCTCTCCAAGCAGGAGACGGCCTCCGCGTCGGGCGGCGGCTCCGCGGCCCTGGCCCGCACCGGCGCGTACGCCTGCTTCGCGCTCTGCGCGGCGGCGGTGGCGTACGGGATCTTCCTGATCGTCGTCTGACGAGCCGGGCCCGAGAGGGGCGCGTGGCGTACTGAACGCCACGCGCCCCTCTTGCGCGTACGCACCCCTCATGCGCCTACGGGCCCCGGCGCGGCATGTGGGCCCCGACACACTCCTCCGGCGCAGGTCAACGGCGAGTTGACGGGCGTTCGCGAGGCGTGGTGGACTGCCGGGGCCAACTACGGCGGCAGCAGAGGAAGCCGGTGCGAATCCGGCGCGGTCCCGCCACTGTCAGCGGGGGAACTCCCCCGCGAGCCAGGAACTCTCACCGCCGATCACGTCGAACCAGGGCGCGGACACCCTGAGTGAGGACATCTGCCATGCGCGGCGATCGTGACTTCGCGTACGGCGCCGCCGCCGGATTCCTCGGTGACCTGCTGCTCGGCGATCCCCGCCGCGGCCACCCGGTCGCCGCGTTCGGACGTGCCGCGGGCGCCGTCGAGCGGGTGCTGTGGCGCGACCACCGCGGGTGGGGCGCACTGCACACCGCGGTATGCGCCGGAGGCGCCGCCGGGGCCGCCGCCCTCGCCTCCGCCCTCGTACGCCGCTCACGCGCAGGCTCGGTCACGCTGACCGCCGCCGCGACCTGGTCCGTGATCGGCGGGACCTCGCTCGGCCGTGAGGCGCGCGCCATCGGCGGTGCCCTGCGGGACGGCGACATCGAGGCGGCCCGCGAACGGCTGCCGCACCTGTGCGGGCGCGACCCCCAGGCCCTCGACGCGGACGGCATCGCGCGGGCCGTGGTGGAGTCCGTCGCCGAGAACACCTCCGACGCGGTGGTGGGCGCGCTGGTCTGGGGCGCGATCGGCGGTGTGCCGGGACTCGTCGCCTTCCGCGCCGTCAACACCCTGGACGCCATGGTGGGCCACAAGTCCCCCAGGTACCGCCGCTACGGCTGGGCCTCCGCCCGTCTCGACGACGTCTTCGGCTGGCCCGGCGCCCGGCTCACCGCCGTACTGGCCGTCCTCGCGGGGGACTCGCCGCGCGGGGCGGTACGGGCGTGGCGCGCCGACGCCGCGCGGCATCCGAGCCCCAACGCCGGTCCCGTCGAGGCCGCCTTCGCCGGGGCGCTCGGGGTACGGCTCGGCGGGACCCTCTCGTACGCGGGGCGGGTCGAGCACCGGCCGGTCCTGAACACCCACGGCCGCCCCGTCGGGGGCGGCGACATCGAACGGGCCGTGCGGCTCTCCCGGCGGGTCGGCCTGCTGGCCCTCGGCGTCTCGATCGCCGCACGGGCGGGACTGCGTGCCGTCGGCAGCAAGAGGAAGGGGCTCCCCTCATGAGTGGTGGACTGCTCGTCGCCGGGACCACGTCGGACGCCGGGAAGAGCGTCGTCACCGCGGGCATCTGCCGGTGGCTGACCCGCAAGGGCGTGTCCGTCGCGCCCTTCAAGGCGCAGAACATGTCCCTGAATTCCTTCGTCACCCGCGAGGGCGCCGAGATCGGCCGGGCGCAGGCCATGCAGGCGCAGGCCGCCCGCGTCGAGCCGACCGCGCTGATGAACCCGGTGCTGCTCAAGCCCGGCGGAGACCGCTCCAGCCAGGTCGTGCTGATGGGCAAGCCGGTGGGCGAGATGAGCGCGCGCGGCTACCACGGGGGGCGCCAGGCCGCCCTCCTCGACACCGTCGTGGGGTGCCTGGAGGAGCTGCGGGGCACCTATGACGCCGTGATCTGCGAGGGAGCGGGCAGTCCCGCCGAGATCAACCTGCGGCGCACCGACATCGTGAACATGGGCATCGCGCGGGCCGCCCGCTTCCCCGTCCTCGTGGTCGGGGACATCGACAGGGGCGGGGTCTTCGCGTCGTTCTTCGGGACGACCGCGCTGCTGAGCGCCGCGGACCAGGAGCTGGTCGCCGGGTACCTGGTCAACAAGTTCCGGGGCGACGTCTCCCTCCTCGAACCGGGGCTCGACATGCTGCTCGGCCTCACCGGCCGGCGCACGTACGGCGTGCTGCCGTTCCAGCACGGGCTCGGCATCGACGAGGAGGACGGCCTGCGCGTCTCGCTGCGCGGCGCGGTCCGCGAGTCCGTTCTCGCCCCGCCGGTCGGCGACGACGTGCTGCGGGTCGCCGTGTGCGCGGTGCCGCTGATGTCCAACTTCACGGACGTGGACGCGCTGGCCGCCGAGCCGGGCGTCGTCGTGCGGTTCGTGGACCGGGCCGAGGAGCTGGCCGACGCCGACCTCGTGATCGTGCCGGGCACGCGCGGCACCGTGCGCGCCCTGCGGTGGCTGCGGGAGCGCGGCCTCGCCGACGCCCTGGCGCGGCGCGCCGCCGAGGGGCGGCCCGTGCTCGGGATCTGCGGCGGCTTCCAGGTGCTCGGCGAGCACATCGAGGACGACGTGGAGTCGCGGGAGGGCTCCGTGGACGGGCTCGGACTGCTGCCGCTGCGGGTGCGGTTCGCCCGCGAGAAGACGCTGGCCCGACCGGTGGGCGAGGCCCTCGGGGAGCCGGTCGAGGGGTACGAGATCCACCACGGCGTGGCCGAGGTCGGCGGCGGCGAGGCGTTCCTCGACGGCTGCCGGGTCGGGGAGGTGTGGGGCACGCACTGGCACGGGTCGCTGGAGAGCGACGGCTTCCGGCGCCGCTTCCTCGCCGAGGTGGCGCGCGCGGCGGGGCGCCGCTTCGTCCCCGCGCCCGACACCAGCTTCGCCGCGCTGCGGGAGGAACAGCTCGATCTGCTCGGCGACCTGATCGAGGAACACGCGGACACGGACGCGCTGCTCGGCCTGATCGAGAACGGGGCGCCCGCGGGGCTGCCGTTCATACCGCCGGGGGCGCCGTCGTGAGCACCCCCGAAGTCACCCCCGTCACCTCAGTCAAGGAGGCCCCGTGAGTACCCCGTATCCCTTCACCGCCCTCGTCGGGCAGGACGATCTGCGGCTCGCGCTGCTGCTGAACGCCGTCTCGCCCGCCGTCGGCGGCGTGCTCGTACGGGGTGAGAAGGGCACCGCCAAGTCCACCGCCGTGCGCGCCCTTTCGGCGCTGCTGCCCGAGGTGCCGGTCGTCGCCGGGTGCCGGTTCTCGTGCGACCCGGCCGCTCCGGACCCCAACTGCCCCGACGGGCCGCACGAGGCGAGCGGCGCGACCGCGCGTCCCGCGCGCATGGTGGAGCTACCGGTCGGCGCGTCCGAGGACCGGCTCGTCGGCGCCCTGGACATCGAGCGGGCGCTCGCGGAGGGCGTGAAGGCCTTCGAGCCGGGGCTCCTCGCCGAGGCGCACCGCGGCATCCTCTACGTGGACGAGGTCAACCTCCTCCACGACCACCTGGTCGACCTCCTCCTGGACGCCGCCGCGATGGGCGCCTCGTACGTGGAGCGCGAAGGCGTCTCCGTGCGGCACGCCGCGCGGTTCCTCCTGGTCGGCACCATGAACCCCGAGGAGGGCGAGCTGCGCCCGCAGCTCCTCGACCGGTTCGGGCTCACCGTCGAGGTGGCCGCGTCCCGTGAGACCGACCAGCGCGTGGAGGTCGTACGGCGCCGCCTCGCCTACGACGACGACCCCGAGGCGTTCGCCGGCCGCTGGGCCGGCGACGAGGCCGCGCTGCGCGAGCGCGTCGTCGCGGCGCGGGCGCTGCTCCCCCGGGTCACCCTGGGCGACGGCGCGCTGCGCCAGATCGCGGCGACCTGCGCGGCGTTCGAGGTCGACGGCATGCGCGCGGACATCGTGATGGCCCGCACGGCGACCGCGCTCGCGGCCTGGGCGGGGCGTACGGACGTCGAGAGCGAGGACGTGCGGCAGGCCGCGCTGCTCGCGCTGCCGCACCGGAGGCGCCGCAATCCGTTCGACGCCCCGGGGCTCGACGAGGACAAGCTTGACGAGACGCTGGACGAGGCGCGCGAGGACGACGGTCCCGAGCCCCCGGACGGCGACGGCGGGCCCGGCGGCGGTGGCGGCGGGCAGCCCCCCGCCGACGGCGGCCCCGACTCCCCCGGCCTGCCGTCCCAGAACCAGGGCGAGGGCGAGGGCTCCGGCCAGGAGGACGCGCCGGCCCCGCAGGCGCCCGCCCCCGGCGGCCCCGGCGAGCAGCAGGCCGTACCCGCCACCGAGCCGTTCCGCACGAAGGCGCTGAGCGTCCCCGGCATCGGCGAGGGCGCGGCCGGGCGGCGCTCGCGGGCCCGCACCGAGCATGGGCGCACGACGGGTTCGCGGCGGCCCCAGGGCTCGCTGACCAAGCTGCACCTGGCCGCGACGGTGCAGGCCGCCGCCCCGCACCAGCGGGCGCGCGGGCGTTCGGGCACCGGTCTCGTCGTACGCCGTGACGACCTGCGGCAGGCCACCCGCGAGGGGCGCGAGGGCAACCTGGTGCTCTTCGTCGTGGACGCCTCCGGTTCGATGGCGGCCCGGCAGCGCATGAGCGCGGTCAAGGGCGCGGTGCTCTCCCTGCTCCTCGACGCCTACCAGCGGCGCGACAAGGTGGGTCTCGTGACGTTCCGCGGCTCGGCCGCCGAGGTGGCGCTGCCCCCGACGTCGTCGGTGGACGCCGCCGCCGCGCGCCTGGAGACGCTGCCGACCGGTGGGCGCACGCCGCTCGCGGCCGGGCTGCTCAAGGCGCACGACGTGCTGCGCGTGGAGCGGCTGCGGGACGCGGCCCGGCGTCCGCTGCTGGTGGTGGTGACCGACGGGCGGGCCACGGGCGGTGTGGAGCCGGTGGCGCAGGCGGGCCGCGCGGCCCGGCTCTTCGCGGCCGACGGCGTGGCATCGGTGGTCGTCGACTGCGAGTCGGGCTATGTACGGCTCGGCCTCGCGGGCCGGTTGGCGGGCGAACTCGGCGGGACCGCCGTGACGCTCGACGAGCTGCGGGCGGACTCGATCGCCGGGCTCGTCAAGGACGTACAGGGACACGGAAACCACTCCAGGAAGGCCGCGTAATGCCGCAGGGACAGCCGAGTGTCGTACCGGACGACGGACTCACCACGCGGCAGCGCCGCAACCGTCCGCTCGTCTTCGTCCACACGGGCATCGGCAAGGGGAAGTCGACCGCCGCGTTCGGGCTCGCGCTGCGGGCCTGGAATCAGGGGTGGCCGATCGGTGTGTTCCAGTTCGTGAAGTCGGCGAAGTGGAAGGTCGGCGAGGAGAACGCGCTGAAGGTCCTCGGCGCCTCCGGCGAGGGCGGCACGGTCGCCTGGCACAAGATGGGCGAGGGCTGGTCGTGGATCCAGCGCGCCCCCGCCGAGGGCGAGCAGACCAACGAGGACAAGGCCCGCGAGGGCTGGGAGCAGGTCAAGCGGGACCTCGCGGCGGAGACGTACAAGCTGTACGTGCTCGACGAGTTCGCCTACCCCATGCACTGGGGCTGGATCGACGTCGACGAGGTCGTCCAGGTCCTCCGCGACCGTCCCGGCACCCAGCACGTCGTCATCACCGGCCGCAACGCGCCGCCGGAGCTGGTCGACTTCGCCGACCTGGTGACCGACATGTCGAAGGTCAAGCACCCGATGGACGCGGGCCAGAAGGGCCAGAGGGGCATCGAGTGGTAGCTCGCCTCGTCATCGCGGCGCCGTCGTCCGGCAGCGGCAAGACGACCGTCGCGACGGGCCTGATGGCCGCCTTCGCGGGGGCCGGGCTCGCCGTCTCCCCGCACAAGGTCGGGCCCGACTACATCGACCCCGGCTACCACGCGCTGGCGACCGGCCGCCCCGGCCGCAACCTCGACGCGTACCTGTGCGGGCCCGACCTGGTCGCGCCGCTGTTCGCGCACGGCGCGGCCGGGTGCGACCTGGCCGTCGTCGAGGGCGTGATGGGGATGTACGACGGGGCCGCGGGCCAGGGCGAACTGGCCTCCACGGCCCATGTCGCGAAGCTGCTGCGGGCGCCGGTCGTCCTGGTCGTCGACGCCTCGTCGCAGTCGCGTTCGGTGGCCGCGCTGGTCCACGGCTTCGCCTCGTGGGACCCCGGGGTGCGGGTCGCGGGCGTCATCCTCAACAAGGTCGGCTCCGACCGGCACGAGGCGCTGCTGCGGGAAGCCCTGGACGAGTCCGGGGTGCCGGTGCTCGGTGTGCTGCGCCGGGCGGCGCGGGTGAACACGCCCTCGCGGCACTTGGGCCTCGTGCCGGTCGCCGAGCGGCGGGCGGAGGCGGTGGATTCGGTCGCGGCGTTGGCCTCGCAGGTGCGGGACGGGTGCGACCTGGACGCCCTGTTCGCCCTGGCGCGCAGTGCGGGTCCCCTGCCGGGGGAGGCATGGGAGCCCGCGTCCGCGCTCGGGGCGTCACCGGCTTCGCCGCGTCCGTCCTCGAACGCCGGACGGGCTCTGTCCCGCCCCGTCGTCGCCGTCGCCGGCGGGGCCGCCTTCACGTTCTCCTACGCCGAGCACGCCGAGCTGCTGCGCGCCGCCGGCGCGGAGGTCGTGACGTTCGACCCGCTGCGCGACGAGCGGCTGCCCGAGGGCACGGCCGGCCTCGTCATCGGGGGCGGGTTCCCCGAGGTGTACGCGCCCCAGCTGTCCGCCAACGAACGGCTGCGCGAGGCCGTGGCGGAACTGGCGCTCTCCGGGGCGCCCGTGGCCGCCGAGTGCGCGGGGCTGCTGTATCTGACCCGTGAGCTGGACGGGGAGCCGATGTGCGGGGTCCTCGACGCCAAGGCGCGCATGTCGGAGCGGCTGACCCTCGGCTACCGGGAGGCCGTGGCCGTCTCCGACGGTGTCATCGCCGCCGCGGGCACGCGGATGCGGGGGCACGAGTTCCACCGCACCGCGGTCGAGCCGGGGGCGGGGGCGTCGCCCGCCTGGGGCCTGCACGCGCCGAAGCGCCGCGTCGAGGGCTTCGTCCAGGGGAACGTGCACGCCAGCTACCTGCACACGCACTGGGCCTCGGAGCCCGGCGTCGCGCGGCGCTTCGTCGAGAGCTGCGCGCCGTGACCGCACGGCGGCGCGGCTCAGCCCGCGACACCCACCACGAGCCAGATGAACGCGGCCCCGGCCACCGTGCACAGCAGTGTCGAGCGCGCCGGGTGGTCGTGGTGCGCCTCGGGCAGGATCTCGGCGGCGGCGAGGTAGAGCAGGGCTCCGCCGAAGAAGCCGAGGTAGCCGCCGAGCAGCCGCTCCGGGATGGTGAAGAGCAGCGTCGACGCGGCGCCTGCCACCGGGGCCGCCGCGTCCGCGAAGAGCATCGCGAGCGCCTTGCGGCGGGCGTTCCCGTACAGGCTGGTGATCGTGTACGTGTTGAAGCCGTCCGCGAAGTCATGGGCGACCACCGCCAGCGCCACGGCCACGCCCATGCCGCCGCCGACCTGGAACGCCGCACCGATCGCGACGCCGTCCATGACGCTGTGCCCGACCATCGCCGCGGCGGCCGTGAGCCCCACCTGGGGGACCCTGCCGCTCTCGTGCTCCCCCGCGCCGTGGGCGGCCTGGCGGCCCGCCAGGAGCCGTTCCACCAGATGGGCGACGAGGAAGCCGGCCACGAACAGGAGCAGGGCCGCCGGTACGCCGAAGACGGGCCCGCCCGTGGCCTCCAGCGCCTCCGGCAGCAGGTCGAGGCCGACGACGCCGAGCATGAGGCCGCCGGCGAGGCCGAGGACCAGATGGCGCCGGTCGGTGACCCGCTGGGCCGTCCAGCCGCCCACCAGGGTCATGAGGAAGGCGCCGAGCGCCACGAACACCGCCATGCGCCCTTGCTAGCGGATTGACGCCCCCTGAGGCGCGTACGCCACCCGGTTTCCCCCACGTTTCCCGTCCTGCCTCCCACCACCTCGTACGAAAGGCCCCCTCCATGGATGACGCCCAGGTTCTCGTCGTGGGTGTCGGCGCCTGTGAGGCCGCCCCGGAGGAGGAGGTGCTCGGGCTGATCCGGGACACCGTCCGCGCCGCCGGTCTCTCCGAGCGGTCGATCGCCGCGCTGGCGACGGTGGACGTGAAGGCGGCCGAGCCGGGGATCGCCGGTGCCGCGGCGCGGCTCGGGGTGCCGGTGGTGGCGTACGCGGCGCGGGACCTCGCGGAGGTCTCCGTGCCGAACCCGTCCACGGCGTCCAGCGCCGCCGTGGGCACGCCGTCCGTGGCGGAGGCGGCGGCGCTGCGGGGCGGCGGCGAACTCCTGGTCCCCAAGCGGAAGTCGGCGCCGGCGGGCCGCCCGCCGATGGCGACGTGCGCGATCGTCCGCAGGCCGGCGCGTCTCGCGTACGAGGAGCAGCCCGCCGCCGTGCCGCACACCGACCCGGAGCCCGTGCCGGGGCCCGACCTGCGGCACCACGGGGACGCGGAGGTGCGGGACGGCGGGGCCGGCCTCACCGACCTCGCGGTCAACGTGCGGTCCGACACTCCTCCCGCCTGGCTGAAGGAGAAGATCGCCGCCTCGCTGGACGATCTGGCGGCCTACCCCGACGGGCGGGCCGCGCGGGACGCGGTGGCCGCGCGGCACGGTCTGAGCCCGGACCGCGTGCTGCTCACCGCGGGCGCGGCGGAGGCCTTCGTCCTGCTCGCGCGGGCGCTGAAGGTGCGTCATCCCGTGGTCGTGCATCCGCAGTTCACCGAGCCCGAGGCGGCGTTGCGGGACGCGGGGCACGAGGTGGAGAGGGTGCTGCTGCGGGAGGAGGACGGTTTCCGTCTCGACGCGGCGGCCCTGGAGCGGGTCCCGGAGTCGGCGGATCTGGTGATCGTCGGCAATCCCACCAACCCCACGTCCGTCCTCCACCCGGCGGCCTCCATCACCGCGCTGGCCCGCCCCGGGCGCGTCCTCGTGGTCGACGAGGCGTTCATGGACGCGGTGCCGGGCGAGCGGGAGGCCCTCGCGGGCCGCACCGACGTGCCCGGGCTCGTGGTGCTGCGCAGCCTCACCAAGACGTGGGGCCTCGCGGGGCTGCGGATCGGCTACGTCCTCGCCTCCCCCGACGTGATCGCCACGCTGGAGCAGGCGCAGCCGCTGTGGCCGGTGTCCACGCCCGCGCTGGTCGCGGCGGGGGCGTGTGTGGCGCCGCGGGCGCTGGCGGAGGCCGGCCACGCGGCGCACCGCGTGGCCGCGGACCGGGCCCACCTGCTGGCGGGCCTCGCCTCGCTCGCGTCCCGCGGGGTGCGGGTGGTGGGCCCCGCGGAGGGGCCCTTCGTCCTCGTACGGGTGCCCGGGGCGGAGGCGGTGCGGGAGCGGCTGCGGGGGGCGGGGTTCGCGGTGCGGCGCGGCGACACGTTCCCTGGCCTGGGGCCCGGCTGGATACGGCTCGCGGTCCGCGACCGGGCCACCACGTCCCGCTTCCTCCCCGCCCTGGCCGCGGCGCTCCCCTGAGCCCGCGGGGCACCAACCCCACCACTCCGCGGCGGATTCTTTCCCACCACCCGCCCGTCTCTCCGCGGCCGACACGGCGACGTAGGGGCGGCTTCGTCGCCGGCCCGGGCCCCGAACCGCCTCGCCCCTACGCCACGACCCGCCCGTTGAGGATCACCCTGCGCGGTGTCGCCAGTGTGCCCACGTCCTTTCGGGGGTCCGTCCCGTAGACCACCAGGTCGGCCGGGGCGCCCTCCGTCAGGCCCGGGCGGCCGAGCCAGGTGCGGGCGGCCCAGGTCGTGGCCGAGAGGGCCGCCACCGGGGGGATGCCCGCGCGGGTCAGTTCGGCGACCTCCGCGGCGACCAGGCCGTGGGCCAGGGAGCCGCCCGCGTCGGTGCCCGCGAAGACGGGGATTCCGGCGTCGTAGGCCGCGCGGACCGTGTCGTAGCGGCGTTCGTGGAGGCGGCGCATATGGGCCGACCAGCGCGGGAACTTCTTCTCGCCGCCCGCGGCCAGGTCGGGGAAGGTCGCGATGTTCACCAGCGTGGGGACGATCGCGACGCCGCGCTCCGCGAAGAGCGGGATCGTGTCCTCCGTGAGGCCCGTCGCGTGCTCGACGCAGTCGATGCCCGCCTCCACCAGGTCCCGCAGCGAGTCCTCCGCGAAGCAGTGGGCCGTCACGCGGGCGCCGAGCCGGTGGGCCTCCGCGATGGCCGCCTCGACCGCGTCGCGCGGCCAGCAGGCGGTCAGGTCGCCCGCCTCGCGGTCGATCCAGTCGCCGACGAGCTTGACCCAGCCGTCGCCGCGCCGCGCCTCCCTGGCGACGTACGCGACGAGGTCGTCGGGTTCGATCTCATGGGCGTAGTTGCGGATGTAGCGGCGCGTGCGCGCGATGTGCCGGCCCGCGCGGATGATCTTCGGCAGGTCCTCGCGGTCGTCGATCCAGCGGGTGTCCGAGGGGGAGCCCGCGTCGCGGATGAGGAGCGCGCCGGTCTCGCGGTCGGTCAGCGCCTGCTTCTCCGCGGTGGCGGCGTCCACGGGTCCGTGCGCGTCCAGGCCCACGTGGCAGTGCGCGTCGACGAGGCCGGGCAGGGCCCACCCCTCCACGGTGACGGTCTCCGTGGCCGGGGTGACCGGGCGGTCGTACGTCACCCTGCCGCCGACCACCCACAGTTCGTCCCGTACGTCATCGGGCCCGACGAGCACCCGCCCCTTCACGTGCAGCACCGCGTGATCACTCATGGCAGCAGCTTAGGAGGCGGTGCCGACGGGCGGTACGGGGCGCAGGGAAGCCCCGCTGCGGGGCGTCGGGAACGCACCGTATGCGGCGGTCGGTAGGCTCGTGCACCGCAGCCGGACGAACTCGTGAGCGAAGTGAGCAGTGACGTGAGCAGTACTGTGACGCACCCCTTTCTGGACCTGGCCCCGCTGAGCGCCCGGCACTTCGCCGCCATCGAGGCGCGCGTCGCCCGGCTGCTCGGCACCGAACAGGACGTCGTGATCATGCAGGGCGAGGCCCTGCTGCCCCTTGAGGGGTGCATCCGCTCCGCGGCGCGGCCCGGCACGACCGCGCTGAACGTGGTCACGGGCCCGTACGGGCAGACCTTCGGGAACTGGCTGCGGGACTGCGGCGCGGACGTCGTCGACCTCGCCGTGCCGTTCCACACCGCCGTCACCGCCGAGCAGGTGCGCCGGGCCCTCGCCGAGCGCCCGGAGATCGACTTCGTCTCGCTGGTGCACGCGGAGGCCGCCACCGGCAACACCAACCCCGTCGCGGAGATCGGCGCGGTCGTGCGCGAGCACGGCGCCCTGTTCATGCTGGACGCGGTCGCCTCGGTGGCCGCCGAGCCGCTGCTCCCGGACGCGTGGGGCGTGGACCTGTGCGTGATCGGCGCCCAGAAGGCGATGGGCGGCCCGGCCGGCGTCTCCGCGGTGTCGGTGAGCGAGCGGGCCTGGCAGCGGATCGCCGCGAACCCGCGGGCGCCCCGCCGTTCCTACCTCTCCCTCCTGGACTGGAAGGAGCGCTGGATCGACGCCGGGCGCAAGGCCCTGCTGCACGCGCCCGCGCAGCTGGAGATGCTGGCGCTCGAAGCGTGCGTGGAGCGCATCGAGACGGAGGGCCTCGACGCCCTGATGGCGCGGCACGCCACTGCCGCCGCGGCGACCCGCGCGGGCGCGCTCGCGCTGGGCGGCGGGCTGCGCCCGTACGTGCACGAGGCCGCCGACGCGGCTCCGGTCGCCACCACGCTGCGCGCGCCCGAGGGCGTCGACGCCTCGGCTCTCGTCGCCGCGGCGCTCGCCGCCGACCCGGTGCTTCCGCTGGTCGCCGGGGGCGGTGCCCTCGCCAAGGAGATGATCAGGGTCAACCACTACGGGCCCGACGCCACCCGCGGCGTCGTCCACGCCTCGCTGGCCGCGCTCGGCGCCGCCATGGGCGAGGCCGGTCTCTCCGTGGACCTGGAGGCGGCCCGGCGTGCGGTGACGGACGCCTGGAACTGACCGGCGACGGCCCCCGCGCTGCGAAAGCGCGCCGGGGCCCCTTCCCCCGGAGCGCTCCCGCATGGCAGCGTGCCGGGCATGACCACGTTGCCGGACGGACGCCGCATTCCTCCGCTGACCGCCGACGAGCCGGCCATGCTGGCCGCTTGGCTCGATCTGCACCGCGCCACGCTGGCCGTGAAGTGCGCGGGGCTCGACGACGAGCAGACACTGCGCACCCCGGTGGAGCCGTCCACGCTCTCGCTGTTCGGGCTGGTGCAGCACCTGGCCGAGGTCGAGCGGAACTGGTTCCAGCGGGTGTTCGCCGGGCGTGACGTCCCGCTGCTGTACGGGATGCCGCCCGGCGGGTTCGCCGTGGACAGGTCGCGGACGTTCGCCGACGTGCTCGCGGTGTGGGAGCGCGAGGTCGCCGTGAGCCGGGAGATCTGCGCGGGGCGCGGCCTGGACGAAACGGGCCTGCTCGACCCCGAGCAGACGGCGGTCACCGGCGGCGAGAGCGTGGTCAGCCTGCGCTGGATCCTGGTGCACCTCATCGAGGAGTACGCGCGCCACAACGGCCACGCGGATCTGATCAGGGAACGCATCGACGGCGTGACAGGAACGTGAGGGGGACATGCAGGAACATGAGGGGGACATGAGGGCACCCGGAGCGCCGGCCGCGACCGATAAGCGGGGCCGGAATCGGAATCGGGTGTTCTATTGCAGCGCTCTCCGCACCCCTTCCGCCAATTCACCCGCACATTCTCATGAATTCTTTATCAGCACAGCTTCCCGTATTCTTCTGCCCGCTTTCCCGGGACCTAAACACTAAGATTTCGACAGCGTAAAACACCGCAATCCGGACGCGTTCGCCAGAGGTTGCAGCTCTGTGACGTACTCCACATCGCGGGCGTTTTGTCCGCTATAACCCGGCCAAATCAAGACAAAAGCCCGTGACTTCATGCGTGCGCGCACCCCCGCGTGATAACACATGATCCGCGCTTGTGTAACCCCCTTCCCCGATGCAATCCGAGAAATTGCTCGGTAAATTCAATCCGCATGACCGCTGCACAAGCCGATCTACCGACCGACCTGCAAGCGAAATTCCTGGAAATGCCCGAGGGGTTGCGCATCGACAGCCCCGCCGTCGCCGACGGCGCCGCGATCTGGCGGATCGCCCGCGACTCCAAGGTGCTCGACCTCAACTCCTCGTACAGCTACCTGCTGTGGTGCCGCGACTTCGCGGAAACCTCCGTGGTGGCCCGGGGCGCCGACGGGGAGCCGGTCGGTTTCATCACCGGCTACTTCCGGCCCGAGCGCCCGGACACCCTGCTGGTCTGGCAGGTTGCCGTCGATCACGCACAGCGCGGCCGCGGTCTGGCCGGCGCCCTGCTCGACGGGCTGACCGCGAAGGTCGCCGCCGCGCACACGCTGACCACCATCGAGACGACCATCACGCCGGGGAACACCGCTTCCGAGCGGCTGTTCCTCTCCTACGCGCGGCGCCACGGCGCGGCGGTCGAGCGGAAGATCCTCTTCGACGCGGGTCTTTTCCCCGATGACGGGCACGAGCCAGAGGTGCTCTACCGCATCGGGCCGATCGGCCACTGACCGGTTTCGCTCCCCCCGCATGTCCGCAACCCCCCACTCCCACGTCTTTCCATCTCCCAGGAGATCCGCTGTGACCATCACCCAGCCCGACCTGAGCGTCTTCGAGACCCTGGAGTCGGAGGTGCGCAGCTACTGCCGCGGTTGGCCTACGGTCTTCGACCGCGCGCAGGGCAGCCGCATGTTCGACGAGGACGGCCACGAGTACCTCGACTTCTTCGCCGGAGCCGGTTCGCTCAACTACGGCCACAACAACCCGGTCCTGAAACGCGCGCTCATCGACTACCTGGAGCGCGACGGCATCGCGCACGGGCTCGACATGTCGACGACCGCCAAGCGCGCCTTCCTCGAATCGTTCCAGAACATCATCCTGCGCCCGCGCGACCTTCCCTACAAGGTCATGTTCCCGGGCCCGACGGGCACCAACGCCGTGGAGTCGGCGCTGAAGCTGGCCCGCAAGGTCAAGGGCCGCGAGTCGATCGTGTCGTTCACGAACGCCTTCCACGGCATGTCGCTCGGCTCGCTCGCGGTGACCGGCAACGCCTTCAAGCGGGCGGGCGCCGGCATCCCGCTGGTGCACGGCACGCCGATGCCCTTCGACAACTACCTCGACGGGCAGACCCCGGACTTCATCTGGTTCGAGCGGCTCCTGGAGGACCAGGGCTCCGGTCTCAACCAGCCCGCCGCCGTCATCGTGGAGACGGTGCAGGGCGAGGGCGGCATCAACGTCGCCCGCGCCGAGTGGCTGCGCAAGCTCGCCGACGTGTGCGAGCGCTGGGACATGCTCCTGATCGTCGACGACATCCAGATGGGCTGCGGCCGCACCGGCGCGTTCTTCTCCTTCGAGGAGGCGGGCATCACGCCGGACATCGTGACGGTGTCGAAGTCCATCAGCGGCTACGGCCTGCCCATGTCGCTCTGCCTGTTCAAGCCGGAGCTCGACGTGTGGGAGCCGGGCGAGCACAACGGCACCTTCCGCGGCAACAACCCGGCGTTCGTCACGGCCGCCGCCGCCCTTGAGGCCTACTGGACCGACGGCTCCGCCATGGAGAAGCAGACCCGCGCCCGCGGCGAGCAGGTCGAGCAGGTGCTGGCCTCGATCGTCGAGGAGAACCGCGCGGACATCAAGGAGTTCCGCGGCCGCGGCCTGGTCTGGGGCATCGAGTTCCTGGACAAGGACCGCGCGAGCGCCGTGGCGAAGCGGGCCTTCGAACTGGGCCTGCTCATCGAGACCTCCGGCCCCGAGGGCGAGGTCGTCAAGCTCCTGCCGGCGCTGACGATCACCTCGGAGGAGCTGGACGAGGGGCTGCGCACGCTGGCCCGCGCGGTACGCGAGACCGCCTGACCCGGCGCCTGACCGAGTCCCTCACCCCGTAAGAGAAAAGGAACCAGAACACCGTGATCGTCCGTTCGTTCAAGGACATTGAAGGCACCGACCGGCACGTGAAGGCCGCGTCGGGCACCTGGGAGAGCAAGCGCATCGTCCTCGCCAAGGAGCGGGTGGGCTTCTCGGTGCACGAGACCATCCTGTACGCGGGGACCGAGACGTCGATGTGGTACGCCAACCACATCGAGGCCGTCGTCTGCACCAAGGGCGAGGCCGAGCTGACCGACGACACGACCGGCGAGAAGTACACGATCACACCGGGGACCATGTACCTGCTCGACGGGCACGAGAAGCACACGATGCGGATCAAGGAGGACTTCCACTGCATCTGTGTCTTCAACCCGCCCGTCACGGGTCGTGAGGACCACGACGAGAACGGCGTGTACCCGCTGCTCACGGAGCCGGACGAGGCCTGAGAGCCGCGTGAGTCGGTCGCGGCCGGCTGATATCCCGCACAGGGCCGTACGAGAGGAGAGGCAGGCAACACCATGACCACCGCACCCGAACGCACCACAGACCTGTACCCGACCCGAGGCGCCGAAGAGGTGCTCATCGAACGCAAGGACCCCGTCGTGTGGTCCGAGCCGGGTGCCGAAGGGCCGATCTCGGCCGGGGATCTGGCGGGGTTCGAGCGGGACGGTTTTCTGGCCATCGACCAGCTGATCACCCCGGACGAAGTGGGCGTCTACCACGCCGAGCTGGAGCGGCTCGTCAACGATCCGGCGATGCGCGCCGACGAGCGTTCCATCGTCGAGCCCCGCTCGCAGGAGATCCGCTCCCTGTTCGAGGTGCACAAGATCAGTGAGCTGTTCGGCAAGCTGGCAGCCGATCCGCGCGTGGTGGGCCGGGCCCGGCAGATCCTCGGGTCCGACGTGTACGTGCACCAGTCACGGATCAACGTGAAGCCGGGCTTCGGGGCCACCGGGTTCTACTGGCACTCCGACTTCGAGACCTGGCACGCGGAGGACGGCCTGCCGAACATGCGGACCGTATCGGTGTCGATCGCCCTGACGAAGAACCACGACACCAACGGCGGTCTCATGATCATGCCGGGGTCGCACAAGACGTTCCTCGGCTGCGCGGGCGCCACTCCGAAGGACAACTACAAGCGGTCGCTGCAGATGCAGGACGCGGGCATCCCGTCGAACGAGACGCTGACCCACCTCGCGTCCGACCACGGCATCCGCCTCTTCACGGGCGAGGCCGGTTCGGCCACGTGGTTCGACTGCAACGCCATGCACGGCTCCGGGGACAACATCACCCCGTACCCGCGGTCCAACGTCTTCATCGTCTTCAACAGCGTGGAGAACACCGCGGTGGAGCCGTTCGCGGCACCGGTCCGCAGGCCCGAGTTCATCGGCGCGCGGGACTTCACCCCGGTCAGGTGACCGGGGGTCGGGTCCGCCCGGCCCGACGTGCCCGGGGAGCGGCCCGGCACCCCTCGTGGGTGCCGGGCCGCTCCCCGTTCGGCTCAGCCCGCCAGCACGTCGAGGAGCCGGTCCACGTCCGCCTCGGTGTTGTACAGGTGGAACGTGGCCCGCAGGTGTCCCGCGCGGGCCGCGACGACGATGCCCGCGCGGGCCAGCTCCGGCTCGCGGTCGGCGAGTCCCGGTACCGAGACGATGGGCGACGTACCCGGCACGGGCGCGTGGCCGAGGCCGGCGAGGCCCGCGCGGTAGCGGGCTGCGAGGGCCAGGTCGTGGCGGTGGATGGCGTCGACGCCGATCTCCTCGATGAGGGCGAGCGCCGCCGCGGCCCCGTGGTAGGCGAGGAAGGCGGGCGGCTCGTCGAACCGGCGGGCGTCGGGGACGACCTCGCCGATCGGGCCGTAGGTCGAGTTCCAGGAGTCGGCCGCGGCCAGCCAGCCGCCGTGCAGCGGAACCAGGGACTCCTGCGCCGCCTCGCCGACCGTCAGGAAGGACGTGCCGCGCGGGCAGAGCAGCCACTTGAAGGCGCCGGTCACGGAGTAGTCGTACGCGCCCGCGTCGAACGGCAGCCAGCCCGCCGACTGCGTGGTGTCGGCCAGGGTGCGCGCGCCGTGGGCCGCCGCGGCCTCGCGGATCGCCGCGCAGTCCGCCGTACGCCCGTCGGCGGACTGCACGGTGGAGAACGCCACGAGCGCCGTCTCCGGCCGTATCGCGTCGGCCAGCTCGTCCAGCGGCGCGAACCGCGGCTTCAGGTCGCCGCGCAGCACGAAGGGGTTGATCAGGGAGGAGAAGTCGCCTTCGGGGAAGAGCACTTCGGCGCCCGCGGGGAGGGACGCCGCGACGAGGCCGACGTGCACAGCGACCGAGCCGCCCGTCGCCACGCGCGAGGGGTCCACGCCGGCGAGACGGGCGAAGGAGGCGCGGGCCTCGTCGACGGTGGCGAAGTCGCCCGAGCCGCTCCGCCGGCCGGAGACGAGCTCCGCCGTCAGGGCCTGTACGGCCTCGACGGCGCGGCGCGGCAGCAGGCCGCGGACCGCGGTGTTGAGGAAGGTCGTCTCCGGCGCGAACTCGGCGCCGGCGTGGTGGCTGATCCCCGTGGAAGTCATGGGATCAACCTACGGCGCCGGGTCAGGCCCGCGGAACCGCGCATCCGTCGGGGCCGCACGCCTCGCCGTCGCCGGCGTCCGCGAGGGTGGTCAGCGGCGAACGGCTGCCCCACGCCTGTTCGAGGGCCTGGGTGAACACCTCGGCGGGCTGGGCGCCGGAGACGCCGTACGTGCGGTCGAGCACGAAGAACGGCACGCCGTTCGCCCCCAGCTCGGCGGCCTCGCGCTCGTCGGTGCGGACGTCGTCGGCGTACGCGTCGGGGTCGGCGAGGACGGCGCGCACCTCGGCCTCGTCGAGGCCCGACTCGACGGCGAGCTCCACGACCCGCTCGTCATCGGCGAAGACGGACCGCTCCTCGGCGAAGTTCGCCCGGTAGAGCAGGCCGAGCAGCTCGTCCTGCCTGCCCCGCTCCTTGGCGAGGTGCAGCACGCGGTGCATGTCGAAGGTGCTGCCGTGGTCGCGGCCCTCGGTGCGGTAGTCGAGGCCCTCCGCGGCGGCGTTCTCCCCGAGGCGCCGCTCGCCCTCGCGGGCCTGCTCCTCGGTCATGCCGTACTTGTTCATGAGCATCGGAAGGACCTGCCCGGTGTCGCCCTTGGCGCGATGGGGGTCCAGTTCGAAGGACCGGTGCACGACCTCCACCGCGTCGCGGTGCGGGAAGGCGGCGAGCGCCTTCTCGAAGCGGGCCTTGCCCACGTAGCACCAGGGGCAGGCATGGACCAACGAAGCCATAACCGCACTGACCTGGGGTTTTCGGTTCGTCTCCCTCTCCCGCGCTAGCTACTCGCTCGCGGAAGGGGAGGGCCGTCCCAGTCACGCGCGGTCCGACTTCGGAGATTGGACCAAGACAGATGCACCGCGACGACTACCCGGCGTTGCGTTCCCTCGGTTTCGAGGACGACGAACTCAAAGAGCTTGGCCTCTGGGAACCGGCCATAGGTTCCCCCGCAGACCTGGCGGAAATGTACGTCCGCCGCTCCAAGAAAAAGGACTCCCTTAGCGCGCTCAAAGAGCAAGTCCGCCGCATGTGCGCGCACGCTGCCAGGGAAAGCAAGCGCATCCGCCACGTCTGGTTCGAGCAAAAGAGCGCAAGCAAGAGCTACATCCGGCGCGAGGAATTCGAAAAGGCAACAGCGGCCGTCACGGAAGCTGGACTATCCAAAGCGCTTTACGTCTACAAGACCTCTCGCCTTTCCCGCCGTGGCATGGGTCAAGTCGGCCTCTTGCTCGACACGTTCGAGGAGCAAGGCGCATACATTTTCGTCGTGTCCGAGGGGCTGGACTCTCGCACCTCCCGTACCGTGCTCGCGTTCCTGAGTGAGCAGGCCCGCGACCAAGTGAAAGACCTTGGCGATTTCGTGAAGCTGGGGATGGATTCCCACAAGGCAGACGGCAAATGGACCGGTGGAGTAACGCCCTACGGTCTGCGCGCTGTGAAGGGTGAGGGACGCCTAGAGCATCACCCCGAGGAATACCGGACCGCCCGGCGGATTGCTGAGTATCTGTTGGACCGAAAAACTCCGGCATGGATCGCTGCCACTCTCAACGAGGAAGGCTTGAAGACTCGCCACGGCCGCAATTGGCAGGCAACCGGAATCATCGCGCTTGCCCACGCTGTTACTTGGGCCGGACTCGTCGCACAGCGGGAAAGGATGCTCGACAAGAACGGCCAATGGCACGGGAAGTATCACCGGGGCGGGACTCCGCTGCTGAACAAGAACGGCATCACGATTCCCTGCGGTGAGGGCGTGATCACGTTCGCAGAACACGTCAAGATCAAAGCCATTCTCGCAAGCCGCGCGCAGAAGAACGGGCCGGTAGGAAACCGCGAACGCGGGAAGCGGGAGATATCCAATCTCCTGTCGGGCAACATGTACTGCGGTCGCTGTAGTGCAAAGGAAGTCAGCAGCGGACCCGCTTACCGCTGCTACGCCCGGACCAACGAGGGGGCTCACATCTGCGAGGGCGTTTCCATCGGGCGCGAGCGGGCCGACGATGCCGTAACGCAAGCATGGTTCGGCCACATTCTGAGCCTGTCCCCCGAGTCCGCCACGCTTCACGAAATCGCCCGTGAGTGGCTGGCCTACAAGGACCCGGAAAAGGAAGCGCGTAAGGCGCAAGTAACTGCCTCCCTTGAGTCGGCGGTAGAGCGTGAAATGAAACTCAGAAAAATGTTCATCGTTGCTGGCCGGATGAGTGAAGCGGAGTACGAGAGCCTACAGCGGGAGATTGACGCACAGATTGAAAGCCTTAAAGCCGAACTTGCCGAACTGACGCGGGAAGCGGACCTCACTCCGCTCACGGAGCCCGAGACACTGGCCGCGCTGTGGAACGGGGCCGGAATCGCCGGACAACGGGCATTGCTCCGAGCCGCGCTGACAGACAAGGGAATCGTCCTCGCGCCGTCCAAGGGTCGGGGGCACCGAGTACCCGCCGCTGACCGCCTCACGTTCCATTGGCGGGAGGCCAGCGACCCGGCAAAGGGAGCGGCGTTTGTAGCGGGAGCGAGGCACGCCGACAAAACGCGGGAGCGGAACAGCTAGACGGCCACGTAAGGCACTCTAAGGGGCCCGGCGGGAAACCCTCCGCCGCGCCTTTCCCATGCCCGCAGACGGCCGTACAGCCGTTCTCTGGCGCACCGTCAGGCATGGCCCGGCTTAACCGGCTCACCTCGGGGCCCGTGGCGCGACGCTTTAGCGGATCACTCCTCCCTACACAGCGAGACCACCGCGCAACCCGCACGATCTCTGAATACCAGAGGTGAGCAACACCCTTTCCGGCCCCCGGCTATGCACCGGGGGCCGTTGTGTTCCTTGTTTCGTGCAAGAAACACAACTCCGCTTCTTGCACAGCTTGCCGTGCGTGTGTCGAGTGTCGTTCCCGCACCAACGCACCTCTAAGGCCGGTCCCAAACCGCAAGGGTTACTTGCATGACTTGCATACCCCCTGGTCAGCAGGGAGTTCTCTCTATGTGTTTCTAGCTTCCGGTGTGCCTACTTCCTGCTACATCCTTGCTCAACAGCGCTATAAGGAGTCGCTTTCTCATGGTCCACCGAATCCGAACCAGTGACATTCCCGAGGTTTCCCGCATCCTGACGCGCATTGCCGCTACGGAGCCCCCGCCCGTCATGTGGTCCAGCGCTAAGGCTGGTTGGATTGACGCCAATTCCGCCCCGCTAGATCCTGCGCTGTGGCGTCCCCGCATGGCCGAGTACCTGTACGCCATTGACACGAACGGCCCCGCTTCCTACGGCCTCCCGGACTTGCCCATGCGCCCGGACGGCTACCCGCTGTCTCTCGATGGTGGCCGCCTCAAGAGTTGGCACGACCTAGGCGAGTCCATCCGCTATCTGTCGGCACCAGTCGTGCGCGACCTAAAGGAAATCCTCTCGGGTGAACCCACGTTCCGCCAAGAATCCGGCATGACCCCGGAACGCTGGCTCTCGCAGTGCGCGCAGTCGGCAGCCGGTTTCACCTCTCGCGCTGACTTGCTCGCCGCATTCCGTGCGACGTGCCCCGACGCCGCTATCGGCCAGCGCGCATTCCTTGCACTTGCTCGGCAGCTACTCGGACGAGACGGCCGATTCGGCCCCAGGGGCGCTAAGGGCCCTTGGGGATTCCGCGTAACCCTCCCCTAGCGACCACCCCTCAACGTTAAGGGGTGACCAATCTGCCCGAATTCACTTACCCCCAGCCGGCCTGGATATGGGGGTTTTCTTATTGGAGGAATTGCATGTCTTTCCTGCCTGCCCCAGATTGGGCCGCCGCAGCGTCGCTACTAGGAATCGAATACGACCCGTCGGCCATGTCGGCAAAGTCCGCGATTGAAGAATCCGGGTACATCGTCCGCGACCTACCAGCCGAGGCCGAGGCGGAGTTGCGCCGTGAGCGGGGCCGGTGGGCCGACGCATCGCAGCCGTACCCCGAAGTCGCTGTGAGGGCGTCTGAGGCCCGTTCGCTGCGTGACGCGATGGATGACCCCTGGCGGCCCCTGTGGGAGCTGGACAGCGCCGCAGAGCGCCTTACCCGCCTCGCTGTCCGGCGTGCCGCTCAGACGGCCGCTGTGTCCAAGTCGTGGGCCGTATCGACCGGTTGGGTTGAGATGAGCGGGGGGCGTAAGCAGTTCACCGGGACATGCCGCGAGTGCAGTCACGAATTCACGGTGAGCCGTCCCGCTGTCTCGTCTCGGCGCTGGCCGCAGATATGCGACGGATGCAAGTTGGAGCGGGAGCGTTCCCGTAAGCGCGAGTGGGCACGGCGTAAGCGTGCGGCTGAATCAAGCGCCGCGTAGACGCTTACTTATGACTATGGGCCGGGGGGGTTAACCGGTCCGTCCTATAGAAGTAGCGCGGTTAGTTGGTAACGCCCCCTGGCGGTCATTGCGACTGCCAGGGGGCGTTTCATTTTGATTGGAATTCCCTTGTCTCCAGAACTCAAGGCAGACGCACAGTATGCCTTTCATCAGTACCGCACGGGCGCTGTAGATGACCCGTACGCCGTTCTCGACTCTCACCGCCTATTCGCGGTTGAGCTGCTTTGCGACGGTCTAGTAACCGGCGACGACGTACGCGAGTCGGTCAACGGCCTCATCGCTGTTCTCAACATCGTGACCGACTACCGCAAGACGCAGCCGGTCAACACCGTTCTTTCTGAGGAGGTCTGACAATGGCCAACATCTTTGCCGTAAGCCACGTCGTAGCCAAGAATGCAGCATCACTACTCAAGGCCGAGCTAGTTCTAGGTCGTCTCGTATTCCGTGACGCCGAGTCCGATTTCATCGGCGGTCGGGGCGACACGGTGAGTGTTCGCATTCCGCGCATTCTCCAGGCTTCCAAGTTCACCGGCTCCACCTCGGCTATCAGTACGCCGCTGAATGAGCAGACGGTTTCCGTCACGCTCAACACGCACGCGATGCAGCCGCTAGAGCTGACCGCCAAGGACATGACGCTTGAGGTTGAGAATTTCTCGGCGCAGGTTCTTATGCCGCAGGTTGCCGGTGTGGCCGAGATGATCGAAGAGGAGATTGCCACCGTGATGCAGCCGGTTATTGCCGGTGCCACGCTGACGATCGATCCGGCCAACCCACGTGACGCGATCACCGAGGCTGGCGAAATTCTCGACACCCGCAAGGTCGGCGCTAAGTCGCGCGTCCTGGTAGTGAGCCCGAACGTAAAGCGTGCGCTACTCATGGACCCGAACCTAAGCGCTGTTGATTCGGCCGGTTCGCCGTCCGCTCTCCGTGACGCCATTGTGGGCCGCCTGCATGGATTCGACGTTTACATGTCGCCATTCATCACCGATGGCGCTGTTGCCATGACCCGTGAGGCTTTCGCCGCTGCTATGAAGGCACCGGCTAAGCCTGAGTCGGTTTCCGGCGCGTCGGCCACGGACGATGACGGCCAGGGTTACGCAATGACTTGGTTCGTCTCCTTCAACGGCGAGACCCGTACGGAAATGAGCGTCGTTGAGGCGTTCGTGGGTGCGACTGTCCTTGACGCACAGCGCGCGGTCGGCCTCAAGTTCGTTCCGGCTGCGTGAGGAGGGGCGATTGTGGCCGAGGTAGAGAACACGCCTGAGACGCCACAGGAGCCCGCTGGAAGCCTCGTTGAGGCCCCGGAGGTGGAATCGGTCCCCGAGGCCGGTTCCATCCCGCCTGCGGGCACTGAGAGCGTTTCTGAGCCGTCGCTAGATGATCTGCGGGCCGAGGTGGAGCAAGCCGCTACGGCACTCCGCACGTCCGAGGATCTACGGCAGCAGCTCAATTCACAGTTGGACGACGCCGAGGAACGCGTTAAGGCGGCCGAGGTTGCGCTAGAGCGGGAGCGGGTCGGCCGTCGCCACGGATTGCCAGATGAGCTAATGGAGTTTCTGCGCGGCGACTCCGCCGAGGCACTAGAAGCTCAGGCAAAGAAGCTCGCCAAGTATGCGGCTGCGGGCCGTTCCACGCTCGGGTACGGCGGTCTCGAACCGTTCGAAAGCCACTCCAACGGAATTGAAAAGATCCTGCGCAACGCTCGGGAGTTCTAGTGAGTCGGCAGTCCGATTTCAACGCGGCTGCGCAGGATTACTACACAGCACAGGTAGATATCTCCGAATCGCTATTGGAGCGGGTCATGTCCTGGTGGCGTGGCCTGTCTCCGCAGCGAGCGGCCGAGGGTTCATCCGCTGTCGTGCGGGAGTTTCAGACTCTCGTGAATTCCTCGCGCAGTCGCTCATACGCCGAGGGCGTGAAGTTCCACAATGCAGCGCGCGAGGCAGCGACCGGCGAACCGGCCCCGGATTCCACTTGGGACGGCCGAGACTTGGCCGCCGAGGCTGGCCAGTCGAAGACTTCCTATTACGTCCACACGGCACCGCTCCGCGAGGAAATGAAGCGGGGCCGGTTGGATGACCGGGAATTCCTTAAGTCCCTTGACGAGACGATGGAAAGCGCCGGACGGAACCTAGCCCTAGATGCGGGCCGACTAGCCGAGTCTGGGGGTCGTGACGCGCTGGCAGAGGCACGCGAGAACGACGCCGAGGTAATCGGTTGGTACCGCCGTACCGACGCCGACCCATGCGGTTTCTGCGCGATGCTCGCTAGCCGTGGCGGAGCATTCACTAAGTATCTGGAGCCGGACCAATTCCACCGTGGCTGTCACTGTCAGACACTCCCACTTTTCCAGGGTGTCGAGATACCGGCCGAGGATGCCGCCAAGCGGGATGAGTACCTAGCCCGCTGGAATGCCACCCCCGGCAGTGGTGCGGATCAGTTGAAGACTTTCCAGCGGGAATTCAATGCAGAACGAAAGGCGCGACGTGATGAGCAGTGATCGGAGGGTGTTCTGTCAGCACTGCGACGCCGAGGAAATCGACCCCCGGTGCCCCATGCGAATCATGCGGGGCATGGGTCCACGCTGGCCCGTGTGCCGTCTGGTCTCAACGATGACGCGACACGAATATGAATTGCGGAAGGCCGATCGCATGGCGGATCGTCGCAACTCGCAGTGACTCTGAGTGCGCATTGACCCTGGGGGGTGGGCCCAAAACCGCCCCTTTCCCAACCGCAAGGTGATGGCACCTCTCTCCTGGTACGGGTTTCGGAGTCGCCCAACCGCCCCGCCACTTACAGCGAGTGATGCAAGGAGGTAGCGAATGCCCAACCCAATTCGCGTCGTGTGGACAGCGGACGGATGGCAGGAGTCCGACGCACCGGCCCCGCCCGGTAAGGTCGCATGGCGCTTTCCGCGCTCGCTGCGAATCGTCCGCCCCGTTGCCGAGTCAGCCCCTCGCTTCCCCCGGCGAGTGCATATCAGCGGCCACCCGCGTAACTGCGGCACACGATGACCTCCCCGTAAAGTTACGGGTGCTCGACCCCCGATGGACCGTCCCGCTGTGGGTTCGGACCGTCGGGGGTTTTCTGCGTTTCCGGGGCACCTTCGAAAGAAGGGCGGGTATCCCAGCCGGCGTGGGGGTGCCAGTTGCCGACTTCCCAGCAATACCAGGGATTTTCGCCCCCTTCGTTTCTTAGGCTGCTTCGACTGCTCGGCGCAATGCGTCCTTGTGTTCCCACGACCAAGGGGCGTCGCGCAGTTCCTCGGGCAAGCCAGCGAGACCGGTGCGCAAATGGTCGGCCGCCTCGCTGTATCTGCCGAGGGCGAGCGTGGCTAGCCCCATGTTCAGCCGGTTGAAACTCGGGGTGAGCCAATACGCGGTTGCCGGTGGCGGGAGTGCTGCGGCTTTGTCCATGAGCCTTTCCGCTTGCTCCACCGTGCGTAGCGCTCCGTCTGCGTCGCCCAACTCCGCGAGTCCGGCCGCCGCTTGTAGGTAGTCCCCGATTCGCTGTGCGGGGTGTGCGCCGGGAGTGTTCGCCGCTGCACCAAACCAGCGGGCAATTCCTTGGGGCCGTCCCTGCTGTCGCGCAATGTAGCCCTTGAAATTGAGCGCTTGCGCGGCAAGGGTCCCGTTCCCTGTCTCGTCGGCAAGTTCTACGGCGTCATTCAAGAGCCGTACGCCGTCTTTGTATTCACGCGTTTGTGCGAATAGCCATCCTGCGAACTGGACCCATTCTGACGCTACGTCAGAAAGTCGATCCCTTTGCGGGCCGCGTGCTTCCTTGAGCATCCGCGTAACCTCCCGCATTTGCGCCATAGTCGCCGGAATGACGCTGCGCGGGGGTGCCGTGTCGTCTAGGCGGCGGTAAGCGGCCAGCGCACCAGCGAGAGCGTCAACGGTTCCGGCATCCAGTCGAGAGGGGTTCTCGGCACTGCGGGCAACGCGTTCGCTGTCATCCTCGCTAAGCAGCGTTCCGGCCAGCGCACCCCCGGCACCAACGAGGGAATCCAGCGCGTGAGCGAGGTTTTCCGAGGGACGCTGTTTGCCATTCAGGACACGCGAGAGATACGCCGGGTCATAGTGTATTTCCCGCGCTGCGGCTTTCATGGAATACCCGGCGTCCCGGAGTGCCCGGCGGGCAAGGTCGGGGAAGTCGTCACGCATAGCGAACCTCTGGGGGTTGACTGGCAGTGCTTCAAGAGTAGTCAACCCTGGTCAACTCCCGTGTGAGCATTGCCATTCCGGATCATGTCCCGCATGACGGAGGCGAAGCGATACCCCAGCGCGCCGGTCGAACTCCCGCTGATGGAGCCGGGGCCGGAGCCTGAACCGGCCGAAGGGTGTGCCGGGTGCCGGGAGTTGGCCAACGTCCGGGATCGGGCGCGGGTCGGTAACGACCGGACGACGGTTGCTGACTGCAACGTCCTCATGGCCCGGCATCCGGACGGGCATTAGATGAGCGCCCCCGTGAGGCCGCAGAAGCGCCGTACGCGGCCTCTCCCGGACCCTGAGCTAGTCAGCCTCATAGATGAGCCGGGGAGTCCGTACGCGGGCTCTCCGGCCGGTTGGTGGGACCAGTACGGCGGAGCGCTGGACGTGCGCTCGGGAGTGGTCTACCTCCCCGGCCCGGCTCATCCCCCGTCCCCGTTCCATTCCGACGACTGCCCGAACTGCGTTCCCTTGGAGAGTGCCGAGTGAGCACCATGCCTAATGACTTCTACACCTGCGCGGAACGCCAGGAGGCGGAAGAGGCGGGTTACGCGCTGGTCCAAGCACTCGAAACCCTGGGGGTACTGCTCACTGACACAGAGATCATGTCCCCGTGTGTCAACTGCTCCCCGAACGCTGGCTACAGGATCAACCTTGGCAACGTTCGCGCCGACGAAGCACGCGAGATGACACGCGTGTTCCGAGACCTTGCCGCATCGCGCCCGAAGGTGGACGCCGAATGAGGGCCCGCTACGCGTTCAGGGACTACACCTTGTGCCCGGACACGGCCGAGGAATCCGAGCCCATTGTGTTCGGCATGGAATGCAAGAACTGCGGAGATAGCAGCGACGGCAGCGAAGATCCGGCCAACGGGACCGAATGGGCCGCCGATCACCTAAAGGCCAATCCTGAGCACCTGACCTACCGAGAGCACATCACGCGCTCTTATCGGTTCGAGCCGGGGGCGTGGCAGTGACGCGCTGTCTGGCCGCGCTGGCACGGGTCGCCACAGTGGCGTTTCTCGTGGCCCGAGGCGCAGCCGCATAGACCCCCTGGGACCGGGCTGCACCCTCGGTCTCAGGGTGTAGGGCCCCGCTTGTGACGCTCCCCCCGTGGCGCATGGGTGGGCCCTTCGTGCGTCTGTGCAGGTCAGACCCGGTGCGCTAACCTATGGCTCTGTTGGTCCACGGCCAGGCGATGTCGCTCCAGATCTCGACGCGCATGTGTGGCTCTTCTCCAGGTCGTGCGGTACGCGGGTGCGTGACGGTCGGCGCGGAGGAACCCGGAGGGTCCCTCCGCCACCGGCGTCAACACACGGGCGAACCGTCGCATTCCCCTACGAGCCGTCCATGCGTTCCCTACGAGCCGTCGCGCAGGCCCTTCGGCCAGTCGGGGCGGAACTCGATGTGGTCGTACGTCACCACGCACCCCTCCCCCACCGGCGACTGCGCCATGAAGCCGACGAGGGCGGCGCCCGCCGACTCCTCGTCGCCGAGCGAGAAGATCCGCACGAACGTCCACCGCTCGCCGTCCCGCGACGCGTGGAAGGCGAACGCCGAGCCCGTGCGGCTGACGCGCAGCCAGGCGCTCGTGCCGTCCACGACGAAGGCGTTGGCGTCGTCGGAGCGGCCGCGCGTCACGACGGTGCAGACCGTCGGCTCGTCCGGGGAGCGCTCCAGGCAGAGCTTGGCCCACTCCCGCTCGCCCACGTGGAGGTAGAGCACGCCCGCGTCGAAGGGCGCGGCGAAGCCGACCGTGACGCGGGCGATCAGCTGGAAGTCTCCCTCCGGGGCGCCGAGCAGGCGCGGCGCGTCGGCGGCGGGGTCGAGCGCCTCGCCGGTCGGCGGCACGAAGCGGTCCTGCCGTGCGCCCGCCCAGCCGGTGAGCACCCCGTCCTCGTAGGACCAGTGTCCGTCGGGGCCGTAGCCGCGCAGGGGGAAGGGGAGCTGGGGGAGGTCGAGGTCCATGGCGTCAGTGTTCCAGGGTCCCGTCGACCCGCCGCGGCAGCCCCAGCGGATTGTCGTCGCGCAGCTCGGGCGGGAGCAGGGGCTCCGGGGTGTTCTGGTAGGCGACGGGGCGCAGCCAGCGCTCGATGGCGGTGCCGCCCACGGAGGTCGACGTGGACGTGGTGGCCGGGTAGGGGCCGCCGTGGTGCTGGGCGGGGGCGACGGCGACGCCGGTGGGCCAGCCGTCGACGAGGACGCGGCCCGCGAGCGGCGTGACCTCGGCGAGGAGTTCGGTGCCGCGGGGGCTCACGCCCGCCGCCTCGTCGGAGGAGAGCTGCACGGTGGCGGTGAGGTTGCCGGGCAGGCGGGAGAGGACGGCGGTGATCTCCGCGGCGTCCTTGTAGCGGGCGACGACGGTGACGGGGCCGAAGCACTCCTCGATGAGCAGGTCGTGCTCGCCCCCGGTGGCGAGCCGTGCCGCGGGGACGGTGAAGAAGCCCGCGCTCACGGTGTGCTCGCCGCCCGCGCCGGGCGTGACGGGGGCGTCGACGTCCGCGAGGGCCGCGCGCTCGCGGACCCCGGCGACGAAGTTGTCCCGCATCCGGTGGTCGAGGAGCACCCCCGCGTCGGTGTCGCCGACCGTCTCCGTCAGGGACTTCACGAGCCGGTCGCCGCCCGCTCCCTCGGGGGCGAGGACGAGGCCGGGCTTGACGCAGAACTGGCCGACGCCGAGCGTCATCGAACCCGCGAGACCGCTGCCGATCTCCTCGCCGCGCTCGGCGGCGGCGGCCTCGGTGACGACGACGGGGTTGAGGGAGCCCAGTTCGCCGTGGAAGGGGATCGGCACGGGCCTGGCCGCCGCCGCGTCGAAGAGGGCGCGTCCGCCGCGGATGGAGCCGGTGAACCCGGCCCCCGCCACCAGCGGGTGCTTGACCAGCTCGACGCCCGCGTCGAAGCCGTGCACCAGGCCGACGACGCCCTCGGGGATGCCGTGCCGGGCGGCGGCCTCGCGCAGTACGGAGGCGACGCGCTCGGAGGTGCCGGGGTGGTCGGGGTGGGCCTTGACGACGACCGGGCAGCCCGCGGCCAGCGCGCTCGCGGTGTCGCCGCCGGGCACGGAGAAGGCGAAGGGGAAGTTGGACGCGGAGTAGACGGCGACGACGCCGAGCGGGATCTTGTAGCGGCGCAGGTCGGGGATGGGCGGGGTCGCCGAGTCGTCGGGGTGGTCGATGACGACGCCGAGGAAGGCGCCCTCGTCGACGATGTCCGCGAAGGCGCGCAACTGGAAGCAGGTGCGGGCGAGTTCCCCGGTGAGCCGGACGGGGCCGAGCGCGGTCTCGGCGTCCGCCGTCTCCACGAGCCGGTCCCCGGCCTCCTGGAGGAGGTCGGCCGCGGTGCGCAGGAAGGCGGCGCGCACCGCGCGGTCGGCCAGCGCGGGGGCGGCGTCGCGGGCGGCGGTGACCGCCAGGCCGACCTCCTCGGCCGTGGCTTCCGCCGCGACCTGCTCGCGCTGCTTCCCGGTTCGGGGGTCGACACTCCAGACTGGTGCTGCTGCCACCGTGGATTCCCTTTCCAGAGGTGATGCAAGAGGTGCCGCTCACCCGGGCTGTTCGATATGCTGAACACTGTCTCTGCTGATGAATGAGCGGGGGCTTCGGAGACTATTTCTCGGCGAACTAAGGGGTCAAGGGCGATGTCGGCTGGCGAGACCGGAGGCGGCGCGCAGGTCAAGTCCGCCGTACGGACGGTGGAATTGCTGGAGTACTTCGCGGGCCGCCCCGGCATGCACTCGCTCGCGGCCGTCCAGGAGGCCGTGGGCTATCCGAAGTCGAGCCTGTACATGCTGCTGCGCACCCTGGTCGAGCTGGGCTGGGTGGAGACCGACGCCACCGGCACGCGGTACGGCATCGGCGTGCGCGCGCTGCTCGTCGGCACGTCCTACATCGACGGCGACGAGGTGGTGGCCGCGGCACGGCCGACCCTCGACCGGCTCTCCGACGACACCACGGAGACCATCCACCTGGCGCGGCTCGACGGCACCAACGTCGTCTACCTCGCCACCCGCCAGTCCCAGCACTATCTGCGGCCGTTCACGCGCGTGGGCCGCAGACTGCCCGCGCACTCCACCTCGCTCGGCAAGGCGCTGCTCGCCACCCACACCGACGAGCAGGTCCGCAAGATGCTCCCGGAGACGCTGCCCGCGCTCACCGAGCACACCATCACCGACCGCGAGAAGCTCATCGAGGAGCTGCGCGCGGTGCGCGAGCAGGGCTTCGCGGTGGACCGCGAGGAGAACACCCTGGGGCTGCGCTGCTTCGGCGTCGCCATTCCGTACCGCACGCCCGCGCGCGACGCCATCAGCTGCTCGGTACCGGTGGCGCGGCTCACCCCGGCCCACGAACAGATGGTCAAGGACGCCCTGTTCGACGCGCGCGACCGGCTGACCCTGGCAACTCGTAGGCTCTGACGCATGGATGTGTGTCTGCGCGAGGTCCACGACAGCGATCTGCCCGTCTTCTTCCGGCAGATGAGCGATCCCGAGTCCCGTCACATGGCGGCGTTCACGCCCGAGGGCCCCCTGGACAAGAACCGCTTCGACGCCCACTGGAAGCGGATGCTGGGCTCCGCCGACGTCGACGTGCGCACGGTCCTCGCGGACGGCGACGTGGTGGGCAGTGCCGCGGTCTACGGCGCGCCGGGCGAGCGCGAGGTCACGTACTGGATCGACCGCGCCCACTGGGGCCGTGGTCTGGCCACGGCCGCGCTGCACGGGCTGCTCGCGCTGGTCCCGGAGCGCCCGCTGTACGCCCGCGCGGCGGCGGACAACGCGGGCTCGCGGCGCGTCCTGGAGAAGTGCGGCTTCCGGGAGAGCACACGCGAGCGGGGGTTCGCCGCGGCCCGCGGGGCGGAGATCGACGAGGTGGTGCTCGTCCTCGACGGCGGCTGACCCTCCGCCGCGCGGCCGATGCGGATCATCAGGGCGCAGGAGGCGGGGGCCCGGCCGCGGGCGGGAGCGTTGAGCCATGACGCAGACACTGCCCGCCGCCCCGCGGGGCGCCGCGGCCCCGTCCCCCCGTACCCGTTTCCGCCGCGCCCTGCGGTTCGCCGCCCTGGCCGCCTGTGTCCCGTACCTCTCCCTCAAGGTGGCCTGGATCGCCGGGAGCCGGATCGGCATCCCCGAGGGCAGCACGCTGCTCGACCACCGGGCCCTGATGGTCTTCGCCAACGGCCTGACCGTCCTGATGGACGGCGCCGTCGTCGTCCTCGTGCTGCTGCTCACCGGGCCGCGGGGGACGCGGACACCCGCCCGGTTCCTCGTACCGCCGATGTGGGCGGCGACCGGCCTGCTCGTGCCGATCGTGGCGGGGGTCCCGCTGACCCGACTGGCCAGGGCCTTCGGCGGCAGCGGCGGCGGGGACGGGGGCGGCGGGACCGCCGAGCCCTTCCTCGACGCGTGGGTCTTCGGCGTCGTCTACACCGGCTTCATCGTGCAGGGCGTCGCCCTCGGCGCCCTCTTCGTCCTCCACGCCGGGGACCGCTGGGGCCACCTGTGGCGTGGCCGCCCGGGGGACCTGCCGCGCGGCGGCGGCCGGGCCCGCCGCGCCGCCGCCCTCGCCGCCGCCCTGCTCGCGCTCTGCCCCACCGCCCTGCACCTGCTGTGGGCCACCGGCGCCACCACCGGCCTGAGCGCGGCACGGATCGAGGAGCGCGGCTCGGACTTCGCCGTCCTTGAGGCCCTGAACGCCCTCTACCTCGCCGCGGCCGCGGCGGGCGGCCTCATCCTCGCCTTCCGGTGGCGGCCCGCGCTCCCGGTGAAGGTGCCGCTCGCGCTGACCTGGCTGGGTTCGGGCGCGGTGGCCTGCTGGGGCGGCTGGCTGCTGTTCGGCTCGCTGATGACGCTGGACGATGCCGGCGGACGGCCCACCGGCACGATGGTCCTGACCTACGCTGTCCACGTGATCGTCGGGACACTGGTGGCCGCCGTCGGGGCGCGGTTCCTCACCGAGCGGGCACGCGCGTCGGCCGACGGCTCGGGGGGCGGGGTGTGAGAGCCGTCCGCACCGCCCTCTTCGGGCGCCGTGCGCGCCGCCGGTGGGTCCATCTGATCCTGGGCGGCGCGCTCGCCATGCCGTACGTCTTCGTGGGCTCCGTGGTCATCGGGCCGCTCATCGGCGACGACCACGTCTTCGGGTCGCTCACCGCCCAGCTCAGCTCGTTCGCGGTCGGGCTGCCGCTCGCCGCGGTCACCGCGCTGTTCCCGCTGACCCGGCCCATGTCGGTGGCCGCCGTGCGGGCGCTGTGCGGGGTGCCGGACGACGCCCTCGCCGAGGGTCCCGCGCGCTCCCGCCCGGCGCGGGGCCGCACCGCCGCGTGGTTCACGCTGCACCTGGGCGTCGGCGGGGTCATCAGCGGCATGTCGCTCGCGCTGCCGCCGTTCGCGGCCGTGCTGATCGCGCTGCCGTTCTTCGCCGTCCTGCGGGACAGCCGCCTCGGCATGCCCGCGGGCTTCGACGAGCCCTGGGTGCTCGCGCTCTGCCCGCTCATCGGCGCCGCGTCACTGGTGGCGCTCGCGGCGTGCGTGGCGGCGGCCGGCGGTCTCCTCGCGCACTGGGCGCCCCGGCTGCTCGGCCCGACGCCCGCCGACCGGCTCGCCGAGGCGGAGCGGCGCGCCGCCGACCTGGCGGTGCGCAACCGCCTGGCGCGCGAGCTGCACGACTCGGTGGGCCACGCCCTGAGCGCCGTCACGCTCCAGGCGTCCGCGGCCCGCCGCGTCCTCGACCACGACCCGGAGTTCGTACGGGAGGCGCTGGCCGCCATCGAGGACACCACGCGGCGCACGGTCGGCGAACTGGACGCCGTCCTCGGGGTGCTGCGGGAGGCCGACGGCGCCCGCCCCATGGCCCCCGCGCCCACCCTCGCCGCCGATCTGGACGGCCTGCTGCGCCGCACCGGGGCGGGCGGCCTGCGCGTGAGCGCCACCGTCGACGTGGACCCCGCGTCCCTGCCCCCGCTGGTCTCCCGCGAGGCCTACCGCATCGTGCAGGAGGCGTTGAGCAACGCCCTGCGCCACGGCGGCGAGGCGACCTCCGTCGCCCTGCGCATCGCCACGGCGGGCCCCGACCTCACCGTCACGGCCGAGAACTCCCTGCCCGCCCACTCCCCGGACGCCGGCTCCCCGGACGCCCACTCCCCGGACGCCCGCCCCGGCGGCGGCCACGGCCTGCGCGGCATCGCCGACCGGGCACGCCTGCTCGGCGGCACCGCGTCCGCGGGCCCCGCGGCCGGGATGTGGCGGCTGACCGTACGACTCCCGCTCCTCCCCCCGAAGGGACACGCATGACGACCACGCCCGAAGGCGCGGGCCCCGGCCGCGCGGCCATCCGCGTCGTCCTCGCCGACGACGAGCGCATGGTGCGCACCGCGCTGCGCGCGATCCTCTCCGCCGAGCCCGGCATCGAGGTCGTCGGCGAGGCGGCGACCGGCGCGGAGGCGGTGTCCGCGGTCAGGGAGCTGCGGCCCGACGTGGTCCTGATGGACGTCCGCATGCCGGAGGTCGACGGCATCCGCGCCACGGAGCAGATCCTGCGCACGATGCCGGAGCCGCCGCGCGTCGTCGTCGTGACGACGTTCGAGAACGACTCCTACGTCTACGAGGCGCTGCGCGCGGGAGCCGCCGGCTTCCTCCTCAAGCGGGCGGACGCGGACTCCCTGGTCCAGGCGGTGCGCATCGTCGCGCACAGCGACTCCCTGCTCTTCCCCGCGGCCGTGCGCGCCCTGGCCGCCGAGCACGGCCGCGCCGCCCCCGAGCCGCCCGCCTGGGTGGCGCGGCTCACCGCACGGGAGAGCGAGGTGCTGCGGTGGATGGCGACGGGCCTGACCAACGCGGAGATCGCCGGGCGGATGGGCGTGGGCGCGTCCACGGTGAAGACCCACGTGGCCTCGGTGCTCGCCAAGACGGGCGCGCGGGACCGTACGCAGGCGGTGATAGCGGCGTACGAGTCGGGCTTCATGACCGCGGACCGCCCCGGACCGCCCCCGGAGAGCCATCTGAGAACCGTCTGAGAACTGTCTGAGAAAACGGTCGTAAGCCCATCAGAAGGGAACGAACGGGCCCCGCTCGTTCGTCATCCCGTGAGATGAACAAGACGATCAGGCACGCCTCGGTCTTCGCACTGCTGCTCGTGCTCGCCCTGCTCCTACGGGCGACATGGGTGCAGTTCCACGACGCGAAGGCGCTGGCGGACGACAAGCACAACCGGCGGAACGTGATCGAGCAGTACGCGAACCCGCTGGGCGACATCATCGTGGGCGGTGAGGCCGTCACCGGCTCCGCGCGGACCAAGGGAGGCGACCTCGCCTACAAGCGCACGTACAAGGACGGCGAGCTCTACTCCCCCGTCACGGGCTACAGCTCGCAGGTGTACGGCGCCACACAACTGGAGGGCATCTACAAGGACCTCCTCGACGGCACCGACAACCGCCTGAAGAACCCGCTCGACACGGTCACGAACAAGCGCGCCGACCCCGGCGACGTGGTGACGACCATCGACCCCGCGGTGCAGAAGGCGGGGTACGAGGCGCTGGGCGACAAGAAGGGCGCGGCGGTCGCCATCGACCCGGAGACCGGCCGCATCCTCGGCATGGTCTCCACGCCGTCGTACGACCCGTCGCGGATCAGCGGCTCCACGGACTCCGCGGCGTGGCGTGAGCTGACGGCGGACGAGGAGAAGCCGATGGTGAACCGCGCGCTGCGCCAGCCGCTGCCGCCCGGTTCGACGTTCAAGCTGGTCGTCGCGGCGGCGGCCCTGGAGGACGGCCTGTACTCCTCGGTCGACGCGGCGACGGAGAGCCCGAACCCGTACACGCTGCCGGGCACGGCGACGGTCCTGCGCAACGAGAACCAGGCGGCGCCCTGCGAGGACGCGGACATCCGCACGGCCCTGCGGTACTCCTGCAACAACGTCTTCGCGAAGATGGCCGTCGACCTCGGCCAGGACAAGGTGAAGGCGATGGCGGAGAAGCTGGGCTTCAACGCGGAGAAGCTGGACGTCCCGGTGCGCGCGGGCAAGAGCGTGTACCCCTCGGACATGGACAAGGCCCAGACGGGCCTGTCCGGCATCGGCCAGTTCGACGTCACGGCGACGCCGCTCCAGATGGCGATGGTCTCGGCGGCCATCGCCAACGGCGGCGAACTGGCCGCTCCGCACATGGTTTCGCGGATCACCGACTCGGGCGGCGACGTCCTGGAGACGTACGACGACGGCGACGGTCGGCGGGTGATGAGCGAGGGCACGGCGGAGGGCCTGGAATCGGCGATGGAGACGGTCGTCGAGGAGGGCACCGGATCGAACGCGCAGATCGCGGGCGCGAAGGTCGGCGGCAAGACGGGCACGGCCCAGCACGGCGAGCGGAACAGCAAGACGCCGTACGCCTGGTTCACGTCGTACGCGAAGAGCGGTGACGGCGGTGGCGAAGGCAAGGAGGTCGCGGTAGCCGTGATGATCGAATCGTCGAACGCGGCCCGCGACGAGGTGAGCGGCAACGGCCTGGCCGCCCCGATCGCCAAGGCGATGATGCGGGCCGCCCTGGAGTCCTAGGGCGTGTTGCGAAAGTGGCGTCGTCCGCCCGGAGGGCGGGTCCGGCGGCGCCCGGTGCGTGCGATCGCACGACGGAGGGTCGCCCCGGTACTGGTGGTATCGGGGTGATCCCGACAACGCCGCGAGTGTGCGTGCCAGACGCCGCCGGACAGACGGGACTTTCGCAACACGCCCCAGGACCGGGCGGGACGCGGACACATCCCGGTGGCACGCCGTACCGCCCGGCGCGTCACCGGGACGTCTCCTGCACGCGCCCCTACGACCGCCGGGCCCGCCGTCTCCGGTACGCCCCTCGCGTCCGGCGGGCCGCCGCCCTCAGCCGCCCGCCGTCCACCGCGGGTCGCGGCCGCTCAGCCCGATCACCTGGTCGAGCAGGGGCGCGTCCCGCGGTACCGGTACCGGTGGCCCGAAGAGGCCGCCCTCCGCTTCGTCGCCGTCGGCGGGGGTGAGGAGCGCCCGCGCGCCCTCCAGGCTCGCCTCGTCGGGCGCGTACTCCTGGCCGGTGGCGCGCGCCAGGTCCCAGCCGTGCACGACCAGTTCGTCGAGGACGACGAGGCCCGCGACCTCGCCCGGCAGGTCGACGCCGCCCGCGCGCGTCATGCCCTGCCGGGCCGCCGGGTCGCGCCACGCCTCGACGAGGGCGTCCAGGGCCTCCGGCAGCTCGCCGCGCCAGCCGGGGCCGATGTCGGGCACGACGCTGCCGGGGTCCCGGTCGAGGACGGGCCGGAAGTCCTTCCGCGCGGCCAGCTCGAAGGCGCGGGAGAGGCCGATCAGGTGCCCGAGCAGGTTGCGTACGGCGAATTCGGGGCACGGCGTGGGCGCCGCGAGCCGGTCGTCGCCGACGCGTTCGGCCACGCGCGCCACGAGCCGGGCCTGCGGGCCGAGGTCGAAGGTGTCGTCGGTCATGGTGCCTCCAGGGTCCACATGTCACGTGCCGCGCGCCTTCTGAGGCGGCGGACTCGGTACGTCTCCCCGGTAGACCCGCCCCGGGCCGGCAACTCATCGCCGGCCCCTAGGGAATCCGCCCGATCCCGCCGCCGGTTCCTTAGAACCACCATCACCAGGCATGGCATCGACGACGATCGGGCGTGTCCTGCGGGACCGCAACGCGGGGCTCTACCTGGGCGCGGTGCTGGTCTCCGGCTTCGGGAGCACCGCGCTCGGGCTGGTCTCCGGCATCTGGGTCAAGGAGCTGACCGGCTCCGACGGCCTGGCCGCGCTCTGCCAACTCGCCCTCTGGACGCCCACCCTCCTCGGCCCGCTGCTCGGCACGCTCGCCGACCGCACGCGCCGCAGGCCGCTGCTCGTGACCGTCTGCCTCGCGCTCGCCGCGCTGCTCCCGGCCCTGTTCGCCGTCGACGGCGCGGGACGGCTGTGGATACTCTTCGCGGTGCTCCTCGTCCACGGGGCGTGCGGCGTCGTCACTGACGCGGCGGAGGCGGCCCTCGCCCCGGCGGCCGTCGGCAAGGAGCTGCTCGGCGACTTCAACGGCCTGCGGATGGCGGCCAACGAGGGCATGAAGCTGGTGGCGCCCCTCGCGGGCGCGGGCCTCTTCGCCGCGTACGGCGGGGCCGGGGTGGCGCTCCTCGACGCCGCGGCGTTCGCGCTCGCCGCGGGGATGTACGCGCTGCTGCGGGTCCGCGAGCCCGCGCCGGCCCCCCGGCGCACGTCGGTCCGGGCGAGGACCGCCGAGGGGGCGCGGTACCTGTGGGGGAACGCGCGGCTGCGGCCCCTCGTCTTGGCGGGCGGCCTGACCATGCTGACGTCGGGGGTGAGCGGCGCCGCCGTCCACACGATCGTGGAAGGGCTCCACCACGCGCCCGCGTACACGGGCGTCCTGTACGTCGTGCAGGGCGCGGGGTCCGTCGCGGTGGGCGTGGCGTCGGGTGCCCTGCTGCGGCGCCTCGGCGGGCGGCGGTTCTCCGCCGGGGGCATCGCGCTGACCGGCGCGGGTCTGGTGTTCAGCGCGCTGCCGAGCGACGCGGCGGTCCTCGCGGGCAGTCTCGCGAACGGCGTCGGGCTGCCCTGCGTGCTGATCGCGGGGCTCACGGCCGTGCAGCGCGAGACCCCTGACGCGCTCGTCGGCCGGGCGGCGGCGACCGCGGGCACGCTGATGTTCGCGCCGACCGCGCTCGGCATCGCGGCGGGGGCGGCGCTGGTGGAGAGCGTGGACCTCCGCGTGCTCCTTCCGCTGCTCGCGGGGGCGCGGCTGCTGATCGCCGCGCCCCTGCTGCGCCCGGCCCCGGGCGCTACTCCACGCCGGCCCACCGCTTGATCGTCGCGATGGCCCGCGACTGCTGCGGCTCGGGCAGCTTGGCGATGGACGCCCCGTGGTTGGCGCCCGGCACCTCGTAGAGGTGGGAGTCGTGGCGGCTGGGGGTGAAGCGCTCGGCGCTCCAGGGGTCGTTCTGTCCGTAGACGAACATCATGCGCCGGCCGTGCTTCTTCACCCACCGGTCCACGTCGGCCATGGTCCTGTTGTCGTACGTGCCGCGCATGGCCTCGGGCAGCACCGAGTTGGGCTGGTAGACGTCCGGGTGGCGGCGGACGTCCTTGAGGTGGCTGAACCGCAGGTCGGCCCAGCCGAGCTGGGTCGCGGCCTGGCGGTAGTACGGTCCGGAGCCGTTGGTGCCCAGCTCCTGGTCGCGGTAGACGCTGAAGCCGTGCTTCTTCGACCAGTCGTACAGCTCGTCGTCGGTGGCCTTCCCGGCGTCCGGCACGGTCGGGCAGTCGGCGGCGGTGCCGCTCTGCCAGAAGTTCCACACCTGGTCGAGCACCGCGAACTCGTAGGCGCGGCCGGTGGTGCCGAGGGTCTGGTCGAAGGTGCTGCCCTCGGCCTTCGCCTCCCTCTCGAACCTGGGGAGGAGGGTGTCGCGGCGTACGAGCATCTCGCGCTGCACGGCGTTCAGGGCGTCCCGGCACTCCTGGGTGCCGACCGTCCTGAAGAAGCGCTCGTAGCCGCTGTCGTCGCGGTTGTCCGCGTCGTTGGGCGCGACGAAGGCCACGACCGCGTCGAGGTCGCCGGGGTGGAAGCGCTCGTGGTAGGTGGCCGTCATGCCGCCCTTGCTCGTGCCGGTGCCCAGCCACTTGCCCTTCTCGATGGTGCGCAGGGCCCGGGTCAGGCGGTGCTCGTCGGCGGCCTCCTGCTGGACGGTCATCTTGGACCAGTCGTCGCCCGCGGCGCCCTGGGGCCGGGACTCGGCGAAGTAGCGGTGCTCGACGCTGACCTGGTTGGCGTCGATCAGTCTGGTCAGGGAGGCGGTGCCGCCGGCGAGGGTGTAGCCGCCGGTGTAGAGGACGGTCGGCCTGGCCGTGGACTTGTGCCAGAGGGTGGCGCGCTGGGTGAAGGTGGCGCCGTGGGGCCTGCGGTGGTCGACGGGCTGCCGGTACGTCAGCGAGTAGAGGGGGTGGCCCTCCCGTTCCGCGACGGAGACGACCTTCATGCCGGGCAGCTTTTCGAGTCTGGCCCTGATGTCGGCCGTCGTGTCCTTCGCCGTACCGGCCCCCGTGTCCGCCGCCCGCGCCGCCGTCGTGGCGTGCGCGGTGGCGGGCGACACGCCGCCGAGCACGGCGGCGCCCGCCATCAGTCCGGCGCAGGCCAGCGCGGATATCCCCTTGTTGCGCACCTTGTCTCCCTTGTCCCCTGGTCGTACTGGAGCGACGGTCGTGGTGCGCGGATCGTATCCGCGATCACTCCAGGCGCGACAGGGCCTTCGCGACCAGCGCCAGGTCGCCGTCCGAGGCCAGTCCCGCGTGGTAGAGGCGGAGTTCGGTGGCTCCGTGCCCGGCCGCCCGCGCCGCGTCGTCGGCGAGGCGGGCGGGGCTGCCTCCCATGCCGGCGACGACGGGGAAGTTGGCGGCGAGCACGCCCCCGCCGTGGCCCCTGAAGGGCGTGAGCAGCTCCGGTCCGCCCCCGCAGGGCACGACCACGCCGTCCGCCACCCCGAGGATGTGCTCCGGGTCGACGCCCGCGTTCGCCCCGCAGTGGTACGGGACGGGGTCGGCGTGCAGCAGGACCTGGAAGTCCGGCGGGGCCGCCGCGCGGACCGCGTCGACCGCCGCCTCCTGGAGCGTGCGGGCCGCCCCGTCGCGCCACGCGCGCGTGGCCGCCGCCCGGTCCGCGCCGAGGAGCTTCTCGACCCCGGCCCAGCCCGGGTCCTCGCCGCCGCCCCGCCAGACGGGCTCCATGGCGTCCCGCACGGCCGCCGCCAGGGCGTCCGGATCGAGGCCGGCTCCCCCGTACCCCGCGCGGCAGGAGCCGCAGAAGCACAGGGACATCAGGTACTGGCCCGCCTCGCCGAGTCCGACGCCCGCGGTCTTGTCGTGGGCGTGCGGATGCGCGAGGCCGTACCAGCCGCACGACTCCAGCTCGGTGCCGCGTGCGCCGGGGCGTACGGCGGCCTCGGCGGCGAGGTCGACGAGGTAGGCGCGCGTGGCCTCCTGCGCGATGCAGGGCGCCCAGGGGTAGCGGTCGCCGTAGGCGTTGACGACGGAGGTGTCCGGGTGGTCGTCGCCGAGGCGGGAGCTGTGGGCGAGGACCACCCAGCTGTGCACGTCGATTCCGGCGGCGGCCAGGGCCTCGGCGGCCTGTCCGTAGGCGTCGCCGGGCGCCCACTCCCCGGCCGCGTACGGCCGCGGGGCGCGCCCCCGCCACCGCTCGCCCGGCGGGTACAGCACGGCGGCGTGCGCGGCCGTGACGACGCGGTGGCGGGGGTGGCGCGGGGTCAGGGCGCGGGTGGAGTGGTAGGCGGCGGCGAGGGTGACCTGCCGGATGCCGAGGCCGGTGAGGCGGCCGGGGGCGTCGGGGTCGCCGACGACGTCCCAGGGGTAGAGGAACGCGGCGGCCTTCACGCGTCACCCCGCCGCGTCTCCCCGGCGTCCTGGCCCGGCAGCCGGGCGAGCAGCGCCCGGCCGTGCTCGACGAGTTCGGCGAGGCGCTTGACGTGTTCGGCGGCGGGTTCGTCCAGCGGCGGGCGCACGCCGCCGACGTCGAGGCCGCTGAGCCGCACGCCCGCCTTGACGAGGGAGACGGCGTAGCCGCGGCCGAGGGACCGCAGGTCGACGAAGGGCCGGTAAAAGCCGTCGACGAGGCGGTTGACGGTGGCGTCGCCCGCCGCGGTGCCGGCGCCCAGCGCCCGGTGGAAGGCGAGGGCGATGTCGGGGGCGAAGCAGAACACGGCCGACGAGTAGAGACTGACGCCGATGCCACGGTAGGCGAGGGCGGTCAGTTCGGCGGTCGGCAGGCCGTTGAAGTACAGGAAGTCGCCCGGCGCCTCGCTGCGGACGGCGCTGACCGTGCGCTGCATCAGGTCCATGTCGCCGAGGCCGTCCTTGAAGCCGATGACGCCCTCGGCGCGGGCGAGCGCGACGACCGTCTCCGGGGTGAGGACGGCGTTGTCGCGCTGGTAGACGATGACGTCGAGCGAGGTGGCCGCGGCCAGTTGGGTGTAGTGCCGGACCAGCCCCTCCTGTCCGGCGACCACGAGGTAGGGCGGCATGGCGAGCAGCCCGTCGGCGCCCGCCTCCTCGGCCAGGCGCGCGAACCGCACGGCGAGGGCGGTGCCGTACCCGGCGCCCGCGACGACCGGCACGCGGCCCGCCGTCTCCTCGACGGCGGCGGCGACGCAGTCGCGGAACTCCTCGGGGGTCAGGGCGTGGAACTCGCCCGTGCCGCAGCAGGCGAAGACGGCCGCCGCGCCCGCGTCGACGCCCGCGCGGACGTGGGCGCGGAAGGTCTCCAGGTCGATGGCGCCGTCGGGTCCGTAGGCGGTGACCGGGAAGAACAACGGCCCACTGGGAACGCGGAGGCGGGAAGCGAGAGGGGCTGGCGTCACGGGCTCTCCCTAAGCGTGCACGTTTCTGATTGATGTCCATATCTCTGAACGCGACCACGCTAAGGCGCCCTCTCGTCCCTGGTCAAGCGGATCTCCCGCGCGCACGGGCGCGGATTTCCGGTGTGCGCGCGACACTTGACGCGGCTGCGGCCAGATCCCTAGCGTGTTCATGGCTGTCCACGGTTGTGAATTCTGTACGTGGATGCGCACGAATCGGTGCGCGGACGAGTACGCCCCGGAGCCACGCCCCCGCCCCCGCCGCCCGCGCACGGCCGTACGAGGAGACCCCGCATGCCCGCTTCCCGCACCGTCCTGCTGACCGGCGCCGCCGGGGGCCTCGGCACCCTGATGCGCGGGCTGCTGCCGGCCCACGGCCACGACCTGCGCCTGCTCGACGTGCGCGGCATCGAGGGCGAGCCCGACGCGATCACCGCCGACCTGGCCGACCGGGACGCGCTGCGCGAGGCCGTGCGCGGCGTCGACGCGGTCCTCCACTTCGCGGGCATCTCCCTGGAGTCCACCTTCGACAAGATCCTCCGGGCGAACATCGAGGGGACGTACAACCTCTACGAGGCGGCCCGCGAAGAGGGCGTGCGGCGCATCGTCTTCGCCTCCTCCAACCACGCCGTGGGCTTCACGCCGCGCCCCCGGGGGGACGACCCGCTCATCCCGCTCGGCACCCCGCGCCGCCCGGACACCTTCTACGGCCTCTCCAAGTCCTTCGGCGAGGACCTCGCCCAGCTCTACTGGGACAAGCACGGCATCGAGACGGTCTCGGTCCGCATCGGCTCCTGCTTCCCCGAGCCGACGAGCGTGCGGATGCTGTCGGTCTGGATGAGCCCGGACGACGGCGCGCGCCTCTTCCACGCGGCCCTCACCGCCGAGGACGTCGGACACACCGTCGTCTACGGCTCCTCCGCCAACACCCGCCTGTGGTGGGACCTCTCCTCCGCCCGCGCGCTCGGCTACGAACCCCGGGACGACTCCGAGCGGTACGCGGAGAAGCTCGTCGCCGAACAGGGCGAACTCGACCCCGGCAACCCCGATCACGCCCATCTCGGCGGCCACTTCTGCACCAACCCGCCGGTCTGGCCGTACTGACACGGAGACGGCCGGGGAACGCCCGCGCCCGTACGGGCGGCAACCGGGCACCCCGGCCCCCCGAGGCGGGCACGAACGGCGCCCGTACCCCAGGCCAACGCCGCGTGATGCGGGCACATACGGGCAGCATCGTGCCCGGATGGCACCTTCACTCGTCCGTGCGGGCACGGTAGAACGTTCCCCAAGGGCCCGAACGGGCAGAGCGAGACCCAGGGGAAGCAGGTGGCGCCGATGACCGCGGAGGAGCGTCAGCGGCGGATCGTCAACGCGGCCCGGGCCTCCGGTTCCGTCGACGTGACGGAACTCGCCGCCCGGCTCGGCGTCGCGAAGGAGACCGTCCGCCGCGACCTGCGCGCCCTGGAGGACCACGGCCTGGTCCGCCGCACCCACGGCGGCGCCTATCCCGTGGAGAGCGCAGGGTTCGAGACCACCCTCGCCTTCCGCACGACCATGCACGTCCCCGAGAAGCGGCGCATCGCCGCCGCCGCGGCCGAGCTGCTCGGGGACGCCGAGACCGTCTTCGTGGACGAGGGCTTCACCCCCCAGCTCATCGCCGAGGCCCTGCCCCAGGTGGCGGGCGGGCGCCCGCTGACCGTGGTCACCGCCTCCCTGGCCACGGCGGGCGTCCTCGCCGAGGCCGAGAACATCACCGTGCTGCTGCTCGGCGGCCGGGTCAGGCCGGGCACCCTCGCCACCGTCGACCACTGGACGACGCGCATGCTGGCCGGCTTCGTCATCGACCTGGCCTACATCGGCGCCAACGGCATCTCCCGCGAGCACGGCCTGACGACGCCCGACCCCGCCGTGAGCGAGGTGAAGGCGCAGGCCATGAGGGCGTCCAGGCGCACCGTCTTCCCGGGCGTGCACACCAAGTTCGGGGCGACGAGCTTCTGCCGGTTCGCCGGCATCGGCGAACTGGAGACGATCGTCACCAGCACCCGCCTGCCCGCCTCCGAAGCCCACCGCTACTCCCTCCTCGGACCGCAGGTCCTGCGCGTCTGACGGCCGCTCACCCCCTCCCCCGCTCCACCCCGTACGGCCGCCCCGGGTCCCCGCACGCCCCGACGCGCCCCGATCACCCCGATATGACCCCTCTACGTCCAGGAGCACTCATGCGAACCCGGAGCCGACGGAGGCCGCGCGCGCTCGCCGCTGCCGCCGCAGGGACGCTGCTCGCCCCACTGCTCACCGGCTGCTGGGCCGGCGCCGGCGGGACCGGTTCAGGCGACTCCCTCAACGTCCTGATGGTGAACAACCCGCAGATGGTGGAGTTGCGCAAGCTCACCGCCGCCCACTTCACGAAGGAGACGGGCATCAAGGTGAACTTCACCGTCCTGCCCGAGAACGACGTCCGCGACAAGATCAGCCAGGACTTCGCCAACCAGGCGGGCCAGTACGACATCGCCACCCTCAGCAACTACGAGATACCCATCTACGCCAAGAACGGCTGGCTCCACGAGGTCGGTTCCTACGCGCGCAAGGACACCGCGTACGACGAGAAGGACATCCTGCCGCCGATGCGCCAGTCCCTCACCGGAGAGGACGGCAAGCTCTACGGGCAGCCCTTCTACGGCGAGTCGTCCTTCCTGATGTACCGCAAGGACGTCTTCGAGAAGGCCGGCCTGACGATGCCGGAGCACCCCACCTGGCAGCAGGTCGCCGGCCTCGCCGCGAAGGTGGACGGCGCGGAGAAGGGGATGAAGGGCATCTGCCTGCGCGGCCTGCCCGGCTGGGGCGAGGTGATGGCGCCCCTGACCACCGTCGTGAACACCTTCGGCGGCACCTGGTTCGACAAGGACTGGAACGCCCGCCTCGACTCCCCCGAGTTCGAGAAGGCGACCCGGTTCTACGTGGACCTCGTGCGCGAGCACGGCGAGTCCGGCGCCGCCCAGTCCGGGTACGCCGAGTGCCTGAACAACCTCACCCAGGGCAAGACCGCCATGTGGTACGACGCGACGGCCGCCGCCGGCTCGCTCGAATCCGCCAAGTCCCCGGTCAAGGGCAAGATCGGCTACGTCTCCGCCCCGGTGGCGAGGACGGAGAACTCCGGCTGGCTCTACACCTGGGCCTGGGGCATGCAGAAGGCCTCCCGCAACCCCGACAAGGCGTGGGAGTTCATCTCCTGGGCCTCGGGCAAGGAGTACGAGCGGCTCGTCGGCGAGAAGATCGGCTGGTCGAACGTCCCCGCGGGCAAGCGCGCCTCGACCTACGCCAACCCCGCCTACCGCAAGGAGGCCGCCGCCTTCCAGGACGTCACCCGCGCCGCCATCGAGGGAGCGAGGCCCCGTGACCCCGGCGTACAGCCGCGGCCCGCGCCCGGCATCCAGTTCGTCGGCATCCCCGAGTTCACCGACCTCGGCACCAAGGTCTCCCAGGAGATCAGCGCCGCCATCGCGGGACGCCAGTCCGTCGCCTCGGCCCTGGACAAGGCACAGGACCTCGCCGAGAAGATCTCCGAGGAGTACGAGGGACGATGACCGCCACCGCGAGCACCACCACCGTGCGGCACACGCGCGTGCCCGCCGCGAAGACACCCCCGTCGGGCCGGCTGCGCGCCTGGGCCACCAGGGCGCCCCTGCTCCCCGCCCTCATCTTCATGATCGCCGTGACCCAGCTGCCCTTCGTGGCGACCCTGGTGATCTCCTTCTTCGACTGGAACGCCCTCTACCCCGACGCCCGCAGCTTCGCCGGGTTCGAGAACTACACCGAGGTCCTCACCGACCCCGACCTGCGCAAGTCGGTGCTGACCACGATCCTGCTCACCGCGTCCGTCGTCCTCGCGAGCCTGGTCATCGGCCTCGGCCTCGCCCTGCTCCTGGACCGGAGCTTCCCGGGGCGCGGGCTCGTCCGTACGCTGCTCATCGCGCCGTTCCTGCTGGTGCCCGTGGCCGCCGCGCTGCTGTGGAAGCACGTGCTCTACAACCCCGAGTACGGCCTCTTCAACGGCCTGCTGCACTGGGTGGGCGGGGACTCGGCAGCACAGCCCGACTGGATCTCCGACACCCCGCTGCTCGCCATCGAGGCCTCCCTGGTGTGGCAGTGGACGCCCTTCATGATGCTGATCATCCTCGCCGGGCTGCAGAGCCGTGACAGCGAGCTGATCGAGGCGGCCCGCATGGACGGCGCGGGCGACTGGCAGGTCTTCCGCCATCTGACGCTGCCGCACCTGCGCCGCTACCTGGAACTGGGCGCGCTCCTCGGCTCGATCTACATCGTGCAGAACTTCGACGCCGTCTTCACCATCACCTCGGGCGGTCTCGGCACCGCCAATCTGCCCTACACCGTCTACCAGAGCTTCTACCAGGCGCACGAGAACGGCCTGGCCTCCGCCGCCGGTGTGCTCGTCGTCATCGGCTCGCTGATCATCGCGACCTTCGCCCTGCGGGTCGTCTCGTCCCTGTTCCGTGAGGAGGCGTCCCGCTGATGGCCGCATCCACCGACACGGCGAAAGCCGTGAAGACCCGTCCACGCGCGCGTGGGTCCCTGGTCGGCCTCGCCGCCTGGCTCGCCGGCATCCTGTTCTTCCTGCCCATCGCCTGGATGGCGCTGACCTCCTTCCACTCGGAGGAGGACGCCGCCACCAACCCGCCCTCGCTCGCCGCCTCGCTCACCCTGGACGGCTACCGCGAATTCTTCGGGTCGGGCGGCGGCGCGAGCCCCTGGCCCTCGCTCATCAACTCCACGGTGGCCTCGCTCGCCTCGACGCTGCTCGTGCTCGTGCTCGCCCTGCCCGCCGCGTACGCCCTGTCGATCAGGCCCGTGAAGAAGTGGACGGACGTCCTGTTCTTCTTCCTCTCCACCAAGATGCTGCCGGTCGTGGCGGGGCTCCTGCCGATCTACCTGTTCGCCAAGAACACCGCCCTCCTCGACAACATCTGGCTGCTCGTCATCCTCTACACCTCGATGAACCTGCCGATCGCGGTGTGGATGATGCAGTCCTTCCTCGCCGAGGTGCCGAAGGCCGTCATCGAGGCCGCGCAGATCGACGGGGCGCGGCTGCCCACCATCCTCGCGCGCGTGGTGGCGCCCATCGCACTGCCCGGCATCGCCGCGACCTCACTGATCTGCTTCATCTTCAGCTGGAACGAACTGCTGTTCGCACGGGTGCTGACGGGCGTCGTCGCCCAGACCGCGCCCGTCTTCCTCACCGGCTTCATCACCAGCCAGGGCCTGTTCCTGGCGAAGGTGTGCGCCGCGTCGCTCGTCATCTCCCTGCCGGTGCTCGCCGCGGGGTTCGCCGCCCAGGACAAGCTGGTCCAGGGCCTTTCGTTGGGAGCCGTGAAATGAAGGCCGCGATCGTCGAGTCGGTGGGCAAGGTCGTCGTCGGCGAGGTGCCCGACCCGACGCCCGGCCCCCGCGAGGTCGTCGTGGAGGTCGCCGCGTGCGGCCTCTGCGGCACCGACCTGCACATCCGCCAGGGCGAGTTCGCCCCGACCCTGCCCGTGGTGCCCGGCCACGAGTTCGCGGGCACCGTCGTCGCCCTCGGCGGCGAGGTGCGCGCGCTCGCCGTCGGCGACCGCGTCGCGGTGGACCCCTCGCTGCACTGCCACGAGTGCCGCTTCTGCCGCGTGGGGCGCGGCAACATGTGCGAACGCTGGGCCGCGATCGGGGTCACCACGGCGGGCGGCGCCGCCCAGTACGCCAAGGCGCCCGCCGCCAACTGCGTGCGCCTGCCCGACCACGTGCGCACCCAGGACGCCGCCCTCATCGAGCCGCTGTCGTGCGCGGTGCGCGGCTACGACGTGCTGCGCTCGCGGCTCGCCTCGCACGTGCTGATCTACGGCTCGGGCACGATGGGCCTGATGATGCTGGAACTGGCCAAGCGGACCGGCGCGGCCCGCGTCGACGTGGTCGACCTCAACCCCGAGCGCCTCGCGACGGCGCGGCGGCTCGGCGTCTCGGCGTCGGCGGCCGGGGCCGACGAGCTCGACCGGCCCGAGGGCTGGGACGTGGTGATCGACGCGACGGGCAACGCGGCCGCCATCCAGGACGGCCTGGGCCGGGTCGCGAAGGCGGGCACGTTCCTCCAGTTCGGTGTCGCGGACTACGCCACGCGCGTGGAGATCGACCCGTACCGCATCTACAACCAGGAGATCACCATCACCGGGTCGATGGCGGTCCTGCACAGCTACGAGCGGGCGGCCGAGCTGTTCGCGGCGGGCGTCCTCGACCCGGAGGTGTTCATCAGCGACCGGGTGCCGCTCGACGACTACCCCCGGGCGCTGGACCAGTTCGCCTCCGGGGTCGGGCGGAAGATCGTCGTCGTGCCGTAAACCGGTACCGGCGCGGCATGGCCGGGTCATACGCTTCCGGCCATGCCGCGACCCCATGGATTCAGCTACGCCCTGCGCCCCGACGGGAGCGTCACGATCACCCACGGCGAGCGCGCCGCGGGGACGCTGCGCGGCGCCCGCGCCGAACGGTTCCTCGCCGAGGTCGAGGGCGAGGACCCGCAGCTCGTGATGGCCCGCTGGACGGGCGACTACAAGCGCGGCAACGAAGGGACCGCGCGGAACCACCCGCGCAACCGCCGCTGAGCCCCCGCGGCGCCGCCGAACGGGCGGAATCCGGCGGTGCCGAAAAACCCGGCGCGGGTAAGGGAACGGTAAAGCGGGGTCATTCGTTACCCCTGGCATGACAGCTATGACCCCCGGCTCGAACATCCCTCTGACCGCCGCCCGCGTGGCGGTGGACGTCGCCGCCCCGGTGCGGCTCGACGTATCGGGCCTGCTGCTCACCGCCGACGGCAAGGTGCGCTCCGACGACGACTTCATCTTCTTCAACCAGCCCTCGGGCCCCGGCGTGACCTACCAGTCGGGCGGCGGCTCCACACCCGACAAGATCACCGTGGACACGGCGGCCGTGCCGCCCGGCATCGAGAAGATCGTCGTGACCGCGAGCCCGGACGCGGCGGGCCAGACCTTCCAGGGCATCGAGCCCACCGCCACCATCCGCGACGCGGACAACGGCTCCGTGCTCGCCACGTTCACCCCGCCGCAGCTCGGCGCGGAGACGGCCCTGGTGATCGTGGAGGTCTACCTCCGCAACGGCGCGTGGAAGGCCCGCGCCGTCGGCCAGGGGTACTCCAACGGCCTCGCGGGCATCGCGACGGACTTCGGCGTCTCGGTCGAGGAGCCCGCGCCCGCCGCCGCGCCGGCGCCCACCCCCGCTCCGGCGCCCGCCGCGGCCCCGATGGCCCCGCCCCCGCCGGCCGCCGCGCCGGCCGCGCCCGCGCCGGGCGCCGGGAAGATCAACCTCGACAAGGGGCGGGTCAGCCTCCAGAAGAACCAGACGGTGTCCCTGGTCAAGGGCGGCAGGCCGCTGCTCTCGCAGGTCAAGATGGGCCTGGGCTGGGAGCCCGCGTTCCGCGGCAAGGACATCGACCTCGACGCCTCCGTCATCGCGTACGGCCCGCAGCGCAACCACGTCGACAGCTGCTACTTCGGCAAGCTGTCGATCGTGAACGGCGCGATCAAGCACTCCGGCGACAACCTCACGGGCGAGGGCGGCGGTGACGACGAGGTGATCGTCGTGGACCTCGGCCGTCTCCCGCAGGACGTCACGGGCCTGGTCTTCACGGTGAACTCGTTCTCGGGCCAGAAGTTCACCGAGGTCGCCAAGGCGTACTGCCGCCTGATCGACGCGGCCTCCGGCGAGGAGCTGGTCCGCTTCGACCTGACCAACGCCGAGGCGCAGACCGGCGTCATGATGGCGAAGCTGATCAAGCAGTTCAGCGGCGAGTGGGAGATGACCGCGATGGGGCAGTTCGTGAAGTCGCGCACGGTCCGCGGCATGGTGAAGCCCGCGGCGCAGGCGCTCTGAGCGAGCGGGCGAAAGGGGCGGCGGGCCGCGATGCGCGGCCCGCCGCCCCTATCGGCGTGTCAGGAGTGATGTCGGCCGATCAGAGCTTGGCCAGCTTGGGATAGGGGCTCAGGAACCGTCCCTGGCGGCCTGCGAAGTCGATGACGACCGCTTCCTCCCCCTCGACACCGACGATCCTCCCGAGGCCGTACTGGTCGTGGGAGACGCGGTCTCCCACGGCGAACTGCTCTACGGGTGGGGCGGGCGGGGCGGGCACGTTGAAGGGACTGTTCGGCAGGTGGCGGCGCGAGCCGGCGGGCCTCGTCATGTTCGCAGTATGCGCCCACGGACACCCGCCGCACCATGCTGCGACCTCACACCGCCCTCACATCGGTATGGAACAGACACACAAACCGCAGCCGGAACGCCACGCCCAGCCGTATCGAATTTCACCCCAAAGGGGGACCGGCGTGGACGTTCCGACCGAGGGTGTCGACGTGCCGCGACCGCCGCGTCACGCAGGGTCAACCGGCGTCGGACCGTCGGGTTTCCGCCGCTTCAGCGCCGCTGCCGCTTCCACGGACCCGTGATGGCCAGCAGGATGCCGGGGGTCTGGATGCAGGCGTAGAGCGTCCTGCCGTCGGGCGAGAACGTGACGCCCGTGAACTCGCTGTACGACGGGTCGTCCTCGGTCCCCGCGTTGAGTTCGTTGCGCGCGATCGGGTACGTGCGCCCGTGCTCCGTCGCGCCGAAGAGGTGCTGGACGCCGTCGCCGTCCTCGGCGATGACCAGGCCACCGTACGGCGAGACGGTGATGTTGTCGGGGCCGTCGAAGGCACCGTCCTCGTCCGGGTCGGGGTTCACGCCGAGCAGCACCTTCAGGGTGAGGGTGCGGCGCCCGGGGTGGTAGAACCACACCTGTCCGTCGTGCTGGACGGGGCTCTCGCCGCGGGCGAAGGAGGCGACGATGTAGACACCGCCGTCGCCCCACCACATGCCTTCGAGCTTGCGGGCGCGCGTGACGTCACCGTCGTCGAACTGCTCGCGCACGGGCACGGTCCGCGCGTCGCGGTCCGGCACCTCCACCCAGTCCACGCCGTACACCGTGCCGGTCCTCGTGGCGCGCGAGAGGTCGTCGACGAAACGGCCGCCGGAGTCGTAGCACTTGGGTGCCTTCAGGACACCCGCGTCGTCGGCGAGGCCGCGCAGCCTGCCCCTGCCGTGCTCGAAGCCGTGCGGCGGCGTCCAGCGGTAGAACAGGCCGTTCGGACCGGAGGCGTCCTCGGTGAGGTAGGCGTGGCCGCGCTTCGGGTCGATGACGACGGCCTCGTGGGCGTAGCGGCCGAAGGCCTTGATCGGCTTGGGGTGGCGTCCGGCGCGCACGTCCTGCGGGTCGACCTCGAAGACGTAGCCGTGGTCCTTGGTCATGCCGTTCTGGCCGGCCTTGTCCTCGGTCTCCTCGCAGGTCAGCCAGGTGCCCCAGGGCGTGGAGCCGCCCGCGCAGTTCGTGGCGGTGCCCGCGATGCCCACCCACTCGGCCACGCGGCCGTCTCGCCGGACCTCGACGACCGTGCAGCCGCCGGCCGCCGCCGGGTCGTAGACGAGCCCCTCGGCGAGCGGGACGGGGTGCTTCCACTTGGTACGGGGGCCGCCGAGCTCGTGGTTGTTGACGAGGTAGGTGGTGCCGCGCGGGCCGCGGAAGGCGGCCGTGCCGTCGTGGTGGGACGGCGTGAACTCACCGCTCTCCAGCTTGGTGCGCCCGCTGTACGTGAGCACGCGGTACGAGAACCCGGCGGGCAGGGCGAGCAGCCCCTCGGGGTCGGGGACGAGCGGGCCGTAGCCGGGGCCGCGGTGCCCATGGCCGCGGGCGCCGTCCGCCCCGTCCTCGCCCGCGGCGCCGGCCTCCTCGGTCTCGGAGGCGGCGAGCGCGCCGGGCGCGGTGGCCAGCGCGCCCACGCTGCCGGCCAGGGCGACCCCCGCTCCGGTGATCGCGGAGCGTCTGGCGAAATCCCTGCGGGTGAGCGACATGGTTACTCCTCGGGGCAGGCGCGAAGCGCGAGGGGCCTGGCTGCTTTCGGCGAAACGGTCGCGCCCGCTCCTGAACGGCGGTTGAACGGCACACGACGGCCGAACACATCCTTCCGTGAACCTGGGCGGGGCCAACAATCGACGCGGCAGACCTTGACCCGCGCAGTCCCTGGCAATAGACAGCACGTACGTGCAACCGCAGCACCCACGCGGGGAGGCGGGCCGAGTGGACGCACATCAGGCGCGCAGCCTCCATGAGGGCCGGCTCATGCGGCTGGCCAATGTCACCGGCGTCGGCACAGGACGGGACGAGCACTCGGGCCAGGACGTGATCGTCGTCTTTGTCACCCACCGGGTGCCCTGTGAGCGGCTCCGCGACGAAGACGTGGTTCCGGACGTGCTGGAAGGCGTCCCCGTACGCGTGCTCGCCATCGGCGAAGTCGACGCGCAGAGCGGCGGGACGTAGCGGGAGCGGCGCCGCGGCGCGCCCCCGGGACCCTCACCCTGCATCCATGGTGAAGAGGTGGTCTGGCGTGGAGAGCCAGCCCGAACTGATGCGAGGACCCACCGGCGGTCAGCTGAGCGACAGCTCCCGTCAGCAGGCGGTCTCCGACTTCCTGCGGCCCCAGCAGCCGCTCGCCAACGTCGTCGGCTTCGGCCACGGTGTGAAGTGGACGGGCGGCAGGCCCACCGGCGAACCAGCCGTCCTGGTCTTCGTGACCCAGAAGGTCCCGGACTCCATGCTGCCCGAGCGGGACGTCGTGCCGGGCGTGATGGACGACGGCACCCCGACCGACGTCGTCGCGGTCGGCCACATCGCGGCTCAGCGGCGGCAGAGCAGGCCGGGCGGCCGCAGGGCCGAGGACCGCGCCCCGGTGGCGTACGGTCCCGACGGCAGCGTCAGCGAGCAGCTCGCGGCGCTCGGGCAGCCGCAGCTGGAGGACCTCGCGGGGCTCGGCGCGTTCGAACCGCAGCTCCTCAAGCGCCGGATGCGCCCCTGCCCGTCCGGCTTCTCGGTCGGCAACGTCCGGGTGACCGCGGGCACCCTCGGCAGCGTGGTCTACGACTTCCTGCCCGGCGCGTCCGTCGATCCGCCGGCCTCCGGACTCGGCGTCCCGGCGAAGTTCTACATCCTCTCCAACAACCACGTGCTGGCCGACTCCAACCGGGCACAGCTCGGCAGCGCGATCGTGCAGCCCGGCGTCTTCGACGGCGGCCAGGACCCGGCGGACCGCATCGCCACCCTGGAGCGGTTCATCACCATCCAGTTCGCCCCGCAGATCCCGCTGGAGCGGCACAACAACGTCGTCGACGCGGCGCTCGGCGCGGTCGACTTCCAGGACGCGACGCGCGAGCAGTACTTCAGCGGTGCGCCGCGCGCCTGGCGGCGCAAGGCGAACGTGGCCGTCGGCGACCTGGTGAAGAAGACCGGGCGTACGACGAACATCAGCTTCGGCCGGATCATGGCGGTCGACGCGACCATCGACGTCAACTACGGCACGGCGGGCACGGCCCGCTTCAAGGACCAGATCCTGACGACGAACATCTCCGCGGGCGGCGACTCCGGTTCGCTGGTCGCCTCGCAGGACGACGTCGCGGTGGGCCTGCTCTTCGCCGGTTCGTCGACCGTGACCGTGGCCAACCACATCGAGAACGTCCGCGCGCTGCTGCGCGTGGAGATCGCCGAGCTGCTGGCCTGACGGTCAGGAACGGAAGGAGGGTTTCCCATGACCACCCAGGCACGCGGGGAGAAGGGCCTGCGGACGGAGCACCGCTTCCACAATCCGCAGGGCGCCGAGGTCAAGACGCGCGACGAGGCGTTCGCCGCGCAGCAGGCCGACGTGTCGGCCCAGGACCTGTCGACGGGGTGCAAGCTGACGCTCCACAGCGGCCAGGTCACGTTCGCCATCGAGGTGACGTACAACCCGAACACCTATCCGCACGTGGTGAACGGCGGTCAGATCACCGCCGGCATCTGCGGCGCACCGTGGGACATCACGGGCGGCACGATCGGTGAGACGCTCCGCCTGGACGCGAAGCGGGCGGGGCAGGGCAGCTGCGCCTCGACGATCACCATCGTGGGCGAGTACCAGAATCCTCCGGCCTACCGGGGGACCTACGGGTTCAACGGGGCCACGTCGTCCTTCAAGCACACCACGCGCTACGAGTGCTGACGCCTCCGCCGCGGTGAGCGGACGCCGGGCGGGCCCCGTGTGCGGGGCCCGCCCGGTCCGCCGTCACTGCCCCTGCTGCGACCTGGCCTTGAAGGCCGCCTTGCGGGCCTCCTTGGCGACCTTCTTGTCCGGGTGCAGGCGGCCCATCGCCTCCAGGACGTCCGCCGTGGCGGGGTGCTCGACGCGCCACGCCGCGGCGAAGAAGCCGCTGTGCTGCTGCGCGAGACCCTCGACCAGGCCCTGGAGCTCGTCGGAGTTGCCCTCGGCGGCGAGCTGCGCGGCCAGGGTGTCGATGGTGAGCCAGAAGATCAGCGCCTCCGACGGCGCGGGCACGTCCGCGGCCCCGCGCTCGGTCAGCCACACCCGGGCGAGCCCGCCGAGTTCGGCGTCGTCGAGCACCTCGCGCAGCGCGGGCTCGGCCTCGCCGCCGACCAGGGAGAGTGCCTGCTGGCAGCGGAGCCGCCGCAGCGGCGCGTTCTCGTCGCCGCCGCGGGCCGCGGCGAGCAGCTCCCGGGCCGCGGCGAGCGGTTCGTGCCGGGTGAGCCACTGCTCGATCTCCGCCTGCGCGGCGGCCTGGGGGAAGCCCGCGGTGCCTTCGAGGAGCGCGTCGGCGCCCTTGTCCGCGAGGTCGCCGACGGCGGGCGCGTCGACGCCGGCCTCCAGCATGCGGGCCCTGACGCCGTACAGGCCGAGCGGGGTGAGCCTGACCATGCCGTAGCGGGTGACGTCCTCGTCGGCGAAGGGCGCGGGCTCCTCGGTGTCGTCGATCTCGGCCATCAGGGCCTCGTCGACCGGCTGGTACTCGACGAGGCCGAGCGGCTCGAAGAGCCGGAACTGGTCGTCGAGCTTCATCATGGCGTCCGACACCTGCTCCAGGACGTCGTCCGTGGGCTCGCCCATGTCGTCGGGGACGATCATCGAGGCGGCGAGGGCGGGCAGCGGCACCGGGCCGTCCCCGGCCGCGGAGTCGCCCACGGTGAGGAGGTAGAGGTTGCCGAGGACCCCGTCGAGGAAGTCGGCCTCGGCCTGCGGGTCCCAGCCGAGCTCGGCGAAGTCGACCTCGCCCTTCTCCTCCAGGACGTCGAGGAGGTTGTCCATGTCGGGCACGGTGGCGTCGGCGTACACGGTGTCCAGGGCGCCGAGCCAGACGGCGAGGACGTCCTGCGGGCTGCCGCCGGAGAGCACCGCGAGGTCCTCGCCCTGGGTGACGGTGCCCTCCGCGCCCTCCTCGTCGGCGTCCGTGACGTCGATCAGGCCGGTGTCGACGGCGACGCGCCAGGCCTCGCTGGCGTACGCGGCGGCGTCCGGGTCGTCCGCCGCGAGGCCGAGCTCGGCTGCGGCGGCGGGGAGCTGGGCGTCGACGAGCTCGCCGCCCGCGCCGACCCGGGTGCCGGGCCCCGCCCAGCGGGCCAGCCGCACGGCGCGGGAGAGCAGCGGGGAGGCGAGCGCGGCCCGCGCGAGCTCCGCTTCGGAGTGCAGCAGCACCGGCGGCAGGGTGGCGGGGCTTACGGACATCGGCTGGTTCTCCTCCGGAGGTACGGGCTCTGCAGTGCGCAAGCCTAGACGGATTTGGCACCATGCCGCCCGGTTCATGTACCCGTCAGGAAACGTACAGCGCGGGAACACCCGTACAACCTTGACAACTCCCCTGGTCAGGCAAGAGATTGACGCGCGTAGAGCGCCCGTGCGGGCCTGTGCCGCAGCTTCGTTCCCCACCCTCACCCGGAGTCCCGAGATGTCTCACATACCGACGCCCCGCCTTCCGAGATCCGCCGCCGTCAGCGCCGTGGCCGCCACCGCCCTGGCGGCGGGTCTGCTCGTCGCCGGCTCCCCCGCGGCCTCCGCCGACGAGGTCCGCATCCACGACATCCAGGGCACCACCCGCACCTCGCCCCTGCTGGGGCAGCAGGTCGCCGACGTGGCCGGCATCGTCACCGGGGTGCGCGGCTACGGCTCCAGGGGCTTCTGGCTCCAGTCCCCCGACGGCACGGCGGACGGCGACGCGGCCACCAGCGAGGGCGTCTTCGTCTTCACCGGTTCGGCGCCCACGGTGAAGGCCGGCGACGCCGTACGGGTCTCCGGGACGGTCGGGGAGTACGTGCCCGGCGGCACCGGCTCGGGCAACCAGTCCCTGACGCAGCTCACCAGGCCGACGGTGACCGTGGAGTCCTCGGGCAACGCCCTGCCCGAGCCGGTCGCGGTCACCGCGAAGTCCGTGCCCGACCGCTACGCGCCCGCCGGTGACCCGGCGCGGGACGGCAGCATCGACGCGCTGCCGCTGCGGCCCCACGCGTACGCCCTCGACCGGTACGAGTCCCTGGAGGGCATGAACGTACGGATCGGCAGTTCGCGCGTGGTCGGCGCGACCGACCCGTACAACGAGCTGTGGGTGACGGTGAAGCCGCACGAGAACGCCAACCGGCGCGGTGGCACCGTCTACGGCTCCTACGCCGCGCAGAACGGCGGCCGGCTCCAGGTCCAGCAGCTCGCCCCGGTCTCGGAGCAGCCCTTCCCGAAGGCGGACGTGGGGGACGTCCTGCGCGGCACGACCGAGGGTCCGCTGGACTTCAACCAGTACGGCGGCTACACCCTGGTCGCCCGTGAGCTGGGCGACGTCCGGGGCAAGGGCCTTGAGCGGGAGCGGACGCGCAAGCAGGGCAAGGGCGAGCTGGCCGTCGCCACGTACAACGTCGAGAACCTCGACCCGGGTGACCCGCAGGCGAAGTTCGACGCGCTCGCGGGGGCCGTCGTCGAGAACCTCGCGTCGCCCGACATCGTCGCCCTGGAGGAGATCCAGGACGACAACGGCGCCAAGAACGACGGCACGGTGTCGGCGGAGACGACCCTGCGGAAGTTCACGGACGCGATCGTCGCCGCGGGCGGGCCGCGCTACGCCTGGCGCTCCATCGACCCGGAGAACAACAAGGACGGCGGTGAGCCCGGCGGCAACATCCGCCAGGTCTTCCTCTACAACCCCGGGCGGGTCTCGTTCACCGAGCGGCCGGGCGGCGACGCGACGACGCCCACCGAGGCCGTGCGGATCAAGGGCCGGGCCGCGCTGACCCGCTCCCCCGGCCGTGTCGACCCGGGGAACGCGGCGTGGACGAACAGCCGCAAGCCGCTGGCCGGCGAGTTCGTCTTCCGCGGCCGGACGGTCTTCGTGATCGCCAACCACTTCGCGTCCAAGGGCGGCGACGAGGGCCTCACCTCGCACCGCCAGCCGCCGCGCCGCTCGTCGGAGGAGCAGCGGCTGCGCCAGGCGCAGGCCGTGAACGGCTTCGTGAAGGACATCCGCGAGGCGCAGCGCAACGCGGACGTCGTCGTGCTCGGCGACATCAACGACTTCGAGTTCTCGGGCACCACCGAGGCCCTCACCGACGGGGGCGCGCTGCGCGCGGCCGTCACGTCGCTGCCGAGGAGCGAGCGCTACTCCTACGTCTACCAGGGCAACTCGCAGGTCCTCGACCAGATCCTGACCAGCCCCGGGGTCGGGCACCGCTTCTCCTACGACAGCGTGCACATCAACGCGGAGTTCGCCGAGCAGAACAGCGACCACGACCCGCAGGTGCTGCGCTTCCGCCCGTAGGGCCGCTCCTGGCGGGGCGGGCTCAGCCGTAGAGGTGGTGCAGCCAGTCCTGCCAGGCCAGTTCGGTGCGCTTGGCGTCGGCGTGCGCCCCGAAGTCGTGGACGCTCAGCGCGACGGGCGCGCCGAAGTGGTTGCGGCCGTAGAAGCGGTGCAGGGTGTCGTCCGTCCGCAGCCCGACGAAGTACCGGCTGCGGAAGTCGATCACGCAGTTCAGCTCCTCGCCCGGCCCCTCGGCGCGGACCCGGGCGCCTTCGGAGGCGTCGTCGGGGATGCCGAGCGCCCGGGTGAGGCGGACGAAGGCGTCGGCGGCCCGTGACCTGGGCGGGCCGTTGAGGCCGGAGTAGACGGCGGGGCGGTCCGCGAAGTGCGCCAGGTACTGGGCCAGGGTGTGCAGGTGGAAGTCGGTGTGCTGGGTGGCGGCCTCGTACTGGCTCTCCCAGTCCCCGGTGAAGACGCCGCTGTGCACGTGGCGCAGCCAGGAGCGGCGGCCGCCGTCGCGGGGCTCGACGGTGTGGTCGAGCTGGTCCATGCTCTGGCCGGGCACCGCGTCCGGGTCCTCGACGCGGGCGACCAGGCGGTGGGGCGGGTCCCAGCGGACGACGGTCCCGCCGTGCGGGGCGCTGCCGCCCTCGCGGGGTTCGTAGAGCAGGGGCCTGAACCAGCCGCCGGTACCGGTGGTGAGCGCGGCCCAGACCTGGGCGGGAGAGCCCTCGACCTCGAACTCGCGGGCGATCTCGAACTCCTTGCCCGTGCCGGCCCTGCCGATTCCGCTGCCGCTCATGCCGACTCCCTGGGATGGAGCCTCCACCGTCCCGCCGCCGCCGGGGCCTGTCCAGGCGGGCATGGCGTTCGGCGGCGGGGCGACCGGGGAAACTACGCTCAGCGCGGTAGGAAGCCGTAGGCGAACCGGTACCGCGCGACCGCGTCGTCCTGGACGACGCCGGGGAACTCCCGCACCCTCTGCCACTCGGGCGTCGGCGATCCGATCCCCGCGCCCGCCGCGGCGAGCGCGTCGACGTGGGCGTCCTCGCTCTCCCACTCGGCGTAGTTGACGACCCGCGATCCGTCGGTACTGACGTGGAAGTGGGCGGAGAGCAGTCCCGTCTTCCCGGCCGGGTCGCCGTCCAGGGCGGTGAGCACGCCGTCCACCCAGGCGCGTGCGCGGCCGGTGTCGGGGGCGTCGAAGTCGACCCGCACGATCACGACCGCGCCGGGCTCGCGCCGCTCCCCGGAGCCACCGGTCCAGCTGCGGTACAGCCGTGTCCTGGTGAGTCCCAGGCGCTCGATGCCCGGCACGGCCGCGTCGATGTCGCCGTTCCGCGCGTCCCTGCCGTTCCCGGCCCGCGCGAAGAACTCCTGGTAGGACTCCTCGTCACGCCACTGCGAGAAGTGCAGGACCGTGGAGCCGTCCGAGCCCGCGTACACGTTGTACGACAGGAGTCCCGGGTGCGGCCACGGGCGGCTCTCCCAGGCCCGCGCGACGGCGATCAGCGTGTCCCGCTGCCGCTCGGGCGAGCCGGTGGCCCAGGTGCTGACGAAGGTGAGGCCCACGTCGGCGCGGGCCGGGTCGGGGTGGGTGCCGGTGCTGAGGGTCTCGGGTTCGCTGGTGGCAGACATGGCGGCCGTCCGTCCGTAGGTCGGGTGGGCACGGGTGCCGGTCCTCGCGGACCGGTGCCGTGTACGCACCACGTTCCGACCTCAAGTGCGCTTCAGGTCAAGCCCTCTCGTGATCCGGCGCGCGGACCTCCGCGAGGGCGGGGCGCTTGGGCTCCCTGCCGTCCCCGGACGAGCGGCCGCGCAGGCGCCGCCACAGCCACGGGCCCATGAACCCCGCGAGCCAGCGCGCCTCGCCCGTCACCGCGCCGAGTACGGAGGCCGGGGGCAGCGGCGGCAGCGTGCCGCACCAGCCCTCGTGCCCCGGCAGGCCGAGCGCGTCCGCCATCCCCGCGGCGATGCGGGCGTGGCCCAGCGGGCTCGCGTGCAGGCGGTCGCCGCTCCAGAGCCGGGGGTCGGTGGTGACGCGGTGCGGGAACGTGTCGAGCACGACGACACCGTGCCGGTCGGCGGCCGCCCTGATCCGCGCGTTCAGTTCGAGGACGCGGGGCAGCGCCCGGCGCGCGAGGGGCACGATCCGCCCGATGTCGGGGAAGGTGACGGTGGCGACGCGCGCGCCCGCCCCGGTCAGCTCGGTGAACATCTCCTCGATGTCGGCGGCGATCCGCGCGGCGTCGAAGCCGGGGCGCACCAGGTCGTTCATGCCCGCCATGACGGTGACCAGGTCCGGTTTGAGCGCGAGGGCGGGCCCGAGCTGCTCCGCCTTGATGCGCGCCGTCAGCCGGCCGCGCACGGCGAGGTTGGCGTAGCCGAGGTCGGGCCGTCCCTCGGCCAGGATCTCGGCGAGCCGGTCGGCCCAGCCCCGGTACCCCCGGGTCTCGTCACCGTCCCCGACGCCCTCGGTCTGGCTGTCGCCGATCGCCACGTAGCGCGCGTAGGAATGCGGGGCCGCAAGACTCATGGCCCGAGCTTCCTCCGGGCCACCCGGCCCCGTCAACGCGGCCCCGCGCACAGTGCGGACGGCCGCGCCCCCGCCCGGGGGCACGGCCGTCCGACGGCTTCGGCGGGGCTCCCGGCCCCGGCCGCTCGCGCTCAGCCGGGCCAGCGGCCCGTGACGCGCCGCACGCCGATCGCGCCGCCGCGGTCCACCGCCGCCTTGACCACGGCGAAGATCGCGCCCTGGAGGGCCGCCGCGGCCAGGATCTCGCCCCAGGCACGGTCCTCGTCGTGGGCGTCGGGGGCGTCGTCCTGGCCGGCCACCGCCTTCCAGGTGCGGTTGAACAGGGCGCTCGCGAGCAGGCCGCCGAGCATGCCGAAGCCCATGCCGAGCGGCTTGTAGAGAATGCTGGTCCTGCTCATCGGCGGCCCGCCTTCCCGCGGCGGCGCAGCGCCAGCCAGAGGATCAGCACCCCCGCGCCCGCCGCGGCGAACTTCCCGGGGTGGCGGCTTCCGGTACGGGCGACGGTGTCCGCGGCGTTCCTGACCGGCTCGGGTGCCTTCTCCTGGACCCGGCGCGCGGTCTCGGCGACCTTCTGCTCGGCCTGCGCCACGGCGGGGATCTCCTCGGCCCGCGCCTTGACCCCGAGCACGGCCTCCTTCGCCCGCGCGGCGCCCTCGGCGGCCTTCTCCTTGGCCAGAGCGGCGCTCTCGACGGCCTTCTCCTTGGCCAGGGCGGCGCTCTCCGCGGCCTTGCCCTTCGCCAGGGCGGCGCCCTCGGCGGCCTGACCCGTCTCGTCCGACGCCTTGTCCTTCACGCGCGCCGCCTGCTCAGTGACCTTCTCCCGCACCTGTGCCGCCGTTCCTCGTACTTGTCCCTTGACCACTTCCGCCCGGTGCCGGGCGCGGGCCTTCACATCCGTCTTCGCGACCAGTTCCTCGACGGTCTCGCCGAGCTGTCCGCGGGTCTCCTCTATCTGCCGGCGCAGCTCGTCCGGTCCCTTCGCACCCGTCTCTGCCGGGTCCTCGGGCGTCTTCGTCATCGGTGCGCCCTCTCCTTGATCTCCTCGACGTCCGCCTTGACGCTGTCCATCGCCTCCTGGGGCGTGGGCGGGACCGCGCGGGCCAACTGGCCGCGCCCCAGCGCCGCGAGCACCCCGGCCACGGCGAAGAGGACGCCGGTGACGATCAGGGCCGAGGCCCAGACGGGCAGCGCGAGCGAGAGCGCCGCGATGCCCGTGGCCGCGAGCGCCATGAGCCCGATGTACGAGACCGCGCCCGCGGCCCCCAGGAGCCCGCCGCCGCGCCCCGCGCGCTTGCCCTTCTCCACCATCTCCCGCCCGGCGAGCCGCATCTCCTGGCGCACGAGGTCCGAAAGCTGTGTGGTGGCCCGCTCGATGAGTTCGCCCACCGAGTGCTGTGCCTGCTCGTGCGCCGGCCGCTCGTCCATGGTCCCGGTCACGGTGCCGCCTCCCTTCTGATCCGGCTGGGAGGCCCGGGTACCCGCGCCGCGCCGGGCTATCCGCGCTGCTCCCCGGTGAACCGGGCCAGCTCCGACTGGAACCAGTCCAGGCGCGCCTGCAACAGTGCGGCCTCGGCCACCAGTTCGGGCACCCCGAGGCCCTGCGCCGCCCCGAGCCCCGGCGGCGGGCCTGCGCCGCTGGTGGCGGGCGCGGCGACCATGCGCAGCCCCTCCCCCGCGAGACGCTCGAACTCCGCGGCGGACACCGCCCGCCGCCCGGCCCCGCACCGCCCGCAGACGGCCTCGGCCACCCACCAACCGGGCCTGCCCCGGCCCGCGTCGGCGAGCAGCGAGGCCGCGGCTCCGCAGCCGCACGGCGGCACCGTGGCGCGGCGCACCCGCTGCCTCGCGTACCGGAAGCCCTGTTCGAAGCGGATGTAGGCGCCGAGCACGCTCACTTCGAGCACCACGGCGCCGCGGTGCTCCGCGGTGCACAGCAGCGCCTCCGCGGTGGAGCGGTCGTGCACGCAGTGGAAGCCGCAGTCGCAGCGGCGGTGCGGGGCGCTGTGGCGTCTGCCGTAGACGCAGCGCGCCTCGTCGAGCACGCCGTACGGCAGGCCGGCGCCGAGGGAGACACCGGTGAACCCGGCCCGGGTGCCGTCGTGGGACAGCACCGGGCGGGCGATCTTGTATCCGGTCGGCGGCTCCTTCGGGCGTTCCTCGGGGAGCCGCAGCCTCATCGTGCCGCCGCGACCCCGGCGGGCCGGGGCTCCGGGGCCGCCGCGCCGGGCCCGGGTGCCGCGGCCCCGTCCTCCCGTACCGGCTCACTCTCCTCGGGCAGGTGTTCGGCCGACGGCCGGGGGTGCTCTTCGGCGATTCCGGTGGACAGTGCCTTGCCGAGCCTCATGACGCCTCCTAGGGACCGACTGTCCGGCCATGGTGGCGCACACGGGGGCGAGTTGGCACCCGTGCCCGCGGTGTCCAGTCCCGAACCAGCCCCTCCGCCGGGCCGCACCGTGTAGCACTGCTGTCGGTCACCTCGTAGAAGAATTAAGTAGATCTTCACCATGCACGGCCCGAGACTGACCGCATGAACCCGGTGACCGCCCGTGCCCCCGCCCCCTTCGGCCGCGTCCTCTGCGCGATGATCACGCCCTTCACCCAGGACGGCGCCCTCGACCTGGACGGCGCCCGGCGGCTGGCAGCGCACCTGGTGGCCGAGGGCTGCGAGGGCCTCGTCCTGTCCGGCACGACCGGCGAGGCGCCGACCACGACCCCCGCCGAGAAGTCCGCCCTGATCCGCGCGGTGGCCGAGGCGGTCGGCGACCGCGCCCGGATCGTGGCGGGCGTCGGCAGCAACGACACACGGCAGACCGTGGAGCAGGCCGAGGCGGCCGAGAAGGCGGGCGCGCACGGCCTGCTGGTGGTCACGCCGTACTACAGCAAGCCCCCGCAGGACGCCGTGGCGGCGCACTTCCGCACGGTCGCGGACGCCTGCGGGCTGCCGGTCCTGCTCTACGACATCCCCGGCCGCACCGGCACCCGCGTCGAGCCCGAGACGGTCATCGCCCTCGCGGACCACCCCCGCATCGTCGGCGTGAAGGACTGCGCGTACGACCTCCTCGGCAGCCAGAAGGTCATCGCCCGCACGGGCCTGGCGTACTACGCGGGCTGCGACGAGTACAGCCTGGCGCTGTACGCGGTGGGCGGGGCGGGGTGCGTCAGCACGGTGGCCAACGCCGTCCCCGCACAGGTCCGTGCGGTCCTCGACGCGTACGACGCGGGCGACACGGCCGCCGCGCGCCGAGGCCAGCTCGCGGTCACCCCGCTCATCGAGCTGATGATGGCCGCGGGCCTGCCCGGCACGGTCACCGCGAAGGCCCTGCTCGCCGGACTCGGCCTGCCGGCGGGCCCGGTGCGGCCCCCGCTGCTGCCCGCGTCCCGCGCGGTGGCCGAGGGGCTGCTCGGCGCCTACCGGTCGGCGAAGACCGGGTGCCAGCGCCCCGTCGACTTCAGGGAGTCCGTGCGGTAGCCGCTGAGCGGGACGGTCTTCTTGCTCCCGATGGTGACGAGGACGAGGCGCTGCCGGTACTCGCTGCCGCCGGACGCGATGTCCCAGGCGATGAGCCGCCTGTCGTCGGCCCAGGCGAGGAGCATCTGGCCGGGCACCTTCCGGACGGTCCTGCCGGTGGCGGGGTCGAGGACCGCGGTGGCCGTGGTCTTGGCCCCCCCGGCGAAGCCGCCGTCGAGGAGCTTCCCGCTCGGCGAGAGCCCCGCCTCGTTCATCCAGTGCCGGTGCTTCTCCTTCGCGGGAGTGCTCGCCCTGCGCCCGGTCAGGTCGTAGTACCGCATGGGGTGCTTCCCCGAGGTGAGGCCCGAGTAGACCAGCGAGCCGTCCTCGCTGAAGCCGAAGTCCTGCCGGGTGTTGATGCTCGGCAGGCCCATCTCGACGGACTCCGTCTCCACCGCGTTCCAGTCGGAGTCGCCCGACGCCACGTCGATCACGTAGAAGCCGGTCCTGCTGGGGGCGGCGGGGCCGGGCTCCGTGGTCTTGCCGTCGGACATCGGATGCTCCATGTCGAACCGGTCAGGGCTCTCCTCGTACGTCGTCACGACCAGCTTCCCGCCGTCCGGCGAGAACTCGACGCCGCCGGCGCCGCGCGGCGTCCCGATCCACCGCTCGACCTCGCCGGTGACCATGTCGAGCAGCCCGATCCGCCGGGCGGGCAGCTTCCGTTCGAGGACGGCCGCGGTGCGCATGCCCGGCGCGACGGCCAGCACGGACCACCGGGCGTCCTTCTTGTAGGTGCCGGTCCTCTGGTCGAGCAGCCGGTAGGTACGGGTGCCGATCTCGACGCCCTTGCCCCGCGGGACGCGTTCCTGCGTGTAGTAGGCGGCGAGCGCCGTCCCGCCCGCCGCGATCAGATCGCGCGGCGGCGTCTGGCCGGGGTGCGCGACGACGTCGCCGTCCCGCAGCTCACTGGCGGTGCGCGTCTCCTGCCGTCCGGAGTCCCCGTCGAGGCCGGGCACCGCCACCGCCAGGACGGTGGCCGCCGCGACGGCGAGCGAGGCGCCCGCGATCGTACGGTTCCTGCGGCGGCGCCGCGCGGCGAGCACCCGGTCGGCGAAGTCCCCCGGCACGGGCCCGCCCTGCTCGGCCTGCTCCCGCAGCGACTCGCGCACCAGCTCTTCCACGTTCATGGTCATGCCTCCATGGGCGAGAGGTCGGTGGACTGCGGACGGGCGCCGGTGTCGGGGCCGTCCAGCCGCGCCAGTTCGGGGGCGAGGCTCCTGAGCCGGGCGAGGGAGCGATGCGTGGTGCTGCGCACGGTGCCGACGGTGCATCCGAGGAGCCGGGCGACCTCCGCCTCCGGCAGGTCCTCGAAGTAGCGCAGGACCAGCACGGTCCGCTGGCGCGCGGTGAGCTTGGCGAGCGCCCCGCGCAGCACGATCCGCAGCTCGGCGGCGGACGCCGCGTCATCGGCCCGCGCGCCCTCCGGCGGCTCGGCGACGGCCAGTTCGCGCCGGGGCCACTTCAGCCGCCACCGGCTCACCTGCTGGCGGTACAGGATTCGCCGTACGTACGCCTCCGGCTCGTCGATCCGCTGCCACCGCCCCGCCGCCCTGACGAGCGCTCCCTGCAGCAGGTCCTCCGCCGCGTGCCGGTCGCCGCCGCTGAGCAGCACGGCGGTCTTCAGCAGAGCCGACGATCTGCTCTCCACGAACTTCCGGAAGCTGTCCTGCGCTTCGGCATCCATCGTCACCTTCGCTCCCTGGTGGGCCTGTTGCCCTCCCGCACAGAGCAGGACGGGTCCGGACGCTCCCCGCTATGCCTGCCCGGGCGAGATTCTCCGCCGGACGAGCGAAGGAGCGGCCACCCCTGGGGGCGGCCGCTCCGGTCCGGCGGGTCGGCGCGCGCCGCGGGGCATCCCCGGGGCGGGCCGTGTACGTCAGTTGTGGCTGTGCAGAATCTCGTTCAGGCCGCCCCAGACCGCGTTGTTCGGGCGGGCCTCGACCGTGCCCGTGACCGAGTTGCGGCGGAAGAGGATGTTCGAGGCGCCGGAGAGTTCGCGGGCCTTGACGATCTGGCCGTCGGGCATCGTCACGCGGGTGCCCGCCGTGACGTACAGGCCGGCCTCGACGACGCACTCGTCGCCCAGCGCGATGCCGACGCCCGCCTCCGCGCCGATCAGGCAGCGCTCGCCGATGACGATGCGGACGTTGCCGCCGCCGGAGAGGGTGCCCATGGTGGAGGCGCCGCCGCCGATGTCGGAGCCGTCGCCGATGACGACGCCCGCGGAGATGCGGCCCTCGACCATCGAGGTGCCGAGGGTGCCCGCGTTGAAGTTCACGAAGCCCTCGTGCATGACCGTGGTGCCCTCGGCGAGGTGCGCGCCGAGGCGGACGCGGTCGGCGTCGGCGATGCGGACGCCCTTCGGCGCGACGTAGTCCGTCATGCGGGGGAACTTGTCGACCGAGGTCACGGCGAGGTGCAGGCCCTCGGCGCGGGCGTTGAGCCGCACCTTCTCGACGTCGTCCACGGCGACCGGGCCGAGCGAGGTCCAGGCGACGTTGGCGAGGAAGCCGAACTGCCCGTCGAGGTTCACGCCGTGCGGCTTGACGAGGCGGTGGCTGAGCAGGTGCAGGCGCAGGTAGACGTCGTGGGCGTCCAGCGGCTTGTCGTCCAGGGACGCGATGACCGTACGGACGGCGACGACCTCCACGCCGCGGCGGGCGTCGGGGCCCATGGCCTTGGCGGCGCCCTCGCCGAGCAGTTCGACGGCGCGCTCGGCGGTCAGCCGCTCGCTGCCCGCGGGGCCGGCCTCGGCGACGAGTTCGGGCGCGGGGTACCAGGTGTCGAGGACGGTGCCGTCGGCGGTGACGGTGGCAAGGCCTGCGGCGACGGCGCCGGTGGTGCGAGTAGCAGTCGTATCGGTCATGGGTGAAACCTAACCGGAGCGGGGGCGCGGGGGCTAACCGGTCTCAGGGGCCGAGCGGGGGCTGGCCCCTGGGCCTGACGGTTGCCGTGCCGCTGCCCTCGCGCCGGCGGGGCCGCCGGGCGTGGGCCGCGGGCCGGTCGCGGGTCCTCGCGCCGTTCCCCGTGCGCCCTGCGGGGCCAACTAGCGGTGCCCAATCCGGGCCGTCCGTGGTTCCCCGCGCCGTTCCCCGCGCCCCTCACGGGGCCACCCGCCGGCGCCCAAGCCGCGGGCCGTTCGTGGATGCTCGCGCCGTTCCCCGCGCCCCCCACGGGGCCACCCGTCAGCGCCCAAACCGCAGGCCGTCCGTGGATGCTCGCGCCGTTCCCCGCGCCCCTCACGGGGCCACCCGCCGACACCCAAGCCGCCGGTCGTTCGTGGTTGCTCGCGCCGTTCCCCGCGCCCCTTACGGGGCCCCCGCCGCCAGGCGGTTCAGCATTTGTCGTGTGAAGGTCTCGTCGTACGGCGTGTCCGTCAGGAGTACCTGGAGGCAGATGCCGTCCATCAGCGCGACGAGTGCCCTCGCCGTGACCGGGTCGGTGCGTGCGGCCAGGAGGCCGGTGAGGCCCTGGCACCACTCCGCCGCCACCGGCCGCAGCGCGGGCCTGCGCAGTGCGGCGAGGTAGAGCTCGTACTCCAGCTCGACCCCCGTGCGCTCCCCCGCCAGCCATGCGCCGAGCATCGCGGCGAGCTCCCCCGCCAGCTCGGCCCGCGGGTCCTCGAACGCGCCGCTCGCGGCCACCGCCTTCGCGAAGCCCTCGTTCGCCTGCCGGAGCGCGGCGACGAGGAGTTCGTCGAGCGTCTTGAAGTGGTACGTCGTCGAGCCCAGCGGCACGTCGGCCTCGGCGGCGGCCGAGCGGTGGCTGAGTCCGGCGATGCCCTTCTCGCCGACCACCCGGATCGCGGCGTCGATGATCCGCTGCCGTCGCTCGGGGTCGTAGCGGCGGGGCATCAGTGGGCCCCGCCGAGGTTCAGCACGACGACACCCAGGATCACGAGCACGATGCCCGCGATCTTGAGAGGGCCGGCCGACTCCCCGAGGAACAGCATGCCGATCGCGGCGACCGCCGCCGTCCCGACGCCCGCCCAGATCGCGTACGCGGTCCCCACGGACACCGTCTTCAGCGTCTGCGCGAGCAGCGTGAACGCGAGCAGGTACCCCGCGACCGTGAACAGTGACGGCCACAGTCTGCTGAACCCCTCGCTGTACTTCATGGCCGTGGTGCCGGCCACCTCCGCCGCGATCGCCGCGGCCAGCAGTGCGTATCCCATGCGTACGAGTGTACATATCATTGCGTACGGGCGTACACAATGGCGGTACAGGACAGGACTACCGGTACGGCTCCCGGCCGCGGAGAACAGCGAAGCCCCCCGGACACCGTCCGGGGGGCTTCGAAGCCAGAGGGATCAGACGTTGAACCCGAGCGCGCGAAGCTGCTCGCGGCCGTCGTCCGTGATCTTGTCCGGACCCCACGGCGGCATCCAGACCCAGTTGATCCTGAGTTCGTTGACGATGCCTTCCGTGGCGGACTTCGCCTGGTCCTCGATGACGTCCGTCAGCGGACAGGCCGCCGACGTCAGCGTCATGTCGATCGTCGCGATGTTCGCGTCGTCGATGTGCACGCCGTAGATCAGGCCGAGGTTCACGACGTCGATGCCCAGCTCGGGGTCGACGACGTCGTACAGCGCCTCGCGGACCTCTTCCTCCGAAGCGGGCTTCGTCGTCAGGGTCTCCTGCGTACCGTTCTCGCTCATGCCGTCTTCCTTTCAGCGGCCCCGTCGGTCTCGCCAAGGGCCTGGGCGGTCGCGTCCTTCCAGGCCATCCAGCTCAGCAGGGCGCACTTCACCCGGGCCGGGTACTTCGAGACCCCGGCGAACGCGACGGCGTCCTCCAGGACCTCCTCCATCGCGTCGTCCGGCTCCAGCTTGCCCTTGGACTGCATCAGCTCCAGGAACACGCCCTGGATCTTCTGCGCCTCGCCGAGCTCCTTGCCGACCAGGAGGTCGTTCAGGACGGACGCGCTGGCCTGGCTGATGGAGCAGCCCTGCCCTTCGTACGACACGTCGGCGATCGTCGATCCGTCGTACTTCACGCGCAGGGTGATCTCGTCACCGCAGGTCGGATTGACATGGTGCACCTCGGCGTCGCCATCGCGCAGACCACGCCCGTGCGGGTTCTTGTAGTGGTCCAGGATGACTTCCTGGTACATCGAATCAAGCTTCACGTCCCAGCCAGCCCCTCAGCCGAAGAAGTTCCGTACGTGCTCCAGGCCGTCGACGAGCGCGTCGATCTCGCCGGGCGTGGAGTACAGATAGAACGACGCTCGCGTGGTCGCAGGAATTCCGTACCGCAGGCAGACGGGGCGTGCGCAGTGGTGTCCCACGCGGACCGCGATGCCTTCCTCGTCGAGCACCTGGCCCACGTCGTGCGGGTGGATGTCGCCGAGCGTGAAGGAGATCGCGGCGCCGCGCTCCTCGGCCGTGGTCGGGCCGATGATGCGGAGGTCGGGGACCTCCAGGAGGCGCTTGACCGCGTACTCGGTGATCGCGTGCTCGTGCGCGGCGATCTTGTCCATGCCGATGGCCGAGAGGTAGTCCACGGCCGCGCCCAGGCCCACGGCCTGGGAGACCGGCGGCGTGCCGGCCTCGAACTTGTGCGGCGCGGGCGCGTACGTCGAGGAGTTCATCGACACGGTCTCGATCATCTCGCCGCCGCCGAGGAACGGGGGCAGGTCCTCCAGGAGCTCCTGGCGGCCCCACAGCACGCCGATGCCCGTCGGGCCGCACATCTTGTGGCCGGTGAAGGCCACGAAGTCGGCCTGGAGCGCCTGCACGTCCAGCGGCATGTGCGGGGCGGCCTGCGAGGCGTCGATGAGGACGAGCGCGCCGACCTCCTGGGCGCGGCGCACGATGGCCTCGACCGGGTTCTGGGTGCCCAGGATGTTGGAGACGAGCACGAAGGAGACGATCTTCGTCTTCTCCGTGATGACCTCCTCGATGTTCGAGAGGTCGAGGCGGCCGTCGTCGGTGAGGCCGAACCACTTCAGCTTCGCGCCGGTGCGCTGCGAGAGCAGCTGCCACGGGACGATGTTGGAGTGGTGCTCCATCTCCGTGATGACGATCTCGGTCTCGTGGTCCACGCGGTAGGGCTCGTCGGCCCAGCCGAGCATGTTCGCCACGAGGTTGAGCGACTCCGAGGCGTTCTTGGTGAAGATCACCTCGTCGCGGCTCGGCGCGTTGATGAACGCCGCGACCTTGTCGCGGGCGCCCTCGTACAGCGCCGTGGCCTCCTCGGCGAGGACGTGCACGCCGCGGTGGACGTTGGCGTTGTGCTGCTCGTAGTACTCGTTGAGCACGTCGAGCACCTGGCGCGGCGTCTGCGAGGTCGCCGCGTTGTCCAGGTACACGAGCTTCTTGCCGTCGTGGATCGTGCGATCCAGGATCGGGAAGTCCTTGCGGATCGCCTCGGTGTCGAGGAGGCCGGAAAGCCCCTGGTGGGCCACTGTCACGCGGATGCGCCACCCTTCGTGTAGGCCTCGTAGCCCTCGGCCTCCAGCTTGTCGGCGAGCTCGGCGCCGCCGGACTCGGCGATGCGGCCGTTCGCGAAGACGTGCACGAAGTCGGGCTTGATGTAGCGCAGGATGCGCGTGTAGTGCGTGATCAGCAGGGTGCCGACCTCGCCGGTCTCGCGAACGCGGTTGACGCCGTCCGAGACCTGGCGCAGGGCGTCGACGTCCAGGCCGGAGTCCGTCTCGTCGAGGATCGCGATCTTCGGCTTGAGGAGCTCCATCTGGAGGATCTCGTGGCGCTTCTTCTCACCGCCGGAGAAGCCCTCGTTCACGTTGCGCTCGGCGAAGGCCGGGTCCATCTGGAGCTGCTCCATCGCGGACTTGACCTCCTTCACCCAGGTGCGCAGCTTCGGGGCCTCGCCGCGGATCGCCGTCGCCGACGTACGCAGGAAGTTGGAGACCGAGACGCCGGGGACCTCGACCGGGTACTGCATGGCGAGGAACATGCCGGCGCGGGCGCGCTCGTCGACGGACATCTCCAGGACGTCCTCGCCGTCGAGGGTCACGCTGCCCTGGGTGATCGTGTACTTGGGGTGACCCGCGACGGAGTAGGCGAGAGTCGACTTGCCGGAGCCGTTCGGGCCCATGATGGCGTGGGTCTCGCCCTGCTTCACGGTCAGGTCGACGCCCTTGAGGATCTCCTTCGTGGCGTTGTCGGCCTCGACGGTGACGTGCAGGTCCTTGATTTCAAGCGTTGCCATGGGTGCCTCAGGACTCCTGGGAGAGGGAGACGAGCACGTCGTCCCCTTCGATCTTTACGGGGTATACGGGGACAGGGCGCGTCGCGGGAAGGCCGGACGGCTTGCCGGTGCGGAGGTCGAACGCGGAGCCGTGCAGCCAGCACTCGATCTGGCAGTCCTCCACCTCGCCCTCGGAGAGGGAGACGTTCGCGTGCGAGCAGATGTCGTGGATCGCGAACACCTCGCCCTCGGTGTGGACGACCGAGACCGGCGTGCCGTCGAGTTCCACCCGCTTGGGGGTGTCCTCGGTCAGCTCGCTCAGGCCGCAGGCGCGTACGAAGGTCATGCGACCGTCGCCTCCAGCTCCTCTTCGATCTTCGCGATGAGGCGCTCCTCGACGTCCGGCAGGCCGATCTGCTGGACCAGCTCGGCGAAGAAGCCGCGGACGACCAGGCGGCGGGCCTCGTCCTCCGGGATGCCGCGCGACTGCAGGTAGAAGAGCTGCTCGTCGTCGAAGCGGCCGGTCGCCGAGGCGTGGCCGGCGCCGACGATCTCGCCGGTCTCGATCTCCAGGTTCGGCACCGAGTCGACCCGGGCGCCGTCGGTCAGCACCAGGTTGCGGTTCATCTCGTACGTGTCCGTGCCCTCGGCGGCGGCCTCGATGAGGACGTCGCCGATCCACACGGCGTGCGCCTCGTCGCCCTGGAGCGCGCCCTTGTAGACGACGTTGGACTTGCAGTGCGGGGTGTTGTGGTCGACCAGGAGGCGGTGCTCCTGGTGCTGGCCCGCGTCGGTGACGTACAGGCCGAACAGCTCGGCCTCGCCGCCGGTGCCCGCGTAGTTCACGCGCGGGTGGAGGCGGACCAGGTCGCCGCCGAAGGTGACGACCACGGACTTGAAGGAGGCGTCGCGGCCGACCAGCGCGTTGTGCTGGGCGACGTGCACCGCCGTGTCGTCCCAGTCCTGGACGGAGACGACGGTGAGCTTGGCGCCGTCGCCGACGACGAAGTCGACGTTGGCGGCGAGCACGGCGTCACCGGTGTGGTCGATGACGACCAGGGCCTCGGCGAAGGCTCCCAGCTCGATCACCTGGTGCGCGAAGGCGGTGCCGCCCTCGCCGTGCACGGTGATGCGGATGGGCTCGGTGAGCACCGTCTCCTTGGGGACGGTCACGACCGAGGCCTTCTCGAAGGACGAGTAGGCCTGGGCGGCGACGCGGTCGACGGGCTTGCCCGCCTTGCCGACGCGCGCGTCGTCGCGGCCGACGGTCTCCTGGGTGACGCCCTCGGGGGCGCTCACCTCGACGCGGATGCCGCCGCTCGCCGCCGCGGTGCCGTCGTGCAGACCGCGCAGCCGCTCCAGCGGCGTGAACCGCCACTCCTCCTCGCGGCCGTGGGGGACCGGGAAGTCCGCCACGTCGTAGGACGGGGGCGCGCTCATGCGGGTGGCGACGGTGGACTCGGCGGCCACCGCGATGGACCCGGCGGTCGTCGACCCCAACGGTGGGGGTCCCCCCTGCCCGAGCGAAGTCGAGGACTTGGGGGAGTTCTGAGCCTCAGCCATGGCTGTCGTCGTGCTCTCTCTCTGCGTAAGAAGTCAGTCGCTGCGGGGACGGTGTCCGGTCTTAACCGACCGAACCCTCCATCTGCAGCTCGATCAGCCGGTTCAGCTCCAGGGCGTACTCCATGGGGAGCTCCTTGGCGATCGGCTCGACGAAGCCGCGCACGATCATCGCCATGGCCTCGAACTCCGTCATGCCGCGGCTCATCAGGTAGAAGAGCTGGTCGTCGGAGACCTTGGAGACGGTGGCCTCGTGTCCCATGGAGACGTCGTCCTCACGGACGTCGACGTAGGGGTAGGTGTCCGAGCGGGAGACCGTGTCGACGAGCAGCGCGTCGCAGAGCACGTTCGACTTCGATCCGGCGGCGCCCTCGCCGATCTCGACGAGACCGCGGTAGGACGTGCGGCCGCCACCGCGCGCCACGGACTTCGAGACGATGTTCGAGGACGTGTTCGGCGCCATGTGGACCATCTTGGAGCCGGCGTCCTGGTGCTGGCCCTCGCCCGCGAAGGCGATGGACAGGGTCTCGCCCTTGGCGTGCTCACCCATGAGGTAGACGGCGGGGTACTTCATCGTCACCTTGGAGCCGATGTTGCCGTCGATCCACTCCATGGTCGCGCCCTCGTACGCCACGGCGCGCTTGGTGACCAGGTTGTAGACGTTGTTCGACCAGTTCTGGATCGTCGTGTAGCGGCAGCGGCCGCCCTTCTTGACGATGATCTCGACGACGGCGGAGTGCAGCGAGTCCGACTTGTAGATCGGCGCGGTGCAGCCCTCGACGTAGTGGACGTAGGCGTCCTCGTCCACGATGATCAGCGTCCGCTCGAACTGGCCCATGTTCTCCGTGTTGATGCGGAAGTAGGCCTGGAGCGGGATCTCGACGTGCACGCCCTTGGGGACGTAGATGAACGAGCCGCCGGACCACACGGCGGAGTTCAGCGACGCGAACTTGTTGTCACCGACCGGGATGACCGTGCCGAAGTACTCCTTGAACAGCTCCGGGTGCTCCTTGAGCGCGGTGTCGGTGTCCAGGAAGATGACGCCCTGCTCCTCCAGGTCCTCGCGGATCTGGTGGTAGACGACCTCCGACTCGTACTGCGCGGCGACACCGGCGACGAGGCGCTGCTTCTCCGCCTCGGGGATGCCGAGCTTGTCGTACGTGTTCTTGATGTCCTCGGGCAGGTCCTCCCAGGACTCCGCCTGGCGCTCCGTGGAGCGCACGAAGTACTTGATGTTGTCGAAGTCGATGCCGGAGAGGTCCGAGCCCCAGTTCGGCATGGGCTTCTTGTCGAAGAGGCGCAGGCCCTTGAGGCGGAGCTTGGTCATCCACTCCGGCTCGTTCTTCTTCGCGGAGATGTCGCGGACGACGTCCTCGTTGATGCCGCGCTTGGCAGAGGCACCGGCGACGTCGGAGTCGGCCCAGCCGTATTCGTAGTTGCCCAGGCCCTCGAGTTCGGGGTGGGCAGTCTCCGTGGGGAGCGTCATGCGGGGTTCCTCCCGGCCGTGCGTGCTGATGCTGAATGGGTGATCTGTGCTGTCTGCGCTGCCTGAGGGTCGCTGCCGCCGCCGCGCGGGACGAACGTCGTGCAGACACCGTCGCCGTGGGCGATGGTGGCGAGGCGCTGCACGTGCGTGCCGAGGAGTTCGGAGAACATCTCCGTCTCCGCCTCGCACAGCTGCGGGAACTGCTCGGCGACATGGGCGACCGGGCAGTGGTGCTGGCAGAGCTGCTCGCCGACCGGCGCGCTACGCGCCGTAGCAGCGTACCCGTCGGCGGTCAATGCCTTCGCCAGAGCCTCGGTGCGCCGCTCGGCGGGGGCGGCCTCGACGGTCTTCCTGTACGTCTCGGCCTGGGCTGCGATGCGCGCCTTGGCGAACGCGACGACCGCTTCCTCGCCGTGGTGCTCGGTGATCCACCGCAGCGCGTCCGCGGCCAGTTTGTCGTACGACTGGTCGAAGGCGTCGCGGCCGCAGTCGGTCAGGGCGAAGACCTTGGCGGGCCTGCCGCGGGTCCGCGCGCCGTAGACACGCTGCTCGCGGGGTTCCACGACGTTCTCGTGGACGAGGGCGTCGAGGTGCCTGCGGACGGCCGCCTGGGTGAGGCCGAGGCGCTTGGCGAGGTCGGCGACGGTGGAGGGGCCGTGGTCCAGGATGGACCGCGCGACGCGGTTGCGCGTGGAGCGCTCCCCGGTCGCGAGTTCCTCCTGCGGAGCCTCGCCAACGTTTTTCACAACGCCATTGTTGCGTAATTCCTCAGAGCCTGACAACCCGCGCCGCGATCACCGACCGGTGCGCTGCGTCACTTAGGTTCACCTAAGCTGACCTGCGGAAACGATCACTGATCGATCAAGCGTGCGGGGCGCGCGAAGCGCCCCCGACAGCCCCCCGCACCCCCGTGGCACCCCCTCCGACCGGCCCTTCGTCGCCCCGCCCGCCCACCGGCGCCGCCGCGTCCCTAGACTGGACCACCATGCGAAACGAGCCCGTCGTCCAGATCCAGGGTCTGGTCAAGCGGTACGGAACGAAGACCGCGGTCGACGGTCTCGACCTGACGGCCGGGGCGGGCATCACCGCCGTCCTCGGCCCCAACGGCGCCGGCAAGACCACCACCATCGAGACCTGCGAGGGCTACCGGAGGCCGGACGCCGGCACCGTCCGCGTCCTGGGCCTCGACCCGGTCCGCGAGGCGGGCGCGCTGCGGCCCCGCATCGGCGTGATGCTCCAGTCCGGCGGCGTCTACTCCGGCGCCCGCGCCGACGAGATGCTGCGCCACGTCGCCAGACTCCATGCCGATCCGCTCGACGTCACCGACCTCATCGAGCGCCTCGGCCTCGGGAGCTGCGGGCGCACCGCCTACCGGCGGCTCTCCGGCGGCCAGCAGCAGCGCCTCGCGCTCGCCATGGCCGTGGTCGGCAGGCCCGACCTGGTCTTCCTCGACGAGCCGACCGCGGGCCTCGACCCGCAGGCCCGCCGCGCCACCTGGGACCTCGTACGCGATCTGCGCCGCGACGGCGTGGGCGTCATCCTCACCACGCACCACATGGACGAGGCCGAGGAACTGGCCGACGACGTCGCGATCATCGACGCGGGCAAGGTCATCGCCCAGGGCAGCCCCGACGAGCTGTGCCGCGGCGGCGCCGAGAACACCCTGCGCTTCACCGGCCGCCCAGGACTCGACGTCGCCTCGCTGCTCAAGGCGCTGCCACCGGACTCGGCGGCGGCGGAGCCGACCCCCGGCGCCTACCGCGTCAGCGGCACGGTCGACCCGCAGCTCCTGGCCACCGTCACGTCGTGGTGCGCCCAGCACGGGGTCATGCCGGACCGCATCTCGGTCGAGCGCCACACCCTGGAAGACGTCTTCTTGGAACTCACGGGCAAGGAGCTGCGCGGATGAGCGCCGCCGGTATGTACACACCGAAGCCGGGCGCCGCCCCGCTCCCCCGCATGATCGCCGCCCAGGCCGCGCTGGAGACGAGGATGCTGCTCCGCAACGGCGAGCAGCTGCTCCTCACGGTCGTCATCCCCACGCTCCTGCTCGTGCTCTTCAGCGCGGTCGACATCGTCGACACGGGCGAGGGCGAGGCCGTGGACTTCCTCGCGCCCGGCGTCCTCGCGCTCGCCGTGATGTCCACCGCGTTCACGGGGCAGGCCATCGCGACGGGGTTCGAGCGCCGCTACGGCGTCCTCAAGCGGCTCGGCGCCTCGCCGCTGCCCCGCTGGGGCCTGATGGCGGCGAAGACCCTGTCGGTCCTGGTCACCGAGGTCCTGCAGATCGTGCTGCTCACGGTCATCGCGCTCGCCCTCGGCTGGTCGCCGCACGGCAACCCCGTCTCCGTGCTCCTGCTCCTGGTGCTCGGCACCGCGGCCTTCTCCGGGCTCGGCCTGCTGATGGCGGGCACCCTCAAGGCCGAGGCGACGCTGGCCGCGGCGAACCTCGTGTTCCTGCTGCTGCTGGTCGGCGGCGGCGTCATCGTGCCGCTGGACAAGTTCCCCGACGCGGCGCAGACGCTGCTCGGGCTGCTGCCCATCGCGGCGCTCTCGGACGGGCTGCGTGACGTCCTGCGGCACGGCGCGGGCCTGCCCTGGGCCGACCTCGGCATCCTCGCGGCGTGGGCGGTGCTCGGGCTCGGCGCCGCGGCGAAGTACTTCCGCTGGGAGTAGGCGCCCTTCGCCGGTACGGCGTAAGCCGCGTCACAGATGCGCCGCTCGCGCCACCCTCGTGAAGCCGTGCACAAGCGGGCCCCTACGATGGGACGCGTGCCCAACGTGACCCGAGCCGACGTCGCTCAAGCCGTGCGGAACCCGCTCGCCTACATCGCCGAGCGCTGGACGCCCACCCAGCGGACCGTCCAGCGGGCGGCCCTCATCTCGCTCGCCATGACGGTCGTGATCGTGGTGACGGGCGGCGCCGTCCGCCTGACCGGGTCGGGGCTCGGCTGCCCGACCTGGCCCAAGTGCACGGAGGACTCCCTGACGGCCACCCACGAGATGGGTTTCCACGGGGTCATCGAGTTCGGCAACCGCCTGCTGACGTACGTGCTGTGCGCGGCCGTCGGCTGGGCGATCATCGCGGCCCGCTCCCAGAAGCCGATGCGGCGCAGCCTCACCCGGCTCGGCTGGATCCAGTTCTGGCTCGTGATGGGCAACGCGGTGCTCGGCGGCATCGTCGTCCTCGTCGGCCTGAACCCCTACACCGTCGCCGCGCACTTCCTGCTCTCCACCGCCCTGATCGCGGTCGCCGTCACGATGTGGCAGCGCAGCCGCGAGGGCGACGGCGAGCCGCGCCCGCTGGTCGGCAAGGCCGTGGCACAGCTCGTCTGGTTCCTCGTCGCGGCCTCGGTGCTGCTGATCGCGGTGGGCACGGTCGTGACCGGCGCGGGACCGCACGCCGGTGACTCCAGCGACGTGCCCCGGATGAACCTGGCGCCGATCGGCCTGGACTGGGAGGGCGTCACCAAGCTGCACGCGGTCCTCGCCTGGATCGTGGTGACGCTGGCGTTCGCCCTCTGGTTCGTCCTCAAGGCGGTCGACGCGCCGCCCGGCCCGCTGGCCCGCACCCGCGACCTGTTCCTGATCCTCCTCGCGCAGGGCGCCATCGGCTACGTCCAGTACTTCACGGACCTGCCCGAGGTCCTGGTCGGCCTGCACATGTTCGGTTCCTGCCTGGTGTGGATCGCCGTGATGCGCGTGCTCCTCGCCCTGCGGGAGCGGCCGGCCGCCACGTCCGGCGTCCCCGTCCGGGCGGACGACTCACAGCTCTCGGCGGTCTGACGGCTGCCGGGCCTCCGGCAGCCCGTAGACGCGGCGGGCGTTGCCCGCCGCGAGCAGTCCCGCCACCCGCCGGGCGTCGGCGAGCGACCAGGCGCCCTCCTCGACCCAGGCCCCGAGGACCCGCTCCAGCGCCTCCCTGAACAGGTGCGCCCCCACCACGTGCAGCTCGGGCAGGCCGTGCGCGCCGCTGGAGAACAGCAGCTTGCCGAAGGGCGCGAGCTCCAGGATCTCCGCCAGTACGGCCGCCGCCCGCGCCCCCGTGCGGACCAGCGCGGGGCCGAGGTCCGCGTGGACGTGCGGGAAGACCGCGGCCAGGTGCGCGGCGCTGCGGTGGTACGGATAGCCGTGCAGCAGGACGAGGTCGGTGCCGAGCCCCTCGGTGGCCCGCGCGAAGTCCCCGAAGTGCGCCTGCGGGTCCCCCGCCCCCGTGTGCAGCTGGAGCGGCAGCCCCGAGGCCACCGCGACCCAGAGCAGATGCCGCAGCAGCACGGGGTCGGCGAGGTGCCCGCCCACCCGGCGGTCCCCGAGCCACCGCCGCGCCGCGCCCCGCACCTCGCCGAGGCCCGGCGGACGCGCCGCCAGGGCGAGCGGGTGGCGCACCCCCGCGACCGAGGCGAACGCGACGGCGCCCGCGGCCGCCGTGTGCACGGACTCGGCGAGGTTGGCGAGGAAGGCGTCGGGGGTGCCCGAGGTGTCCGCGACCTGCTCGGCGAGGAGTTCGAGGCGGACGATCTCGCGGGCCTCCGCGTCACCGGCGGCGGCCAGCTCGCCGGGCCCCGTCAGATCGCCGGGCAGTCCGGTGTCCACGAGGTACGTGGTGATGCCGCTGCCGCGCAGCAGGCGCCGCCCCGACTCGATGACGCCGAGGTCGCGGCGCCTGGCGAGATAGCGGGCCGGCGGGCAGTGCGGGTCGAGGCCGAGCAGCGGCGGGCACAGGCGGCGCACCGCGAAGCCCGTCTGGGTGTCGAAGAACGTGGTGCCGGGCGCGGGCGGTCCGCCGCCCCGGCCGAGCTGGGTCTCGAAGGTGCCGAGCCCCAGCTCCGTACGGAAGACGCCATGGCAGTACTGGTCCACCAGGGACGGCGTTTCGATCATTGCGGACCCCCGCGGACTCCCGCTCGACGGACCTGGCTCCTACCGGTCCTAACGGGTGACGCGGCGTCTGGTGCCGCCCGCATCCGGCCATGGCGTGCCGAACAGAGGAGCGAGACACTCTCCCGGGGGCCGCTTCGGCCGTCCGGGGCACGGCCTCACTTGTTCTTCGGGCCGCCCACCTGGATGCCGGCCATGCGCGACCACTCGTAGGGGCCGGTCTCCACCTTCGCGGCGAATTCCCCGTCGAAGTCCTCGTGGACGGTGATCCCTGCCTTCTCCACGGCGCTCTGCGCCACGGCGTACGTCGGTGCCACCAGGTCGCCCCAGCCGCCGTCCTCGCCGACGAGGACGATGCGGGTGCCCTCGTGCCCGATGTAGGCGAGCTGCCCCTCGGCCCCGCCGTGCGCCTGTGCGAAGGCGCCGATCTCCTTGGCGAGCTTGGCCGCCCGGCGCTCGGCCCTCGCCGCCTTCTTGCTGTCCTCAACCTGCTCGGTCTCTGCCATGAGCAGGATGCTACCGACGGGTAGATCAACGCGCGACGGGCGGGGCGCGTGGTGTACGACACCACGCGCCCCGCCCGTCGGGAAGAGCGAGGAGGGAGCCGGGGGCTCAGCGCAGGAAGGGGTCCACGGCGACCGCCACGAAGAGCAGCGACACATAGGTGATGGACCAGTGGAAGAGCCGCATCTCCTTGAGCTTGCCGCCCGTGGCCTCCGCCTTGGCGCGGTTCTGCAGGCCGTGCGCCTCCCACAGCCACCAGCCGCCGGTCACCAGCGCCACCGCGGTGTAGAACCAGCCGGTGTAGCCGAGGGGCTGGAGCAGCAGGGAGACGGCGACCATGACCCAGCTGTAGAGGACGATCTGCCGGGCGACCACCTTGTTCGAGGCGATGACCGGGAGCATCGGCACGCCGACGCGGGCGTAGTCGTCCTTCACCTTCATGGACAGCGGCCAGTAGTGCGGCGGCGTCCAGAAGAACATGACCATGAAGAGGACGATCGGCGCCCACGACATGGAGTTGGTGACCGAGGACCAGCCGATGAGGACCGGCAGACAGCCGGCGATGCCGCCCCAGACGATGTTCTGCGAGGTGCGCCGCTTGAGGATCATCGTGTAGACGACCACGTAGAAGAGCAGCGCGCCGAGCGAGAGCCAGGCGGAGAGCCAGTTCACGGCGAGGCCGAAGAGCAGCGTGGAGACGACCGCGAGAGTGATGCCGAAGACGAGGCACTCGCGCGGGCTCACCATGCCGGTGACCAGTGGCCGCTGCGACGTCCGGTCCATCAGGGCGTCGATGTCGCGGTCGATGTACATGTTCAGCGCGTTGGCGCCGCCCGCCGAGAGGTACCCGCCCACGCAGGTCACGAGGACCAGCCACAGGTCGGGCACGCCCTGCTCGGCGAGGAACATCACCGGAACGGTGGTGATGAGCAGCAGTTCGATGATCCGCGGCTTGGTCAGCGCCACGAACGCCTTGACACGGGCCCCGAACGGCCGATGGCTCGGGCTAAGTTCCGTCCCGGAAACCCCCGCTGGACGGGATTCAACGGCCGTCACGCACACCCCTGACAGAGACATCCCAGCGAGCCGACCAGCACTTCCGACATGAAGATCCGGTAAAGACTCGCGCGTACCACGCCACTGTAGACGTTGCCCATACCTCGCTCTTCGCGGGGGTGGGGTCGTGTTGACCGCCGGGCCGTGGGTACGGGATGTCCGCCGGGGCGCCCTCTGAGCGGTATCGGCCGTTCTTTGAGCGGACACATGAGCGATACGGAGAGCCCTTTGAGCGGTCACATGAGCGCTTGTGTATTCACATGGGGAATCGACGCTTATTCCTTTCAGGAGGCGGATACCCGGTTGTCCCGGCAGTCTGGAATGAGTCGAAAAAATGCACGCCTTAGCAGCGGTAGGCTCGACTACGGCCGGTGAGATCGACATCGCCGGCATTCGACATGTGGAGAGGAGCCCTGACTCAGGGTGAGCACCAAGCCGACCACCACAGACCTCGAGTGGACCGAACTGGACCAGCGAGCCGTTGACACCGCTCGCGTCCTGGCCATGGATTCCGTACAGAAGGTCGGCAACGGCCATCCCGGTACGGCCATGAGCCTCGCGCCCGCCGCGTACACCCTTTTCCAGAAGGTGATGCGGCACGACCCGGCGGATGCCGACTGGACCGGCCGCGACCGGTTCGTCCTCTCCGCGGGCCACTCGTCCCTGACCCTCTACACCCAGCTCTACCTGGCCGGCTTCGGCCTGGAGCTGGACGACCTCAAGGCGTTCCGCACCTGGGGCTCGAAGACGCCGGGCCACCCGGAGTACGGGCACACGACGGGTGTGGAGACGACGACGGGCCCGCTGGGCCAGGGCGTCGCCAACGCCGTGGGCATGGCGATGGCCGCCCGCTACGAGCGCGGTCTCTTCGACCCGGAGGCGGCCCCCGGCTCCTCCCCGTTCGACCACTTCGTCTACGCCATCGCCGGCGACGGCTGCCTCCAGGAGGGCATCTCCGCGGAGGCGTCCTCGATGGCCGGGCACCAGAAGCTCGGCAACCTGATCCTGCTGTGGGACGACAACCACATCTCGATCGAGGGCGACACGGAGACCGCGGTCTCCGAGGACACCGTCAAGCGCTACGAGGCCTACGGCTGGCACGTCCAGCGCGTGGAGCCCAAGGAGAACGGCGACCTCGACCCGGCCGCCCTGTACGCCGCGATCCAGGCCGCCAAGGCCGAGACCGAGCGGCCCTCCTTCATCGCGATGCGCTCGATCATCGCCTGGCCCGCCCCGAACGCGCAGAACACCGAGGCCGCCCACGGCTCGGCGCTCGGCGACGAGGAGGTGGCCGCCACCAAGCGCGTCCTGGGCTTCGACCCGGAGCGGACCTTCGAGGTCTCCGACGAGGTCATCGCGCACACGCGCAAGGCCCTCGACCGCGGCGCCGAGGCCAAGAAGGAGTGGGAGAAGTCCTTCGCCGACTGGCGCTCCGCCAACGCCGGGCGCGCCGCCGAGTTCGACCGCATCGCCAAGGGCGAGCTGCCCGAGGGCTGGCAGGAGAAGCTGCCGGAGTTCGAGACCGGCAAGGCGGTCGCCACCCGCGCCGCGTCCGGCAAGATCCTCCAGGCGCTCGGCGGGGTCATCCCCGAGCTGTGGGGCGGCTCCGCCGACCTCGCGGGCTCGAACAACACGACGATCGACAAGACGTCGTCGTTCCTCCCGTCCGGCAACCCGCTGCCCGGCGCCGACCCGTACGGCCGTACGGTGCACTTCGGCATCCGCGAGCACTCGATGGCCGCGGAGATGAACGGCATCGCGCTGCACGGCAACACCCGCATCTACGGCGGCACCTTCCTGGTGTTCTCCGACTACATGCGCAACGCCGTCCGCCTGTCCGCGCTGATGCACCTGCCGGTGACGTACGTGTGGACGCACGACTCCATCGGTCTCGGCGAGGACGGCCCGACGCACCAGCCGGTCGAGCACCTGGCCTCGCTGCGCGCCATCCCGGGCCTGAACGTGGTCCGTCCGGCCGACGCCAACGAGACCGTCATCGCCTGGCGCGAGATCCTGCGGCGCTACACCAAGGAGTTCGGCGTGGGCGCCCCGCACGGCCTCGCGCTGACCCGCCAGGGCGTGCCGACGTACGAGCGCAACGAGGACGCCGCCAAGGGCGGCTACGTCCTGTTCGAGGCCGAGGGCGGCACGCCGGAGGTCATCCTCATCGGCACCGGCTCCGAGGTGCAGCTCGCCGTCGAGGCGCGTGAGCAGCTCCAGGCCGCGGGCGTCCCGACGCGGGTCGTCTCGATGCCGTCGGTCGAGTGGTTCGACGAGCAGGACCAGGAGTACCGCGACAGCGTGCTGCCGCCCTCGGTGAAGGCGCGCGTGGCGGTCGAGGCCGGCATCGGCCTGACCTGGCACCGCTTCGTCGGCGACGCGGGCCGCATCGTCTCCCTGGAGCACTTCGGTGCGTCGGCGGACGCGAAGGTGCTGTTCCGCGAGTTCGGCTTCACCGCCGACAAGGTGGCCGAGGCGGCCCGGGAATCGATCGCCGCCGCTCAGCGCTGACGCCCATATACGACCAAGTAGGAGATGTAATTTCCATGACAGACGCACTCAAGCGCCTCTCCGAAGAAGGCGTCGCGATCTGGCTGGACGACCTGTCGCGCAAGCGGATCACGTCCGGCAACCTCGCCGAGCTGATCGACCAGCAGCACGTCGTGGGCGTCACCACCAACCCCTCGATCTTCCAGAAGGCCATCTCGCAGGGCGACGGTTACGACCAGCAGCTCTCCGACCTCGCGGCCCGTGAGGTCACCGTCGAGGAGGCCATCCGGATGATCACGACGGCGGACGTCCGTGACGCCGCCGACATCCTGCGCCCCGTGTTCGACGCGACGGGCGGCCAGGACGGCCGCGTGTCGATCGAGGTCGACCCGCGCCTGGCGCACAACACCAAGGCCACGACCGCCGAGGCCAAGCAGCTCGCCTGGCTGGTGGACCGGCCGAACGCGCTCATCAAGATCCCGGCCACCGAGGCGGGCATCCCGGCGATCACCGAGGTCATCGGCCTCGGCATCAGCGTCAACGTCACGCTGATCTTCTCGCTGGAGCGCTACCGCAAGGTCATGGACGCGTACCTGGCGGGCCTGGAGAAGGCCAAGGAGCGCGGCCTGGACCTCTCCAAGATCCACTCGGTGGCGTCCTTCTTCGTGTCCCGCGTGGACACCGAGATCGACAAGCGCCTCGACGGCATCGGCACGGACGAGGCCAAGGCCCTCAAGGGCAAGGCCGCGCTCGCCAACGCCCGTCTGGCCTACGAGGCGTACGAGGAGGTCTTCTCCTCCGACCGCTGGGCCGCGCTCGACAAGGCGCAGGCCAACAAGCAGCGTCCGCTGTGGGCCTCGACCGGCGTGAAGGACCCGGCGTACAAGGACACCCTGTACGTCGACGAGCTGGTCGCGCCCAACACGGTGAACACCATGCCGGAGGCGACCCTGGAAGCCACCGGCGACCACGGGAACATCACCGGCAACACCATCGCGGGCACCTACGACCAGGCGCGCGCCGAGATCGCCGCGGTGGAGAAGCTCGGCATCTCGTACGACGAGGTCGTGCAGTTGCTCGAAGACGAGGGCGTCGAGAAGTTCGAGGCCTCCTGGACCGACCTGCTCAAGTCGACCGAGGCCGAGCTGAAGCGCCTCGCTCCTTCGAAGGGCTGACCCACTTTGTCAAGCAGCAATCCGCTGCGTGACGCCGCAGACCGACGGCTCCCGCGTATCGCGGGGCCGTCGGGCCTGGTCATTTTTGGCGTCACGGGCGATTTGTCCCGTAAAAAGTTGATGCCCGCTGTCTACGACCTCGCCAACCGTGGTCTGCTGCCGCCGGGCTTCTCGCTCATCGGCTTCGCCCGCCGCGACTGGGAGGACGAGGACTTCGCCCAGGTCGTCCACGACGCGGTCAAGCAGCACTCGCGTACGCCGTTCCGCGAGGAGGTCTGGCAGCAGCTCATCCAGGGGATGCGCTTCGTCCAGGGCAACTTCGACGACGACGAGGCGTTCGAGCAGCTCAAGGCCACCATCCAGGAGCTGGACAAGGCGCAGGGCACGGGCGGCAACTTCGCCTTCTACCTCTCGGTGCCCCCGAAGTTCTTCCCGCAGGTCGTCCAGCAGCTCAAGAAGCACGACCTCGCCGACGCGCCGCAGGGCGCCTGGCGCCGCGCGGTCATCGAGAAGCCGTTCGGCCACGACCTGGCCTCCGCCCGTGAGCTGAACGCGATCGTGCACGAGGTGTTCGCCCCGGACCAGGTGTTCCGGATCGACCACTACCTCGGCAAGGAGACCGTCCAGAACATCCTGGCGCTCCGCTTCGCCAACCAGATGTTCGAGCCGATCTGGAACCGGTCGTACGTGGACCACATCCAGATCACGATGGCCGAGGACATCGGCATCGGTGGCCGCGCCGGCTACTACGACGGCATCGGCGCCGCCCGCGACGTCATCCAGAACCACCTGCTCCAGCTCATGGCGCTGACCGCGATGGAGGAGCCCGCCTCCTTCGACGCGGACGCCCTGGTCGCCGAGAAGGCGAAGGTCCTCGGCGCCGTCCGGCTGCCCAAGGACCTCGGCAGGGACACGGTCCGCGGCCAGTACGCGGCCGGGTGGCAGGGCGGCGAGAAGGCCGTCGGCTACCTCCAGGAAGAGGGCATCGACCCCAAGTCGAAGACCGACACCTACGCGGCCGTCAAGCTGGAGGTGGACAACCGCCGCTGGGCGGGCGTCCCCTTCTACCTGCGCACGGGCAAGCGCCTCGGCCGACGCGTCACCGAGATCGCGGTCGTCTTCCAGCGCGCCCCCCACTCCCCCTTCGACCACACGGCGACCGAGGAGCTCGGGCACAACGCGATCGTCATCCGCGTCCAGCCCGACGAGGGCATCACGGTCCGCTTCGGCTCCAAGGTGCCCGGCACCTCCATGGAGATCCGGGACGTGTCGATGGACTTCGCGTACGGCGAGTCCTTCACCGAGTCGAGCCCCGAGGCGTACGAGCGCCTGATCCTGGACGTCCTGCTCGGCGACGCCAACCTCTTCCCGCGCACGGAGGAGGTCGAGCTGTCCTGGAACATCCTCGACCCGATCGAGGAGTACTGGGACAAGCACGGCAAGCCCGCGCAGTACCCGGCAGGCACCTGGGGCCCGACCGAGGCGGACGAAATGCTCGCACGAGACGGACGGAGCTGGCGTCGGCCATGAAGATCGACCTTACGGACACCACGTCCAGCAAGATCAACAAGGCGCTCGTGCAGGGCCGCCGCGCGATCGGCACACCGGCCGTCGGCATGGTCCTCACCCTCGTCATCGTCACCGACGAGGAGAACGCCTACGACTCCCTGAAGGCCGCCAACGACGCGTCGCGCGAGCACCCCTCGCGGACCCTCGTGGTCATCAAGCGCGCCGCGCGCTCGCCCCGGGACCGCACCACCTCGCGCCTGGACGCCGAGGTCCGCGTCGGCGTCGAGGCGGGCACCGGCGAGACGGTGGTCCTGCGGCTCTACGGCGAGGTCATCGACCACGCCCAGTCGGTCGTGCTGCCGCTGCTCCTTCCCGACGCCCCCGTGGTCGTCTGGTGGCCGGTGAACGCCCCGCTCGACCCCGCCAAGGACCCGCTCGGCGCCCTGGCGCAGCGGCGCGTCACGGACACCTACGCCGCCGAGGACCCCATCGCGGAGCTGACCGCGCGCGCCGCGGCCTACCACCCCGGCGACACGGACCTGTCCTGGACCCGCATCACGCCGTGGCGCTCGATGCTGGCCGCCGCCCTGGACCAGATCGCCTGCAAGGTGCAGTCGGTGCAGGTCGACGGCGAGGAGTTCAACCCGAGCTGCGAGCTGCTCGCCATGTGGCTCGCGGACCGTCTCGACGTCCCCGTGAAGCGCGCGCTCTCGCCGGGCCCCGGCCTGACCGGGGTGCGGATGGAGACCGACTGCGGTCCGATCGTGCTCGACCGGGCCGACGGCTCGCTCGCCACGCTCCACATCGAGGGCCAGCCCAACCGCGCGGTGGCGCTCAAGCGCCGGGAGACGGCCGAGCTGATCGCCGAGGAGCTGCGCCGCCTCGACCCGGACGACACCTACGCCTCCGCGCTGAGGTACGGCGTGGAGCGCCTCGGCGAGCCGGCGGCGCCCGTGACGGAGACGGCGCCGGACAAGGGCGCCGCGCCGGAGCAGGACGCCGACCAGGCGGCCGGGGAGAAGAAGGCCCCGGCGAAGAAGGCCGCCGCCAAGAAGGCGGCGGCCAAGTGAGCGCTCCGCGGCTCGTCGTCCACCGCGACAAGGAGCTGATGGCCGCCGCCACCGCGGCCCGTCTCCTCACGAGGATCGTCGACGCGCAGTCCGCCAGGGGCCACGCGTCGGTGGTCCTCACCGGTGGCCGCAACGGCAACGGCCTGCTCGCGGCCCTCGGTTCGTCCCCCGCGCGGGACGCCGTCGACTGGTCGCGGCTCGACCTGTGGTGGGGCGACGAGCGGTTCCTGCCCGACGGCGACCCGGAGCGCAACCACACCCAGGCGCGCGAGGCCCTGCTCGACGCGGTGCCACTCGACCCGGCCCGGGTGCACCCGATGCCGGCGTCCGACGGCCCCTACGAGGCGGATGCCGCGGCCGAGGTCTACGCCGCGGAGCTCGCCGCGGCGGCGGGCCCCGACGACCACGGTTCGGTGCCGACCTTCGACGTCCTGATGCTCGGCGTCGGCCCCGACACCCACGTCGCCTCGCTCTTCCCCGGGCTCCCCGCGGTGCGTGAGACGGAGCGCATGGTCGTCGGCGTGCACGACGCGCCGAAGCCCCCGCCGACCCGCATCTCGCTCACGCTCCCGGCGATCCGGGCCGCGCGCGAGGTGTGGCTGCTCGCGGCGGGCGAGGACAAGGCGGAGGCCGCGGCCACCGCCCTGTCCGGGGCGGACGAGGTGCGGGCCCCCGCGGCCGGCGCCCGCGGCCGTTCGGCCACGCTGTGGCTGCTCGACGAGGCGGCGGCCTCGAAGCTCCCGGACGGGCTGCGCTAGCCGTCCCCTGCATACGAGAAGGGCCCCGCACCGGTCGGTGCGGGGCCCTTACGCGTGGGCGAGAGCGGCTCGGCGGTAGCTGCTGCCGTCCTGTTCGCGGAGGAGGAGACCGGCGATGACGCAGTACCTCCGCAGTGCGGCGGTGTCGTCGTGCACCGTACGGAAGGCGTCGTTGACCTCGCCCTCGCTGTAGACGCGGTCGGAGTCGAAGAGGGTGTCCGTGAGGTGGACGAGGAGTTCGTGGCGTACGACGGGGCGCACGGGGATGGCGGTCAGGCGGCCGTGCGAGAAGAAGCCGGTCAGGCGGCGCGGCACGGTGGGGTGGGCGTCCACGGGGCCGGGCACGCGCCGGAAGACGGCGGGGTCGGCCCGCAGCGACCCGTCCGGCAGGCGCTCCACGAGCCCGGTGGCGAGGAGCCTGCCCAGGTGCTTGCGGGCCGCGGGGGAATCCGCCTCGCGCGGCGGAAGGTCGTCCAGGACGATGCGCGCGTACAGCCTCAGTCTCTCGGGGTCGGCGAGTGCGGCGTGCAGCTGGTCCATGCGGGGTCCCTCCCGGCGGGTGACAGAGCTGAAGCAGTGTCACCCGCCGGGCCGGACGCCCGCATCCCATTAACAGCCGATCCGGCTCAACGGCCCCGCAGGTCGCGGTACTTGGCGACCAGGGCCGTGGTCGAGCCGTCCAGGTCCGGCACCTCGGCGCCCTCGGTCAGCGCGGGCTCGACGCGCTTGGCGAGGACCTTGCCGAGCTCGACGCCCCACTGGTCGAAGGAGTCGATGTTCCACACGGCGCCCTGGACGAAGACCTTGTGCTCGTAGAGCGCGATGAGCTGGCCGAGGACCGAGGGGGTCAGCTCCTTGGCGAGGATCGTCGTGGTCGGGTGGTTGCCCTTGAACGTCTTGTGCGGGACCAGCTCCTCGGCCACGCCCTCGGCGCGCACCTCGTCGGGGGTCTTGCCGAACGCCAGCGCCTGGGTCTGCGCGAAGAAGTTGGCCATCAGCAGGTCGTGCTGGGCGGCGAGGCCGGGGGCCAGCTCGGCGACCGGCTGCGCGAAGCCGATGAAGTCCGCGGGGATCAGCTTCGTGCCCTGGTGGATGAGCTGGTAGTAGGCGTGCTGGCCGTTGGTCCCCGGGGTGCCCCAGACGACCGGGCCCGTCTGCCAGTCGACCTCCTTGCCGTCGCGCCCGACGTACTTGCCGTTGGACTCCATGTCCAGCTGCTGGAGGTAGGCGGTGAACTTGGAGAGGTAGTGCGAGTACGGCAGGACCGCGTGCGACTGCGCGTCGTGGAAGTTGCCGTACCAGACGCCGAGGAGGCCGAGCAGGAGCGGCACGTTGGACTCGGGGGGCGCCGCGCGGAAGTGCTTGTCGACGAGGTGGAAGCCGTCGAGCATCTCGCGGAAGCGGTCGGGGCCGATGGCGATCATCAGCGAGAGGCCGATCGCCGAGTCGAAGGAGTAGCGCCCGCCGACCCAGTCCCAGAACTCGAACATGTTGTCCGTGTCGATGCCGAAGTCCGCGACCTTCCCGGCATTGGTCGACAGGGCGACGAAGTGCTTGGCGACGGCGTCCGGCGAGGCCTTCAGCTCGCCGAGCAGCCACTCGCGCGCGGAGGTGGCGTTGGTGATCGTCTCGATGGTCGTGAACGTCTTCGAGGCGATGATGAACAGCGTCTCGGCGGCGTCCAGGTCCCGCACGGCCTCGTGCAGGTCCGCGCCGTCCACGTTCGACACGAAGCGGACGGTGAGGTCGCGGTCGGTGAAGGAGCGCAGCGCCTCGTACGCCATGGCGGGGCCGAGGTCGGAGCCGCCGATGCCGACGTTGACGATGTTCTTGATGCGCTTGCCGGTGTGGCCGGTCCACTCCCCCGAGCGGATCTTCTCCGAGAAGGCGCTCATCTTGTCGAGGACGGCGTGCACCTCGGGCACCACGTTCTCGCCGTCGACGCGGACGACCGTGTCGCTCGGGGCCCGCAGCGCGGTGTGCAGGACGGCGCGGTCCTCGGTGGTGTTGATCTTCTCGCCGCGGAACATGGCGTCCCGAAGCCCGAAGACGTCCGTGGCGGCGGCCAGCTCGCGCAGCAGGCGCAGCGTCTCGTCGGTGACGAGGTGCTTGGAGTAGTCGATGTGCAGGTCGCCGACCTGGAGCGTGTACGACGTGCCGCGCGCCGGATCGGCGGCGAACAGCTCACGCAGCTGCACCTCCCCGAGCTGCTCGCGGTGGGCGGCGAGCGCCGTCCACTCGGGCGTCTGATTGAGCCTGGCGCGGCTTTCTGCGTTCATCTCGGACTTCAGCCTTCTCTCGTACCTGCGTACGTACCTTGCCCCGCTGCGTTTCCCAACCTAATCGATCAGCGGGCGGTTTGAGATATCTGAAGCCGTCTGTCCGCACACGTACCGAAACAGGAAACCGGCCGGACACCTTTCCGGTGCCCGGCCGGCCGCCAAGTCTCAGATCTCGCCCCGCAGTTTGGCGAGCGCCTCCGCGAGGATCGCCTCGCCGTCCGCGTCGCTGCGCCGCTCACGCACATACGCCAGATGCGTCTTGTACGGCTCGGTGCGCGGCGGGTCCGGCGGGTTGTCCCGGTCCTGGCCCGCCGGGAAGCCGCAGCGGGGGCAGTCCCAGGTGTCGGGGACCTGCGCGTCGCTGGCGAAGCTGGGCTGTGTCTCGTGTCCGTTGGAGCACCAGAAGGAGATGCGCAGTCGCGGCGCGGACTCACCGCGCTCGGCCTCGCCCATCGGCCCCGCCCCGACCCGACTTCCTCGGATCGCGTTGCCACTTGCCACGGTCGTAACTCCCTGCGTGATGGTGCTGCTGCGGGCGCCTCAGTTTACGTAAGGCCCAACGCGCGTCCAGTGTGCGGAGTTACACCCCCACCCCCGACGCAAGCCCCATGATAAGCCGCGTGGGCGGGCGTGCACCGGACAAGCGAGCAGTGCCTGGCGTCAGTTGTTCGCCTTCATCAGCAGACCCAGCGCGACAATGCACGCGAACCACAGCAGACCGACCACGACCGTGATGCGGTCGAGGTTGCGCTCGGCGACGGAGGAGCCGCCGACGGACGACTGCATGCCGCCGCCGAACATGTCGGAGAGACCGCCGCCCTTGCCCTTGTGCATCAGCACGAGCAGCATCATCAGAGCGCTGAAGACGATCAGGGCGATCGAGAACCCCATAACCACGGCTGGACCAACTTCCTCGGTCTGAATCGACTCTGTGTCCCTGAATCGACTCTCTGTCGACGACGGGGGCCGGCGCCTCGTATGCGAAGCCGCCCGGCCCCCGCAAGGGTACGACGTATTGCCGCTACGGCATACTCACTGCTCGCCGAAGCGGACGATCTTGACGAACTCCTCCGGGTCCAGCGCCGCTCCGCCCACCAGGGCACCGTCGACGTCGGGCTGCGCCATGATGTCGGCGACGTTCTTCGCCTTGACGGAGCCGCCGTACTGGATGCGCACCTTGTCGGCGAGCTCCTGCGAGTACAGCTCGGCGAGTCGGCCGCGGATCGCGCCGCAGACCTCCTGCGCGTCCTCGGGGGTGGCGACCTCGCCGGTGCCGATCGCCCAGACGGGCTCGTAGGCGATGACGATGGTCTCGGCCTGCTCGGCGGGGACGTCCTTCAGGCCGCCGTCGAGCTGGTTCAGCGTGTACTGGACCTGCTGCCCGGCCTTGCGGATGTCCAGGCCCTCGCCGACGCAGAGGATCGGGGTGAGGCCGTGCTTGAACGCGGCCTTGACCTTGGCGTTGCAGACCTCGTCGGTCTCGTTGTGGTACTGGCGGCGCTCGGAGTGGCCCACGGCGACGTAGGTGCACTTCAGCTTGGCCAGCATCGGGCCCGAGATCTCGCCGGTGTAGGCGCCGGAGTCCTGCGCCGAGATGTCCTGGGCGCCGTACTTGATCTTGAGCTTGTCGCCGTCGACCAGCGTCTGCACGGAGCGCAGGTCGGTGAAGGGCGGCAGGACGGCGACCTCGCAGGCCTCGTAGTCCTTGTCCGCCAGGGCGAAGGCGAGCTTCTGCACGTGGGCGATGGCCTCAAGGTGGTTGAGGTTCATCTTCCAGTTGCCCGCCATCAGCGGGGTGCGCGTAGTCATCAGGTGTCAGTTCTCCAGTGCCGCGAGGCCGGGGAGCGTCTTGCCCTCCAGGTATTCGAGGGAGGCGCCACCACCGGTGGAAATGTGGCCGAATGCGTTCTCGTCGAAGCCCAGCGTCCGCACGGCCGCGGCGCTGTCGCCGCCGCCGACGACCGTGAAGGCCGGGGAGTCGAGGAGCGCCTGGGCGACCGCCTTGGTGCCCTCGGCGTAGTCGGGGTGCTCGAAGACGCCCATCGGGCCGTTCCAGAAGACGGTGGCCGCGTCGGAGAGCTTCGAGGCGTAGAGCTTACGGGTCTCGGGGCCGATGTCGAGACCCTCCTGGTCGGCCGGGATGGCGTCCGCGGCGACCGTCGTGGGGTTGGCCGGCGCCTTGGTCTTCAGGTCGGGGAAGTCCGGCGAGACCAGGACGTCGACGGGGAGGACGAACTCGACGCCCTTGTCCTCGGCGCGCTTGAGGTACTCCTTCACCGCCGGGATCTGGTCCTCCTGGAGGAGGGAGATGCCGACCTCGTGGCCCTGGGCCTTGAGGAAGGTGTACGCCATGCCGCCGCCGATGAGGATGCGGTCGGCACGCTCCAGGAGGTGGTCGATCACGCCGAGCTTGTCGGAGACCTTGGCGCCGCCGAGCGCCACGGCGTAGGGCCGCTTGACGTCGTCGGTGAGCTTCTTCAGGACGCCGACCTCGGTGGCAATGAGGTACCCGGCGTAGTGCGGCAGGCGGGCCGGCAGGTCGAAGACGGAGGCGTGCTTGCGGTGCACGGCGCCGAAGCCGTCGCCCACGTAGACGTCGGCGAGGGCGGCGAGCCGGTCGGCGAACTCGCCGCGCTCGGCGTCGTCCTTGGCGGTCTCGCCCGCGTTGAAGCGGAGGTTCTCGATGACGGCGACCTGGCCGGGCTGGAGCCCGTCCACCGCGTCGTGCGCGGCCGGGCCGACGGTGTCCTGCGCGAAGGCGACCGGCGCGCCGAGGAGTTCGCCGAGCCGCTCGGCGGCGGGCAGCAGCGAGAAGGCGGGGTCCGGGGCGCCCTTGGGGCGGCCGAGGTGCGAGGCCACGACGACCTTGGCGCCCGCGTCGGCGAGGGCCTTGACCGTCGGCAGGACGGCGCGGATGCGGCCGTCGTCGGTGATGGTGCCGTCGGCGAGCGGCACGTTGAGGTCGGCGCGGACGAAGACCCGCTTGCCTTCGACCCCTTCGGCGAGAAGTGCGTCGATCGTCTTCACTACTGTGGACTCCTTGGGAGGGCTGACGGCTGACGTGCAACAGGGCCCGTCCTGCGCATCATCGCGCGGGACGAACCCTGTGCTCACATCGAGGTGCCTGCTCTGGCTGTCAGAGCTGACCGCCGACGAAGACCGTGAGGTCGACCAGGCGGTTGGAGTAGCCCCATTCGTTGTCGTACCAGCCGAGGATCTTCACCGACGTACCCTCCTGGACCATGGTCATCAGGGAGTCGAAGGTGCAGGATGCCGGGTCGCTGACGATGTCCGAGGACACGATCGGGTCCTCGGTGTAGTACAGGATGCCCTTGAGGTCGCCGTCCTCGGCGGCCTTCTTGAACGCGGCGTTGACCTCGTCCTTGGTGACCTCGCGGGAGACCTCGACGACCAGGTCGGTGGCGGAACCGGTCGGGACCGGGACGCGCATCGAGACGCCGTCGAGCTTGCCCTTGAGCTGCGGCAGGACCAGGGCGGTGGCCTTCGCGGCACCCGTCGTGGTGGGGATGATGTTCTCGGCGGCGGCACGCGCGCGACGCAGGTCCTTGTGCGGGAAGTCAAGGATGCGCTGGTCGTTGGTGTACGCGTGAATGGTCGTCATCAGGCCCTTGACGACGCCGAAGTTCTCGTCGAGAACCTTCGCCATCGGCGCCACGCAGTTGGTGGTGCAGGACGCGTTGGAGATGACGTGGTGGTTCGCCGGGTCGTACTTGTCCTGGTTGACGCCCATCACGATGGTGATGTCCTCGTCCTTGGCCGGAGCCGAGATGAGGACCTTCTTGGCGCCGCCGGCGATGTGCTTCTCGGCGTCCGCCTTCTTCGTGAAGATGCCCGTGGACTCGATCACGATGTCGACGCCCAGCTCGCCCCACGGGATGTCGGCGGGGTTGCGCTCGGACAGCACCTTGATGGTGTGGCCGTCGACGGTGATGGTGTCCTCGGTGTGCGACACCTCGGCCTTGAGGCGGCCCAGGATGGTGTCGTACTTGAGCAGGTGCGCGGTGGTCGCGGTGTCACCCAGGTCGTTGACAGCCACGACTTCGATGTCCGCACCCTGCTGGAGCAGCGCGCGGAAGTAGTTGCGACCGATGCGGCCAAAGCCGTTGATGCCTACGCGGATCGTCACGAAACCGATCTCCTCGTTGGTACGCCGGTTTTAGACGCCGGCGAGTTGTATGGGATGTCCCCGACCGCCTCCGACCCTACCTCTCGGAAGCCTCTGAGGTGACATCGAGAGGGGCTGTAAGCGGCACAGAAGCCCGTACCCCTGAGTAGGGGTACGGGCCACTGGGTCCTTGGTCCCGATTACGGAGCGTCAGCCGCGCAGATGTGCCAGGGCAGCGCCCATAAGAGCGGCCCTGTCGGCCTTTCCGGGTACGTGCTCGAACCCGAAGCCGAGCAGCACGCTGTCACGCGCTGTGACGGCCGCGTGGGGCCGGTAGAGCTCCCCGGTGCGCGCCCAGTCGCCTGTGATATTGGGGCTCCCGGCCGGGGCGGGCGCGACGGTCCAGGAGCCGAGCGAGGACTCGAACCCCTCCGTCTCGGTGGCGGTGCCGCCGACGACCAGTCGGGCGTTGTCCGCGAAGAGGCCGCGGCCACCGGACGAGGGGTCGGTGACGGCGCTCAGGGAGACCTCGACCTTCTTGCCCGCGTAGGCGCTCAGGTCGAAGGCGACGGGCTTGAATCCGTTGGAGGAGCCCGTGAAGCTGTTCCACTGCCCGCTGGTCCCGGAGGCCGTGCACGCGTCGGCGCCCTGGGTCAGGTAGTGGCGCAGGAACGGGTGGAGGCTGAGCAGGAACCCGGCATCGCACTCGGCGGGCACGGCCGCCGAGGAGTTGCCGTTCTTGTCGGGCAGCGTGGTCCAGTCGTCGCCGCCCGCGGTGCGCGCTTCGAGCACCCCGTGGTCGTACCCGCTCTCCAGGTTCCAGTTGAGGGCGAACCGCAGCTCGGGCGCGTCGGCGGCCGTGACGCCGGTCAGGTCGAGGGTGCGGGTGAGCCGCTTGTAGTCCTGGTCGGCGTGGGTCGCGGAGGCCATGCCCTGGCCCTCGAAGGGCGCGTACGGGTTGGTCAGCCCGGGGTAGGAGCCGGCCGCGGCGCTCCTGAACTGCGGGAACTCCTTGACCGGCAGGTTGTCGGAGGTGACGGTGAAGCGGCCTGCCTTGTCGAGCGGGTTGCCCTCGGCCGCCGCGAGCGGGGTCTTCGCCCCGGCGAGCGCGCCCGCGCCGTCGAAGCCGCTCACACCGGGCGCGGAGAGCCGCTCGTACGCCCCGAGGTAGTACTGCGCGAAGTCGTCGGTGAGCGCTTCGCCCAGGTCGACGTTGCCGCCGGTGCGCTCACCGGACTCGATGAGCTTGCCGCCCTCGTTGAGGTAGGAGCGCAGGGCGAGCTGGGTGGGCGCGCCGGGGACGGGGTCGCCGGTGTAGTGGACGACGGCGGAGAAGTGCGACAGGACGCCGAGCGGGTGCGGGACCCCCTGCTTCGCGACGTCCCAGACGGCGGCCGAGCGGCCGGCCGCCCTCACCGCGTCGACGTACTTCTGCGTCTGTGTGGCCGTCGCGCCCTCCTCGGCGACGACGAGCGTGTTCGCCTTCGGGCGTTCGGCGACGGTGTACGTGTAGTGCTCGCTCTGGGTGCGGCCCTTCTTGGTGCGGCCGGTGAACCAGACCTCCACCTTGTCGCCGACGCGCGCGTCCTCGATCTCGGCGCGGTACTCGTCGAAGTGGAGGTTGTCCTCGCCGCCGTACGTCTCGCCGCCCTTCCAGGCCCGGAGGTCCTCGTCGTGCGTCCGGCCGCCGTTGATCCGGTAGTTCAGCTCCTTGTCGCGCACCGACTTGCGGGCGGTGACGGCGACCTCCTGGTCGCCTCCGCGCGCGTACGACGTGGTGAAGGAGTCGGCGGTGAAGTCCGGGGCCTCGATGCCGGTGACGGAGACCGGCCGGTCGGGATGGAGCGCCGTCTCGGCGACGGCGAGCGCGAACGGGACGTTCTTGGCGAACTCCTGCTGGATCAGCTTCTCGTCGTCCGGGAAGGTGAAGATCGAGGCGCAGTCCTCGGGCTTCCACGCGTCACCGGGGTCCACGTTCGACGCGGTCTGGCAGGTGGACATCTCCGGGGTGAACATCGACATGCCGTTGATGTTGCCCGCGTGGCCGTTGGCCTCGCCGTTGGTGGTGTACAGCTCGGAGGAGACCTGCGGGTGGTAGCCGGGGACCGCGGGCTTCTCCGGGGTGCCGTTCAGCGCCCGGTAGAGCACGTCGTCCGGGGTCGGCGTGGCGACCTGCCAGCCCACTCCGTAGAGGAGCAGTTCGGCCGCGGAGTGGTAGTTGATGCCGTACGTGAAGCCGATGCGCTTCTGGAAGCGGTCGAGCGCCTTGGTCTCGGGCTCGGACATCGGGCCCGCGCCGCGGTAGGTCTCGGAGGAGGGCTCCGGGGACGAGCCCTCGTTGTCGTAGCCCCACTTGTAGGCGAAGTTCCTGTTGAGGTCGACGCCGTCGCCGGGGGCGGTCCTGCCGTCGCCGTTGATGTCCCGCAGGTTCTTGCGCCACTGGCGGTTCCCGGCGGCGGCGTGGGTGTAGTCGTAGCCGTCGGGGTTGGCGGAGAGCACGAACCACAGCTCGGTGGAGTTCACGAGCTTGGTGATGCGCTTGTCCTTGCCGTAGTTGTCCAGGTAGTGGTGCAGCAGGCGGCGGGTCATCTCGGGGGTGATCCACTCGCGCGCGTGCTGGTTGGACATGTAGAGCGTGGACGGCTTGGAGCCGTCCTCGGACTTCCTGGCGTTCTTGGTGAGCTTCAGGGCGAGGATGTCCTTGCCCTGGAGGGTCTTGCCGATGGAGACGACCTTGGTGATGCCGGGGTGGGCCTGCCCGGTCCTGACGATCTCCTCCTTGAGGCCGCCCTTGCCGCTGTAGGGGCGGTAGACGCCGTCCCCCGCGGCCCTGACCCGCTTCTCGGCCGCCGCGGAGACCTGGTGCTCCCTGAGTTCGACGCCTCGGCGCTCGACGGCCTCGGCCTGGGCCTCGGTCAGGTACAGCTCGACGCGTCCCGTGCCCTTGTCGGGTGCCTGTCCGGCGAGTTCGTGGGCGTCCTGGCCCGCCTCGACGAGGATCGGGATCTGCTTCTTGGTGACGTCTGCCCGGTAGACCTTGACGGCCGCCGGGTCGTCGGCGTCCGCGGTCGCGGCGGGTCCGCTCGCCTGGGCCTGCGGTGCGGCGGCGAGACCGCCTATGAGCAGTGCGCTCGCGGCGAGGATCGATCTCGCGCTCGCTCTTCGTCTCATGAGCCCCCCTTGCGGTTGTCCGGCACCGGTGTGCCGGATGCCAGGCTCGTGACAGTGCATGATCAAGTCAATACAGCGGGTGAAGGCGAGTGGCACGGGAAACGGAAGCCGCCGGTGCACTCATGGGGCACCGGCGGCTTCCGTGTCCTGCGGGGCACAGGGGGCGGGAGCCGGCCGGGCGGCTCAGACCGCCATGTTGTCGGCGAGGTCGTCGGCCAGGTTGGACTCCGTGCCCGGGATGCCCAGGTCCTGGGCCCGCTTGTCGGCCATCGCGAGCAGCCGGCGGATACGGCCCGCCACGGCGTCCTTGGTCAGCGGCGGGTCGGCGAGCGCGCCGAGCTCCTCCAGGGAGGCCTGCTTGTGCTCCATGCGCAGCCGGCCCGCGGCGGCCAGGTGCTCGGGCACCTCGTCGGCGAGGATCTCCAGGGCGCGCTGCACCCGGGCGCCCGCGGCGACGGCCGCGCGGGCCGAGCGGCGCAGGTTCGCGTCGTCGAAGTTGGCCAGGCGGTTGGCGGTGGCGCGCACCTCGCGCCGCATCCGCCGCTCCTCCCAGGCGAGGACCGACTCGTGCGCCCCGAGGCGGGTGAGCAGCGCGCCGATCGCGTCCCCGTCCCGCACGACGACCCGGTCCACGCCCCGCACCTCGCGCGCCTTGCCGGCGATCTGGAGTCTGCGCGCCGCGCCGACCAGGGCGAGGGCGGCCTCCGGACCCGGGCACGTCACCTCCAGGGAGGAGGAGCGTCCGGGCTCGGTGAGCGAGCCGTGCGCGAGGAACGCCCCGCGCCAGGCCGCCTCGGCGTCGCAGGTGGCCCCCGAGACCACCTGTGGCGGCAGCCCCCGGATCGGCCGGCCGCGGCCGTCCACGAGACCCGTCTGGCGGGCGAGCTGATCGCCGCCCGCGACCACCCGGACGACGTAACGCGAACCGCGCCGCAGACCGCCGGGGGCCATCACGATCAGTTCCGAGCTGTGTCCGAAGATCTCCAGGATGTCCCGCTTCAGGCGTCGTGCCGCCATCGCGGTGTCCAGCTCCGCCTCGATCACGATGCGGCCGCTCACCAGGTGCAGGCCGCCCGCGAACCGCAGGATCGCCGAGACCTCCGCCTTCCTGCAGCAGGTCCGGGTGACGGGGAGCCGGGAGATCTCGTCCTTCACCGCTGCCGTCATCGCCATGGGCCGATCCTTCCATGCATCCGAAAAATACGGTCGTACGCGGCTGCCAGGAGCTCCGGATCGTGCCTCGGAGTTCCGTCGGGCCGGGCCACCGGCGCCAGCTCGACCGTGGCGCCGAACCGCTTCGCGGCATCGGTGAGTGACTCACGGTCGGGCACGGCGGCCTCGTCGGCCAGCACCACGTCCAGGGCGAGTTTAGGGGCGTGTCGGGCCAAAACCTCCAAATGACGCTGCGGAGAGAACCCATCGGTTTCTCCCGGTTGCGGCGCGAGGTTGAGCGAGAGGACCCTGCGGGCCTTCGTCTCGGTGAGCGCGTCGAGCAGTTCGGGCACCAGGAGGTGCGGGATCACCGAGGAGAACCAGGAGCCGGGGCCGAGCACCACCCAGTCCGCGTCGAGGACGGCGGCGACCGCCTCGGGGACGGCCGGCGGGTCGTGCGGGACCACGTGCACGGACTGGACCTCGCCCGGGGTCAGCGCCACCGTGGCCTGGCCGCGGACGGTGTCCACGTCCTCGGGGCACGCCGGATCGTGGCCCTTGACCAGGGCCTGGAGCTCCAGCGGCACGGCCGACATGGGCAGGACGCGGCCCTGCGCGCCGAGCAGCCGGCCGACCAGGTCCAGGGCCTGGACGTGGTCGCCGAGCTGCTCCCACAGGGCGACGATCAGGAGGTTTCCGACCGCGTGTTCGTGCAGGTCGCCCTTGGACTGGAAGCGGTGCTGGATGACACGGGCCCAGGTCTGGCCCCAGTCGTCGTCGCCGCACAGCGCGGCGAGCGCCTTGCGCAGGTCACCGGGGGGCAGCACGCCCAGCTCGTCGCGGAGGCGGCCGCTGGAGCCGCCGTCGTCGGCGACCGTGACGACGGCGGTGAGGTCCCCGGCGCCGGTGATGCGGCGCAGCGCGGCGAGCGAGGCGGACAGGCCCATGCCCCCGCCGAGCGCGACCACCTTCGGCTGGGTGCCCCGCTTGCGGCCCAGACGGCTCAGGCGGACGGTCCGGCGGGTCGGCTTCACTCGCGCCCCATGTCCCGGTGGACGATGACGGTCTCCACGCCCTCGGACGCCAGGCGCGCCGCGAGCTTCTCCGACATGGCGACGGAGCGGTGCTTGCCGCCCGTGCAGCCGACCGCGATCGTCACGTACCGCTTGCCCTCGCGGCGGTAGCCCGCGGCGATGAGCTGGAGCATTTCCGCGTACCTGTCGAGGAACTCCTTGGCACCCGGCTGGTTGAAGACGTACGCAGCGACCTCTTCGTTCAGCCCGGTGTACTGCCGCAGCTCCGGGACCCAGTGGGGGTTGGGCAGGAAGCGCATGTCCACGACCAGGTCGGCGTCGACCGGCAGGCCGTACTTGAAGCCGAAGGACATCACGGTGGCCCGCAGCTCGGGCTCCTCCTCGCCCGCGAACGAGGCGTCCATCTTGGCGCGCAGCTCGTGCACGTTCAGGCTGGAGGTGTCGATGACCAGGTCGGCGTCGCCGCGCAGCTCGCGCAGCAGGTCGCGCTCGGCCGCGATGCCGTCGACGATGCGGCCGTCGCCCTGGAGGGGGTGCGGGCGGCGGACCGACTCGAAGCGGCGGACCAGGGCGTCGTCGGAGGACTCCAGGAAGACGATGCGCCGCGTGACGTTCTTGGACTCCAGCTCGGCCAGGGATTCGCGCAGGTTGTCGAAGAAGCGCCTGCCGCGGACGTCGACGACCACCGCGATGCGGGCCACGTTGCCCTGGGAGCGGGCGCCGAGCTCCACCATCGTGGGGATCAGCGCGGGCGGCAGGTTGTCGACGACGAACCAGCCGAGGTCCTCCAGGCACTTGGCCGCCGTGCTGCGCCCCGCGCCCGACATGCCGGAGATGATCACCAGCTCGGGGATCGCCGCTTCGGGCACTCCTGGCGTCTCGATGGGCGTTGCCGCGCTCACTTGCTCTCCACCTTCGTCGTGCTCGCTCATGTCGTGTGCCCCCGTCGATCCTCCGGGGAGCCCGTGGTCACGGGGGCCCCGCTGTCTTCGCTGTCTTCGCTGTGTTCGCTGTGTTCGCTGTGTTCGCTGTGTTCGCTGTGTTCAACGCTGGCCTGCCCGCCGGGCATGCCCTCGGCGGGGAGAACCTGATTCTCGGCCACCGGGGCGGCTTCCGCCGGCAGCTCCGTGGTCTCCGCGGGCTCCTCGTCCTCCAGGATCTCGCCGGTCGTCATGTTGACCGCGGGGGCCGGGGGCGCCGCCTGGGCGAGGGCCACCGCGATGGCCTCGGCGGTCTTGCGGCCCACGCCCGGGACCTCGCAGATCTGGTCGATCGTCGCCGCGCGGAGCCGCTTCACGGAGCCGAAGTGCTTGATCACCGTCCGCTTGCGGGCGTCGCCCAGGCCCCGCACCTCGTCCAGCGGTCCCGCCTTGAAGCGCTTGGCCCGCTTGGACCGCTGGTAGGTGATGGCGAAGCGGTGCGCCTCGTCGCGTACGCGCTGCAGGAGATAGAGCCCCTCGCTGGTGCGCGGCAGGATCACCGGGTCGTCCTCGTCCGGGACCCAGACCTCCTCCAGGCGCTTGGCGAGGCCGCAGACCGCGATGTCGTCGATGCCCAGCTCGTCGAGGGCCCGCTGGGCCGCGGCGACCTGCGGCCGGCCGCCGTCGACCACGACGAGCTGCGGCGGATACGCGAACCGCTTGGGCCGCCCGTCCTCCTCGGTCAGGCCCGGCACGGGGCCGTTCCCGCCGGCCGCTGCGTCCTCGGGGGTTCCGGCTGTTCCAGCGGTCCCGGCGGCATCCGCGTCCTCGGGGGACCACTCCCCCGTGCGCTCCTTGTCCGAGAGGTAGCGCTTGAAGCGGCGGGTGATCACCTCGTGCATGGAGCGGACGTCGTCCTGCCCCTCGAAGCCCTTGATCTGGAAGCGGCGGTACTCGCTCTTCCTGGCCAGGCCGTCCTCGAAGACCACCATCGACGCCACGACGTCGTCGCCCTGGAGGTGCGAGATGTCGTAGCACTCGATGCGCAGCGGGGCGCTGTCCAGCTCCAGGGCGGCGGCGATCTCCTCCAGGGCGCGGGAGCGGGTGGTGAGGTCGGAGGCGCGCTTGGTCTTGTGCAGGACGAGGGACTGCTGCGCGTTCCTCGCGACGGTCTCCATCAGGGCCTTCTTGTCGCCGCGCTGCGGGATGCGCAGCGAGACGTTGGCCCCGCGGCGCTCCGTGAGCCACTCCTGCACCGGCTCCACGGGGTCGGGCAGGGCGGGGACGAGCACCTCCTTGGGCACGCTGTCCCCGCTCTCCTCGCCGTAGAGCTGCTGGAGGGCGTGCTCGACGAGGTCGCCGCTGGTGACCGCCTCCACCTTGTCGGTGACCCAGCCGCGCTGGCCGCGCACCCGGCCGCCGCGGACGTGGAAGATCTGGACGGCCGCCTCAAGCTCGTCCTCGGCGAGGGCGATGAGGTCGGCGTCGGTGGCGTCGGCGAGGACGACGGCGCTCTTCTCCATCGCCTTCTTGAGCGCCTCTATGTCGTCGCGCAGCCGCGCCGCCTTCTCGTACTCCATGTCCTCCGCGGCGTCCGCCATCTGCCGTTCGAGGCGGCGGATGTACGTGCCGGTGCGGCCCGCCATGAAGTCGCAGAAGTCCTCGGCCAGCTCCCTGTGGGCCTCGGGGGTGACGCGCTCCACGCAGGGCGCCGAGCACTTGCCGATGTACCCGAGGAGGCAGGGGCGGCCGGTGCGGGCGGCGTTCTTGAACACCCCCGCGGAGCAGGTGCGGACCGGGAAGGCGCGCAGGAGCAGGTCCACGGTGTCGCGGATCGCCCAGGCGTGGCTGTACGGGCCGAAGTACCGCACGCCCTTCTTCTTGTGGCCGCGCATCACCTGCACGCGCGGGAACTGTTCGTTCAGCGTCACCGCGAGGTAGGGGTAGCTCTTGTCGTCGCGGTACTTGACGTTGAACCGGGGGTCGAACTCCTTGATCCAGGAGTACTCCAGCTGGAGCGCCTCGACCTCGTTGTTGACCACGGTCCACTCGACGGAGGCCGCCGTCGTGACCATGGAGCGCGTACGCGGATGGAGGCCCGCGAGGTCCTGGAAGTAGTTCGCCAGGCGCTGGCGCAGGCTCTTGGCCTTCCCGACATAGATCACCCTGCGGTGCTCGTCGCGGAATTTGTAGACCCCCGGGGCGTCGGGGATCTGTCCCGGCTGGGGGCGGTAGCTGGAAGGGTCGGCCATGACGGACAGCCTACTTGCGGGCACCGACAGTCCGGCCGCCCCGGGCCGCGGGCCGGGGCGGCCGGAGGCCCGTCAGCCGCGCTGCCGTCCCCGGCGCCGCAGGACCGCCGCGGCCGAGACGCCGAGCACGAGCAGCACCCCTGCCCCGGCCGCCGAGGAGGCCGCCGTCATGGGCTCCCCGGAGGGTGCGGAGGCCCGCTCGCTGCCGTCCGGCCGGCCGGCCTTCTCCTCGTGGCCGCCCGCCTTCTCCTCATAGCCGCCGGCCTTGCCCGACTTCGCGTACGCCGAGCCGGGCAGCTTGTCGCCGTACGCCTCGTGGACGCGTTCACGGTAGGCGGCGAGCGAGGTGCCCTCGGCGCCCACGGCACGTCTCGCGTCCTTGTCGAGCGGCAGCACGCGCGCGTGGCCCCGTACGTCGCCCTGGACGTACCAGGCGTTGATCTGCGGCTCGTGGAAGACGGTGCCTCCGGGGAGCTTCCGGGCGCCCACGCGCGCGTAGTGCGTCTCGTCGTCGCCCGTGGCGATGTTCACCACCTGCCACGAACGGCCGCGCTCGACGGTCCAGAGGGAGGCCTCCTGGCCGTCGGAGGAGACCGCCTTGCTGGCGAGGAACTCCAGGCGGGCGACCGGGGCCCCCTTCTCCCCGGCGACGAACGCCGGGGAGAGGTAGTGGACGGGCACGGCCTTGCCCTCGATCCTGGGGTCGGCCGCCGCCCTGGAGACCGCCCCTTCGCGGGCGAAGAACCGGGAGAGCGTGTCGAGGGTGCCGGGCGCCTCGGCGGCCCGGTGCGCGGCGGCGCGGGAGGCCGCGGAGGGAGCGGCGGGGCCGGGGTCGGCGGAGGCCGCGGGGGCGGCGAGGCCGAGCAGCAGCGTGGCGGCCGAACCGGCGAGCGCGGCCCTGGTCAGGTGGCGCGGGAGGTGGCGGGTCATCGCGGTCACGCCCCGATCTGGTAGAGCGAGTGGGTCCAGGAGAAGGTGTTGTTGTCGACATACCAGGCGTGCGACGCCCAGTTGTAGCGGTCGCTGGAGGGCCAGGGGTCGCCCCAGTAGACCCAGCTGTTGGCGTCGTCGTAGCCGTAGACGACGTGCATGTGGCCGCCGCCGTTGGACCACTGGATGCGGGTCTCGATCGGGCGCCCCGCGTCGACCTCGCTCCGCACGGTCGCGTAGCGGAGCCAGCCGGTGACGTACGAGCCGGGGTTGATGCCCGCCCAGCGCAGGCCGGTCTGCACGTTGCCGAGGGTGGCCTGGTTGTTGGGGCACTCGGTGTTCTGGCTCCGGCCGAAGGCGGCGTTGCAGAACTGGTTCTGGCTGTGGTCGCGGCCCATGTAGGCCGCGATGGTGTTGCCGCCCGCGGCCCAGCACCAGTTGCTCTTCTGCTGTGCCTGCATGGTGATGTTCAGGCGCCTTGCGGCCAGGGCGGACGAGCCGGCGGCCGCGGTGTCGCGTGCCTGGCCCGCGGCGGGGGCGACGGAGCCGGCGGGGGTGACGGTGGTCGGGGCGGGGGCCGCCGTGGCGGTGGCCGTGGGGGCGGTGAACAGGGCCGCCGCGGCGAGGGCGAGGGCGATCCTGCCCCTGCGTCTGCCGCTGCTGCTCCTGCTATGGGGTGGGCGCATCGCGTTCCTCCCGGGTGGGGATGTGAGGTGTGGAGGAGCGCGTCCGGACGCTGCGATTGAGCATCGAGTGTTGTCCGGTGCAGGTCAACACGCTTCAATGCGGAATCACCTGGGCCGTGAACGGCGGGCGAACGGGTGTGAACGCGGACCGCACACCGGCCTGCTGGCCCGCTCCGACCGGCGCGAACGCCCGGGCGGCAGGTGTGAACGTTCACAGAAGGAGCCCGGTGTGCGGCAGGGAACACGGCTCGCGGAGAGCGCGTCCGCGACGGACACGGCACGGACGCCGGACGGCGACCCGGCGGACCTCGCGGCCGCCTTGCGCACCGGCCCCTTCCACACCGCGCTGCGTGCCGCGATCGCCGCGCGCAGACTGCCGTTGCAGCGCGTACGGCACCATCTGGCGCAGCAGGGCGTCACCGTCGGGGTGACCAGCCTGAGCTACTGGCAGCAGGGCGCCCGCCGTCCGCGGCGCGCCGAGTCGCTGCGCGCCGTACGCGCCCTGGAGGAGATCCTCCAGCTCCCCGACGAGTCACTGATCAGACTGCTGGCGCGGCCGTCCGGGCACGGCGGCGGGGAACGGCCCGCCGCCCGTTCGTACCGCTCCCTGGTGGAGGCGTCCGACGTGCTGCGCACGCTCCTCGCCGAGCTGGGCTGCCCGTCGGACGGCGGGCTGCACACCATCGGCCACCACGAGCGGGTGCGGATCGGCGCGCACCGCGAGATGACGGGGCGGGAGTCGCAGCACATCGTGCGCGCCCACAGGGACGGCGTCGACCGCTATGTGGCCATCTACCACGGCGACCCGGGCTGCGCCCCCGACCAGGTCCGCGTGCACGCCCTGGAGAACTGCCGCACGGGCCGGGTGCGCTGGCACGAGGACACCGGTGTCCTCGTCGCGGAGCTGCTGTTCGACGCGCGGCTGCGGACGGGCGACACGCATCTGTTCGGCTACGGGTTCGAGGACGGCACGGCGGGCCCGGCCGCCGAGTACTTCCGGGGCTTCCCCTTCGCGGACGGCCAGTACGCGCTGCAGATCCGCTTCGACGACCGGGCCCTGCCCGTACGCTGCCACCGCTTCACCCAGCACTCGGCCGCCGCCCCGCGCGGCGGCCGGCAGGAACTGACGCTGAGCGGCAGCCACCGGTCGGTCCACCTGGTGGAACCACGGGTGCGGGCGGGGCTCCTGGGGATCGCCTGGGACTGGGAGTGACCGGGGCCGGGGCCGGGGCCGGCAGGGGCCGGAAGGGGCCGGGGCGTCCGGCGGTGTGCGGGCGGGGCCGATGGCGGAGGCTATGCCTCCGGGCCCGCGACGAGCCTGCCGTTCTCCACCTTCACCGACAGCTCGGGCAGCGGGGTGACGGCGGGCTCGTGCAGCACCTTGCCGTTGGTGGCGTCGAACTGGCTGCCGTGGCACTGGCAGATCAGCTTGTGCCCCTCCAGCTTGTCGATGGGACACCGCGCGTGCGTGCAGATCGAGCTGTACGCCTTGTACTCGTCGTCGGAGATCCGGCTGACGACCACGTTCTTGTCCGTGTACAGCTTCGACGCGCCCACCTTCACGTCGTCGGACGCGCCCAGGTCCACCGGCGCGGTCGGCGCCGAGCGGTTCGATCCGCCGTCACCGGACGAGCAGGCGGTGAGCCCGAGCCCGACGGCCGGGGCGAGTGCGGCGGCCCGCAGCACGGTGCGACGGGCGGGGGGCGTGCCGGACATGGCGTCTCCACAGGTCAGGGGCATCGGTGACGGATCAGACCATACCGGTGGCGGACGCCGCGACCGGGTCGGACGCGGGCGTGCCCGAGTCCTGCCCGCTTGCCGTCGCCGCGCCGCGCACCGCCTAGCCTGTGCGCAACGCCGGGCCCGCGTGCCGCGCGGCCCGAGCCGAACCAAGGCAGCGCCCGGAAGGAACCGCCCGTGATCGTCGTCGCCGGAGAGGCCCTGATCGACCTCGTACCGCGGGAGGCGAGCCGCGCCCCCGACGGCCGCGCCGCCCTGCCCGACCTCGCGCCGCGCCTCGGCGGCGGCCCGTACAACACCGCGGTGGCGCTCGGCCGCCTCGGCTCCCCGGTCGCGTTCTGCTCCCGCGTCTCGCGGGACGCCTTCGGCGAGGCGCTGCTCGACGGGCTGCGGGCGGCCGGGGTCGGCCTCTCGCAGGTGCAGCGCGGCCCCGAGCCGACGACGCTCGCCGTCGCCTCGATCGGCGAGGACGGCTCGGCCGGGTACTCCTTCTACGTGGAGGGCACGGCCGACCGGCTGTTCACCGCCCCCGAGCGGCTCCCCGACGGCGTACGGGCCATGTCGTTCGGCACCTGCTCGCTGGTCCTCGAACCGGGCGCGAGCGCGTACGAGGAGCTGCTGCGGCGCGCGGCGGCGAGCGGGGTGTTCACGGCGCTCGACCCCAACGTACGCGCCGCGCTCATCCCCGACGCCGACGCCTACCGCGCGCGGTTCACGAGCTGGCTGCCCTCGGTCACCCTGCTCAAGCTGTCGCAGGAGGACGCCGCATGGCTGGGCGGCACCCCGCGGGAGTGGCTGTCCCACGGGCCCGCGGCCGTGGTGGTCACGCGCGGCGGCGACGGCCTCTCCCTGTACACACGGGACGGCTCCGAGCTGCGCGTGCCCGGCGAGCGGGTCGACGTGGTGGACACGATCGGCGCGGGCGACACGGTCAACGCGGCGCTCCTGCACGGCCTCGCGGAACGGGGCGCGCTCTCGGCGGACGCCCTGCGCGGCCTGGACGCCGGGGGCTGGGAGGCCGTCCTGCGCCTCGCGGCCCGCGCGGCGGCGATCACCTGCTCACGGGCGGGCGCGGAGCCGCCGTACGCGACGGAACTCGGCTGATCCCTCAGAGCCGTGCCCCGCGGCTCAGCCCGGTTCCGTGAACGCCCCGTGCCGGCCCGCCCCCGCGGCGAACCGGGCCGCGCCCTCCGCCGCCCCGGCCAGGGAGCGCAGGCCGTGGCGGAACTCCCCGGCCATGGCGTCGCGTTCGCTCAGGCCGCCCTGCTCCAGGGCCGAGAGCCGGTCGTGGCGCAGACAGGTCCGCGGGAACGCGGCGATCTCGGCGGCGAGCCGCTCCGCCGCCGCGCGCGCGGTGCCGGGCGGGACGGTGCGGTTGACCAGGCCCATGCCGAGCGCTTCCGCCGCGCCGACGGGGCGGCCGGTGAGGATCAGGTCCATGGCGCGGCTCTCGCCGATGAGGCGGGGCAGCCGTACGGTCCCGCCGTCGACGAGCGGGACGCCCCAGCGGCGGCAGAACACACCCAGTACGGCGTCCTCCTCGGCGACGCGCAGGTCGCACCAGAGGGCGAGTTCGAGGCCGCCCGCCACCGCGTGTCCCGAGACCGCGGCGATCACCGGCTTGGACAGCCGCATCCGCGTGGGCCCCATGGGGCCGTCGCCGTCCTCCGTCACGTCGTTGCCGTCGGGGGTGCCGATGGCCTTGAGGTCCGCGCCCGCGCAGAAGGTGCCGCCCTCGCCCCACAGCACGGCGACGGCGGCCCCGGGGTCGGCGTCGAAGTCGCGGAAGGCGTCGGCGAGGGCCCGGGCGGTGGGGCCGTCGACGGCGTTCCGCACGGCGGGCCGGGAGAGCACCACGGTGGTGACGGGGCCTTCGCGTTCGATGCGTACCGGCATGGGCCCAGCGGACCACGGCCGGGGGCGACGGACAAGGGGAACTGGAGAACGCGGGGCACCCACGAGAAATGCGTCCCGCCCCCGACGGTGCGCCGTGGGGGCGGGACGCTTCGGACAAGCGCTGGACGCGGCGCTTCGGCGCGCGCGAGGCAGACCTGACGGCCTGAACCACGCGGCCTGCGACTCGCTCGCCAGGGGCGAACCCAACGGCGGACCGGGCCCGAACGGCTTCGGGCCGGGTCCGCCCGAGCCACCGGCTAGGCCTTGCGGGCCCGCGTCGTCTTCTTCGGGGCGGCGGCCTTCTTGCCGGTCGCCGCCGCCTTCTTCTTCGGAGCCGCCGCCTTCTTGGCGGCGCCCGTCCTGGCCGTGGCCGTCTTCTTGGCCGTGGCCGTCGCGGCGGCCGCCACCTTCTTCGCGGTGGTCTTCCTCGCCTTCGCGGCGGGCTTGCGGCCCTGCGACGGCACCGCGTCGCTGATGCGGTCGGCCGAGAGGATCTCGCGCAGGAACTTGCCGGTGTGGCTGGCCGGTACCCCCGCGACCTCCTCCGGCGTGCCCTCGGCGACGACCAGGCCGCCGCCGCTGCCGCCCTCGGGACCCATGTCGACGACCCAGTCCGCGGTCTTGATGACGTCGAGGTTGTGCTCGATGACGATGACCGTGTTGCCCTTGTCGACCAGGCCGGAGAGGACCTTGATCAGCTTGCTGATGTCCTCGAAGTGCAGACCGGTCGTCGGCTCGTCGAGGACGTAGACCGTACGGCCCGTCGAGCGCTTCTGCAGCTCGGAGGCGAGCTTCACGCGCTGGGCCTCGCCTCCGGAGAGGGTGGGCGCCGACTGGCCGAGGCGGACGTACCCGAGGCCGACCTCGTGGAGCGTCCTCAGGTGCCGGGCGATGGCGGGCACGGCCTCGAAGAAGTCGAGCGCCTCCTCGATCGGCATGTCGAGGACCTCGGCGATGGACTTGCCCTTGTAGTGCACGTCCAGCGTCTCGCGGTTGTAGCGCGCGCCGTGGCAGACCTCGCACGGGACGTAGACGTCCGGCAGGAAGTTCATCTCGATCTTGATGGTGCCGTCGCCGGAGCAGTTCTCGCAGCGCCCGCCCTTGACGTTGAAGGAGAAGCGGCCGGGGAGGTAGCCCCGGACCTTCGCCTCCGTCGTCTCCGCGAAGAGCCTGCGGACGTGGTCGAAGACCCCGGTGTACGTCGCCGGGTTCGACCGCGGGGTGCGGCCGATGGGCGACTGGTCGACGTGCACGACCTTGTCGACGAGGTCGTCGCCCGCCACGCGCGTGTGGCGGCCGGGGACGGACCTCGCGCCGTTCAGCTCGCGGGCCAGGTGGGTGTACAGGATGTCGTTGACCAGCGTCGACTTGCCGGAGCCCGAGACGCCCGTGACGGCCGTGAGGACGCCGAGCGGGAAGGAGACGTCGATGTCCTGGAGGTTGTTCTCCCGGGCGCCGTGCACCGTGAGCTGCCGGCCGGGGTCGGCCGGACGGCGCAGGTCGGGCACCGGGATGGCCTTCTTGCCGGACAGGTACTGCCCGGTGACCGACTTGTCGTTGGCGAGCAGTTCCTTCATGGAGCCGCTGTGCACGACCTTGCCGCCGTGCTCGCCCGCGCCGGGGCCGATGTCGACGACCCAGTCGGCCACCTTGATCGTGTCCTCGTCGTGCTCGACGACGATGAGCGTGTTGCCCATGTCGCGCAGGCGCACGAGGGTCTCGATGAGCCGGTGGTTGTCGCGCTGGTGGAGGCCGATGGACGGCTCGTCGAGGACGTAGAGCACGCCGACGAGGCCGGAGCCGATCTGGGTGGCCAGGCGGATGCGCTGGGCCTCGCCTCCGGAGAGGGTGCCCGCGGCGCGGTTCAGCGAGAGGTAGTCGAGGCCGACGTCGACCAGGAAGCGCAGCCGTTCGTTGACCTCCTTCAGGACGCGCTCGGCGATCTTCTTGTCGCGGGCGCCCAGCTTCAGCTCGGCGAGGAAGTCCGCGCAGTCGCTGATGGACATCGCGGAGACCTCGGCGATGGACTTCCCCATGACCGAGACGGCGAGGACGATCGGCTTGAGTCGTGTGCCCTCACAGGTGGGGCAGGGCACCTCGCGCATGTAGCCCTCGAAGCGCTCGCGGCTGGAGTCGCTCTCGGCCTCGCTGTGGCGGCGCTTGACGAAGGGGACGGCCCCTTCGAAGGCGGTGGTGTAGACCCGCTCGCGGCCGTACCTGTTGCGGTAGCGCACCTCGATCTGGGTCTTGTGGCCGTAGAGCAGGGCCTTCTTCGCGCGCTGCGGGAGTCCGGCCCAGGGCATGTCGGTGGCGAAGCCGAGGGCGTCGGAGAGGGCGTTCACCAGGCGGGCGAAGTAGTCCTTGGTGTGGCCGTGCGACCAGGGGTGGATGGCGCCCTCGTCGAGCGACTTGTCCTCGTCGGGGACGATCAGCTCGGGGTCGACCTCCATGCGCGTGCCGATGCCCGTGCAGTCGGGGCAGGCGCCGAAGGGCGAGTTGAAGGAGAAGGAGCGGGGCTCCAGCTCCTCGAAGGACAGGTCGTCGTACGGGCAGTAGAGGTGCTCCGAGTACATCCGCTCGCGCTCGGGGTCGTCCTCGGGGAGGTCGACGAAGTCGAGCACGACCATGCCCGAGGAGAGGCCGAGGGCGGTCTCCACGGAGTCGGTCAGGCGGCGCTTGGCGGAGTCCTTCACCGTGAGGCGGTCGATGACGACCTCGATGGTGTGCTTCTCCTGCTTCTTCAGGACGGGCGGCTCGGAGAGCTGGATCGTCTGTCCGTCGACCCGCGCGCGGGAGTACCCCTTGGTCTGGAGGTCGGCGAAGAGGTCGACGAACTCGCCCTTGCGCTCGCGCACCAGCGGCGAGAGGACCTGGAAGCGGCTGCCCTCGGGCAGCTCCAGGACCTTGTCGACGATGGCCTGCGGCGACTGCCGGGAGATCGGCCGGCCGCACTCGGGACAGTGCGGCTTGCCGATGCGCGCGAAGAGCAGGCGCAGGTAGTCGTAGACCTCGGTGATGGTGCCGACCGTCGAGCGCGGGTTGCGCGAGGTCGACTTCTGGTCGATGGAGACCGCCGGGGACAGACCCTCGATGAAGTCGACGTCGGGCTTGTCCATCTGGCCGAGGAACTGCCGGGCGTACGAGGAGAGGGACTCGACGTACCGCCGCTGGCCCTCGGCGAAGATCGTGTCGAACGCGAGGGAGGACTTGCCCGACCCCGAGAGTCCGGTGAACACGATGAGGGAGTCACGCGGGAGGTCGAGCGAGACGTTCTTGAGATTGTGCTCGCGCGCGCCACGGACGATGAGACGGTCGGCCACGCCGGTCCGCACCTTTCTTGAGAGAAGTGACAGGGGCTGAACCCCGTCTTTCACAGAGTAGGGCGAGCCACTGACAACGCCGGGCTGCTTCCCTGGTTCCACGTACACAACAAACCGGGACCCTGAAGAATGCCCGATGCCACCCTCGACCATATAGCACGTACATTCGATTAGCGCTGTATCCAGGAGCCTTCACCCGGACGTGTGACCCAGCTATCGTCGGGCGCATGATTGATCATGTGCGCGACCTGGCGTCTGTACGTGACGCGACCGACCGGCTGCTCAGCGCAGCGTCCAAACTGAACGACGATGCGATCGCCGAGCCGTCACGGCTCCCCGGCTGGACCCGCGGCCACGTCCTCGCCCACCTGGCACGGAACGCGGACGCCCTGGTCAACGTCCTCGCCGGCCGGCCCATGTACGAGAGCGCACGCCAGCGCGACGACGACATCGAGCGCGACGCCCCGCGGCCGCTCACCGAGCAGCTCGACGACGTCCGCGAGTCCATGGCCCGCTTCGAGGCACAGGCCGCGCTCCCCGCGGACTGGTCCCGCACCATCACGATGCGCAACGGAGTCACCGACTCCGCCTCCCGGGTCCCGTTCCGCCGCTGGGTGGAGGTGGAGCTGCACCACGTGGACCTCGGCATCGGCTACGAGCTCGAAGACCTGCCGGCGGAGTTCGTGCGGCGCGAGAGCGCCTTCCTCGCCGCGCGCTTCTCGGGGAACCCCGACGTGCCGCCCACCCGTGTCACGGACGGCACGCACGCGTGGAGCACGGGCAGGGCCGGAGAACCCGAAGTCACCGTCTCGGGGGCCGCGCCCGACGTGGTCGGCTGGCTCGCGGGCCGCCGCGACGGCTCCGGGCTGACGGCCGAAGGGGGCCTCCTGCCCTCCCTTCCGCCGCTATAGGGTGACGCACATGACGTACAGCGGAGCGGTGAAGGTCGGCGGACCCGCGGATGTGCACGAGCTGCCGGACCTCATGATCTCGAAGGTCGCGGTCGGGCCGATGGACAACAACGCCTATCTGCTGCGGTGCCGGGCCACCGGCGAGCAGCTCCTGATCGACGCGGCGAACGACGCCGAGACGTTGCTGACCCTCATCGGTGACGACGGCATCGCGTCCGTCGTCACCACGCACCAGCACGGCGACCACTGGCAGGCGCTGGCCGCCGTCGTCGCGGCGACCGGCGCGCGGACGTACGCGGGCCGCGCGGACGCCGCGGGCATCCCGGTGCCCACGGACGTCCCCGTCGACGACGGCGACACCATCCGCGTGGGCCGGGTCGAGCTCACCGCCCGCCACCTGGTGGGCCACACGCCGGGCTCGATCGCGCTGGTCTACGACGACCCGCACGGCCACGCGCACGTCTTCACCGGCGACTGCCTCTTCCCCGGCGGCGTCGGCAACACCCGCAACGACCCCGCGGCCTTCGCGAGTCTCCTCGGCGACGTCGAGACGAAGATCTTCGGGACGCTGTCCGACGAGACCTGGGTCTATCCCGGCCACGGCAGCGACACGACGCTGGGCGCCGAGCGGCCGCACCTCGGCGAATGGCGCGCCCGCGGCTGGTGAGCCGGGGCGGCGCCGGTCGGCGCGGAGGCGGGCCTCACGCCTTCGCGGAGACCAGCGCCGCCACCCGCTGCACCGCGAACACGTACCCCTGGACACCGCAGCCCGCGATGACCCCGTCGGCGCGCTTCGACACGTAGCTGTGGTGCCGGAAGGCCTCGCGCTGGTGGATGTTGGAGATGTGCACCTCCACCACGGGCAGGCCGTCGCAGGTGTTGAGCGCGTCCAGGATCGCCACCGAGGTGTGGGAGTAGGCCGCGGGGTTGATGACGATCCCCGCGTGGTGCTCGCGCGCCTCGTGGACCCAGTCGACCAGCTCGCCCTCGTGGTTGCTCTGCCGCAGGTCCACGCTGCCGCCGTGCGCCGCGGCCGCCTCGGCGCACAGGGCCTCGACGTCCGCGAGGGTGTCGGTGCCGTAGATCTCGGGCTGCCTGCGCCCGAGGAGGTTCAGGTTCGGACCGTTGAGGACCATGATCGGCGCGGTGGCGAGGCTGCGGGTACTGAGGGTCATGCAGGAGGTCTATCACGCCTCCCTCGCGCCTGAACTCGGGTGTCCCTGACACCGGTCGGGCCCTACGCTGCTCGCCATGATCTCCGAATCCGTCGAACCCGTGTACCCGCCCAAGCCCTCCCCGGGTGATCGCGTCGCCGTGATCTCTCCGTCCAGCGGTCTCCCCGGTCTCTTCCCGCTCCCCCACGAACTGGGCCTGCGGCGCCTCAAGGAGGACTTCGGCCTCGACCCCGTCGAGTACCCCGCGACGCGGAAGATGGGCTCAACGCCCCGGGAGCGGGCCGACGACATCCACGCGGCGTTCGCCGATCCGGCCGTCAAGGCCGTCATCGCCAGCATCGGCGGCGACGACCAGATCACCGTACTGCCGTACCTGGACCGGGAGTTGATCCGCGCCAACCCGAAGCCGTTCTTCGGGTACAGCGACAACACCAGCCTGCTCGCCTTCCTCTGGCAGTGCGGCGTGGTCGGGTACCACGGCTCGTCCGTCATGTGCGAGCTCGGCCGCCCCGGCGCGATGGCGCCCCTGACCGCCGACTCCCTGCGCGCCGCGCTCTTCACCTCCGGGCCCTACGAGCTGCGCCCCGCCGACCGCTTCCGCGATGTCGACCTGCCCTGGGACGACCCCGAGTCCTTCGCCGGGGAGCCGCCCACCGAACCGGCCGGGGGCTGGTACTGGCACCGTCCCGAGCGCGTCGTCGAGGGCCGCTCCTGGGGCGGTGAGCTGGAGATCCTGTCCTGGCACCTGATGGCGGACCGGGAGATCGCCGCGGCCCCGTCGGCGTACGACGGCTGCGTGCTGTTCCTGGAGACCAGCGAAGAGCTCATGGGCGCCGAACACGTCTTCCGTATTCTGCGCACCATGGGCGAGCGCGGGCTGCTGCGCCGCTTCCCCGCGCTGCTCATGGGGCGCCCCAAGACCTGGTCCTTCGCCCGCCCGCTGGACGCGGAGGCGAAGGCGGCACACGCGCGTGCGCAGCGCGAGGCGGTCCTGCGGGCGCTTAAGGCGTACGCGCCGGAGACCATGGCGGTCTTCGACGTGGACCTCGGGCACACCGACCCGCAGGTGGTGATCCCTTACGGGGGCACCGTACGGGTCGACGGTCCCGCGCGGCGCGTCACGGTCACCTACTGACGCGCGCGACCCTACGGGGTGATCGCCAGCTCCAGGTACGCGGCGAACAGCACCAGGTGGACGCCGCCCTGCAGCGGTGTGGCCCGTCCCGGGACGACGGTGAGCGTGCCGACGATCACGGTGAGGACGAGCAGGATCATGTGGGTCGCGCTCAGGCCGAGCACCAGGGGCCCGGAGAGCCACACGGAGGCGACGGCGACGGCGGGGATGGTCAGCCCGATGCTGGCCATCGCCGAGCCGAGGGCGAGGTTCAGGCTGGTCTGCACGCGGTCCCCGCGGGTGGCGCGCACGGCCGCGATGGTCTCGGGGAGCAGGACGAGCAGGGCGATGATCACGCCGACCACGGCGTGCGGCATGCCGGCGCTCTCCACCCCTGACTCGATCGTCGGCGAGACGCCCTTGGCGAGGCCCACCACGCCGATCAGGGCCAGCGCGAGCAGCCCGAGGCTTGTGAGGGCCGCCCGGGTGGACGGACCCTCGGCGTGGCTGTCGGTGTCGATGACCTCGCCCCGCTTGGTGAGCGGCAGGAAGTAGTCGCGGTGGCGCACGGTCTGGGTCGAGACGAACAGTCCGTACAGGACGAGCGCGGCGATCGCGGCGAAGGTGAGCTGGCTGGTCGAGAACTCCGGGCCGCGCTTGGTGGTGGTGAACGCCGGCAGGACCAGGCAGAGCGTGGCCAGGGTGGCGACGGTCGCGAGGGCGGCGCCGGTCCCCTCGGGGTTGAAGACGGCGACGCGGTGGCGGAGCGCGCCGACCAGGAGGCAGAGCCCGACGATGCCGTTGCAGGTGATCATCACCGCGGCGAAGACGGTGTCGCGGGCCAGGGTGGAGCTCTTGTCGCCGCCGTCGGCCATGAGGGTGACGATCAGCGCCACCTCGATGACGGTCACCGCGATGGCGAGGACCAGTGAACCGAAGGGTTCACCGACGCGGTGGGCGATCACCTCGGCGTGGTGGACGGCGGAGAGCACCGCTCCCGCGAGGACCAGCGTCACCACGGCGACGACGATGCCGGGCAGGTCGCGGCCCCAGGTGAGGACGAGGAGCACGACGGCGAGGAGCGGGACCACCGTCGTCCACTGCATGCCGAGCGCCCGGAGCCGAGTGACCATGACTCGATGCTGCCCCGGGCGCTTGGGTGCCGCTACTTGGTGGCGCTACTTGCTCCCGGCCGTCGTGGACTCGGCCGGCTCCTCCGCCGCCTGCTCCTCGGCGGCCTTGGCCGCCTGCTTCTTGGAGGCGATGAGGCTGGTGATCGTGGTGACCACCAGGACACCGCAGATCACCGAGAGCGAGAGCGGGATGGAGATCTCGGGGACGTGCACCCCGGACTCGTGCAGGGCGTGCAGCACGAGCTTCACGCCGATGAAGCCGAGGATCACCGAGAGGCCGTAGCTCAGGTGGACCAGCTTCTTGAGTAGTCCGCCGATGAGGAAGTAGAGCTGCCGCAGACCCATGAGGGCGAAGGCGTTGGCCGTGAAGACGATGTACGGGTCCTGGGTGAGGCCGAAGATCGCGGGGATGGAGTCCATCGCGAAGAGCACGTCGGTGGTGCCGATGGCGAGCATGACGACCATGAGGGGCGTCATGATCTTCTTGCCGTTCTTCTTGATGAACAGCTTCGTGCCCTCGTACCGGTCCGAGACGCCGAACTTCTTCTCGACCGACTTCAGGAGGCGGTTCTCCTCCCAGTCCTCTTCCTCCTCGTCGGCACGGGCCTCCTGGATGAGCTTCCAGGCGGTGTAGATCAGGAACGCGCCGAAGATGTAGAAGACCCAGGAGAAGTTGGCGATGACCGCGGCGCCGGCGGCGATGAATATCGCGCGCAGGACCAGGGCTATCAGCACACCGAACAGCAGCACCCGCTGCTGGAGGTGGGTCGGCACCGAGAACTTCGCCATGATCAGGATGAAGACGAAGAGGTTGTCCACGGACAGGGACTTCTCGGTGATGAAGCCCGCGAAGAACTCACCGGACGCCTGGCTCTCGCCCGCGATCAGCAGGCCGAGGCCGAAGAGCGCCGCGAGGACGATCCAGACGACCGTCCAGATTCCGGCTTCCTTGATCGACACGTCATGGGGCTTGCGCCCGATGAAGAAGTCGACCGCGATCAGGGCGCACAGACCAAGAATGGTCAGCACCCATATGTTCATTGAAACGTCCACTGCGCCTCCGGCGTCGTACGGCTACTGATCAGCGTCGTCGCTGCCGGAGGTCTCCTCCACCCGGACGGTCCGTGCCGTGGGTCGGGCCGACGCCCCGGGACCGATGGCGGTCCGTATTGACGGGTACGTCGCAGCCGGGAGTACTCCCCTCCGCGGCCTCCAGAGTACGGGAAAAACCAAGGGTTGGTAAAGGAGATGGCAAACAAAAACCAAAAAGCCAGCTCAGGAGGCACCTAAAGTCGCTTTAACGTCATCGCCCCAACGTCACGGGTGGCGGTGGCACCCGACGGTGCGGCTCAGCGGCCGCCGTTGCGCCGCGCCGCCGCGACCCCGTCGAGGACCTGCCGCAGCACGTCGCTGCCCGGCGGGAAGGACGGCGGGTCGTACGTCCAGGTGTGACCGACCCACGGGTCGGCGAGGTGGTCGTCCGGGACCGGGGTGAGGCGCAGCAGCGCGCGCCACAGCGGGTCGAGCAGCGGGCCGTACTCCGCTGCGTCCTCGCGGTCGGCGACCATCATGAGGTGCACGCCGACGGCCGGGCCCTCGTCGGCGAGGTAGCGCAGCCGGGTCACCGCTCGGTCGTCGAAGCCGTGCGGGAAGTCGTTGACGATCAGGAGCTGCTCGGCGACGTCGAGGTCCGGGGGCAGCGCGTCGGCCGCTCCGCCACGCACCGCCATCTGGACCAGGTCCACGCGCTGGGTGAGCCGGGCGAGCACCTCGGACACCCCGGCGGCCCCGGAGGCCGGGGGCCGGGTCAGCACGTCCGCCGAGACCAGCGGGGCGAACGCGGCGGCCGCCGAGCCCGCCGCGTCGATGACGTGCACGGAGAACTCGCCCGCGGGGTAGGCCGCGAGCAGCCGCGCGGTGTGCGCCACCGCGGTGTCCACGGCGAGCCTGCGCAGCTCGGCCGCGTCGGTGAAGGTGTTGGTCAGGGCCTTGCCGCTGTCGATCCACAGGCCGCGCTCCAGGGGCAGCCTGACCAGCATCGGGATGCGCAGGTCGATGCGCTCGGGGAGGTGCAGGTCGCCGAGGCGGAGCGCCATCGGGATCTCCATGGGCGCGCGGTAGGCCTGCCAGACTGGGCTGCTCCAGGCCGCGAACGCCGGGGGCAGGGCCGGTTCGACGACGTCGGCCTCGGCGGCGAGCTGGGCGAGGTCGCGGTCGAGGGCGGCCCTGGCCTGCCCGATCAGGTCGGCGTGCTTGGCCCGCGCCGTGTCGCGGGCGGCGTCACCGGTACCGCCGATGCGGCTGCGCGGGTCGGAGAGCACCTTGTCGAGCTCCTGCTCCATGCGGGAGTCGGCGAAGTCGACGGCGCTGCGGTACGCCGCCGTGGTGCGGGCCAGGTCTTCGAACATGCCCCACACCTGGTTGTAGAGCCGCTCCTCCATCGACCACCCGGTGGCGTCCCCCGCGACGGGCCGCGGTGCCTGGCCGGGCTGGGCCGCGGGCGCGACGGGTGGCGGCGGCGGAGGCGCCGAGGTCCGGCGTCCCGGGTGGGTGTAGTCGACGGGGCCGCCGGGCTCCCGTGGGGCGGGGACGGGCTGCCCCTCGGGGCCCGCGTCCCGGGCGGCGTCCGCAGGACCGGCCGGAGCGGGCCGCGCGGCGCCCCCGGGACCGGTCGGAGCGGATTGCGCGGACTCGCCGTGCGGGGCCGTGCGCACCCTGGTGCCGTCGGCCGGGCGCGGCGGCGGGGCCACGGAACGGGCGAGGCCCCTGGCCACCGCGTCCTCGATGACGCCCGCCAGCTCGCGGGCCTCGGGCAGGCCCTGGTCGGTGAGCATGTCGGCGAGCCCGCCCGCGTACCCCTGGCCGACGGCCCTGACCTTCCAGGCGTCCTGGCGGCGGTAGAGCTCCAGGGCGACGACGGCGGACTCGGTGTCCAGGCCAGTGATGGTGAAGCCGGCGACCTCCGTGCCGTCGAGTCCGGTGACCGCGATGAAGGGGGCGGGGAGGGCGCGGAAGCTGCCGGGGCCCCCGACGCCCACGGGCAGCGCGAGCAGCACGCTGACCCGGTGGACGGTGTCCGGCAGGGCGTCGAGGTCCACGGCGAGGCGGTGGTCGGCCGCCGCCTGCTGGGACACCTCAAGGCCCGGCAGGGTGGGTGAGCCCGGATGGGCCACCCACTCCACGCCGCGGACCCTGCCCCGGTCGTCGCCGAGCGTGGCCCCCGCCACGACCGGCTCGCCCGCCGAGACGCGGATCTCCAGACGGGTCCAGGGCAGCGGGTGGTTCTGCCCCCGCACCAGCTCGGCCGCCATCGCTTCGTTCCCCCTAGGAGGACCCCGTCGAGCCCTCGTGACTCCTGCGTACTGACGTGCTGACGTGCTGACGTGCTGACGTAGACGTGCTGACGCGCTGGCTGCTGACGTACTCGCGCGCCGGCGTGCCGACGTGCCTACAGGTGCGGCAGGATCGACGGCATCAGGTCCTGGAAGGTGCGGCCGTTGGCCGGGTTGCCGATGGCCGTCATCTGCCAGCCCGCGCCCGCCCGGTGGACCTTCGCCATGATCTGGGCGGTGTACTGGCCGCCGCCGTCGAGGGTGTAGCGCGCCAGCTCCTGGCCGTTGGTCTCGTCGACCAGGCGGCAGAACGCGTTCTGCACCTCCTGGAAGGTCTGGCCGGTGAAGGAGTTCACCGTGAAGACGATCTGGTCGATGTGGACGGGGACTCGCTGGAGGTCGACGAGGATCGCCTCGTCGTCGCCGCCCTGGCCCACCCCGCCGACGAGGTTGTCCCCGGTGTGCCGCACCGAGCCGTCGTCGCTGACCAGGTGGCGGAAGAAGACGACGTCCACCGGCTGCTTGTCGGCGAAGAGGACCGCCGAGGCGTCCAGGTCGACCTCGCGCGTACGGGAGCCGAACAGGCCCCGGCGCGGAGCCGCCTGCCACCCGAGTCCCATGCGCACCGCGGTCAGGGCGCCCCCGTCGTCCTTCTGCAGGCTGATGGCCTGACCCTTGGTCATGTTGACCGTCACGCGCTGTCCCCTCTCGAACTGCCTGGGCAACCGCCTTCTGCGGTTGCCCAGCACCCTATGCAGCGCCACCTGCGGATCAGCAGGGCGGGCCGTACTTTGTGGCGGTCCTGCAACAGACCGGTCAGTACGCCGGAAACGCCTCTCCCGGCTCCCCCGAGGGGCCCTCAGGCCTGGCCCGCCTCCCTCATCTGACGCAGCTCCTTCTTCATCTCCGACACCTCGTCGCGCAGCCGTGCGGCGATCTCGAACTGGAGGTCGGCGGCGGCTGCGCGCATACGGGCCGTCATCTCCTCGATCTGCTCGGCGAGTTCGGCGGCGGGGCGGTCGGTCGGGACGGTCTGGCCCTTCTTGGCCCTGCCCTTGCCGGGTGCGGCGGCCTTGCCCGCCGCGGCCGCGTCGCCGCCGAGCGCGGGCACCGGGGCCTTGGCGCCCTTGCCGGCCTTCGGCTTGCGGTACTCCGAGCCGAGGAGCTGCTCGGTGTCGACCTCCTCGCGGGCGATCTGCGACACGATGTCGTTGATCTTCTTGCGGAGGGGCTGCGGATCGATGCCCTTCTCCTTGTTGTACGCGATCTGCTTCTCCCGGCGGCGGTTGGTCTCGTCGATGGCCTTCTCCATCGCCGGGGTGATCTTGTCGGCGTACATATGGACCTGGCCCGAGACGTTGCGCGCCGCGCGGCCGATGGTCTGGATCAGGGAGGTCCCCGAGCGCAGGAAGCCCTCCTTGTCGGCGTCGAGGATCGCCACCAGGGAGACCTCGGGCAGGTCCAGGCCCTCGCGCAGGAGGTTGATGCCGACCAGGACGTCGTACTCACCGGCCCGCAGCTCGCGCAGGAGCTCCACGCGGCGCAGCGTGTCGACGTCGCTGTGCAGGTAGCGGACCTGGATGCCGAGCTCCAGGAAGTAGTCCGTGAGGTCCTCGGCCATCTTCTTGGTCAGCGTGGTGACCAGGACGCGCTCGTCCTTCTCGGTGCGCGTGCGGATCTCGTGCACGAGGTCGTCGATCTGGCCCTCGGTGGGCTTGACGACGACCTCGGGGTCGACGAGGCCGGTGGGGCGGATGATCTGCTCGACGAAGCCGTCGCCGCGCGAGAGCTCGTACTTCCCTGGGGTGGCCGAGAGGTAGACCGTCTGGCCGATGCGGCCGAGGAACTCCTCCCACTTCAGCGGCCGGTTGTCCAGCGCGGACGGCAGCCGGAAGCCGTGGTCGACGAGGGTGCGCTTGCGGGAGGCGTCGCCCTCGTACATCGCGCCGATCTGCGGGACCGTGACGTGCGACTCGTCGAGGACGAGGAGGAAGTCCTCGGGGAAGTAGTCGAGGAGCGTGTTGGGGGCCGTGCCGGGCGCGCGGTCGTCGAAGTGCATCGAGTAGTTCTCGACGCCGGAGCAGGAGCCGATCTGGCGGAGCATCTCCAGGTCGTACGTGGTGCGCATGCGCAGGCGCTGGGCCTCCAGCATCTTGCCCTGCTTCTCCAGCTCGGCGAGGCGCTCGGTGAGCTCCTTCTCGATGCCGGTGACGGCCTTCTCCAGGCGCTCGGGACCCGCCACGTAGTGCGAGGCGGGGAAGACGTAGAGGTGGTCGTCGTCGCTGATGACCTCGCCGGTGAGCGGGTGCAGGGTGGAGAGCGCCTCGATCTCGTCGCCGAACATCTCGATGCGGACGGCCAGCTCCTCGTAGACCGGGAAGATCTCGATGGTGTCGCCGCGGACGCGGAAGGTGCCGCGGGTGAAGGCCAGGTCGTTGCGCGTGTACTGGATGTCGACGAAGCGGCGCAGGAGCTGGTCCCTGTCGATCTCGTCGCCGACCTTCAGCGGCACCATGCGGTCCACGTACTCCTGCGGGGTGCCGAGGCCGTAGATGCAGGAGACGGAGGCGACGACGACCACGTCACGGCGGGTCAGCAGGGAGTTCGTCGCGGAGTGGCGCAGCCGCTCGACCTCCTCGTTGATCGAGGAGTCCTTCTCGATGTAGGTGTCCGACTGCGGGACGTACGCCTCGGGCTGGTAGTAGTCGTAGTACGAGACGAAGTACTCCACCGCGTTGTTCGGCAGGAGCTCGCGGAACTCGTTCGCCAGCTGGGCGGCCAGTGTCTTGTTCGGCGCCATCACGAGGGTGGGGCGCTGGAGCTTCTCAATCATCCACGCGGTGGTGGCCGACTTGCCGGTGCCGGTCGCGCCGAGGAGGACCACGTCCTTCTCACCCGCGCGGATACGCCGCTCAAGGTCGGCGATGGCCGTCGGCTGGTCGCCACTGGGCTGGTACGGACTGACGACCTCGAAAGGTGCCACCGTGCGTTCGATCTTGGATACGGGCCGCATGGAATCCACCGTACGACCCCGCACTGACAACCGGGCCGGATCGCCGGGCCGGCGACGGTCCGCGACGGCTCGCTCACCGGTCCCCGGCGGCGTCCCTCACCGGTTCTGCGGGGAGCGGTAGCCGGGCCGGCGGCGGGGTTCGCGGCGGGAATCCGGCACGTGCCGGTCCCCCGAGCGCGGGACCGGGTACGGCCCGCGGGCCCCTTTCCCGCCGAGGGTCCTGGTCTCCGGCTGGCCGCCCATGACCATCAGCGGGTCGAACATCACGATCACGCCCGCGAGGAGCAGGAAGGCGAGCGGCCCGATCATCATCGGCGCGAGGATCTCCGCGGAGGAGGCACCGGCCGGCACGGTGTCCGGGCCGTGCAGGTGGACGCTGAGGGCCGCCATGCCCGTGTAGTGCATCCCGGTGACGGCGAGACCCATGACGAGGCTGGCGCCCAGGCTCCACAGGAAGCCCTTGACCTGCGCAGCCGCCCAGAGTGCCGCCGTGGCGGCGACCATGGCGATCACGACGGACGCGGCGACGGTGAGGGTGTTGTAGTCGAGCGTCCCGCGCAGACGCATACCGGCCATTCCCAGGTAGTGCATCGAGGCGACCCCGAGGCCCGTGATCGTCCCGCCGGTGAACAGCGCGGTCCCGGTCGCGCCCCGGTAGCCGACGATGAAGATGCCGATGCCGACCATGACGATGGCGACGGCCAGGCTCGCGAAGGTCAGCGCCTTGTCGTAGCGGATGGGCGCCTCCTCGACGGTGAAACCCATCATCGCCACGAAGTGCATGGTCCAGATGCCGGAGCCGATGGCGGCCGATCCGAGCGCGAGCCAGCCGGGGCGCCAGGAGCGCGCGACGAGGAGCGATCTGGTCGTACAGCGCAGCCCGAGCGCTCCTCCGAGGCAGGCCATGACGTAGGCCACCACCGGGGTGACGACTCCGTAGCTGAACCCGTCGACCGTGCCCTGCATGCGAGGTAGCCCTTCCGCCTGTTGCGTCCAAATGACCCGTCACGTCCCGTACGCCCCGGCCCGCGGCCATCTGAAAGGCCGTCGGCTGAGGCAGAGAGTAAGGCTCCCGCCGGAACGCACGAACGATTTTCCGGCAAAGAATCGCGTCACTCGCGCGCGGGGTCCCTCGCTCCGGATACCTCCGTTCAGCCTGTGGCCATCCTGCACCTGTCTCCCGTTGGCCCTTGACTGTCACTCTCGACCGGTCCGCGATCTCACGACGCGAGGAGTACTTGTGTACACACGCGCTGCCGCCACCACTGTCGCCGCTCTCCTGGGCGCCGGTGCGCTGGTCCTCCCCACCACCGCCGCCGCCGACACCCCGGTGGCGCCGAGTGCCGCCAAGCCCGGCACCCCGCTGGTGGTCGCCCACCGGGGAGCGTCCGCCTACGCGCCCGAGAACACCTTCGCCGCGATAGACAAGGCCCGGGACATGGGGTTCTCCTGGGTCGAGAACGACGTCCAGCGGACCAAGGACGGCGAGCTCGTGATCATGCACGACGACACCTTGAAGCGGACGACCAACGTCGAGCAGGTGTTCCCCGGGCGGGCCCCCTGGAAGGTCGCGGACTTCACGGCGGCGGAGATCGCCAGGCTGGACGCGGGGAGCTGGTTCAGCCCGAAGTACGCGGGTCAGCGCGTGCCGACCCTGAAGCAGTACATGAAGCGGGTCTCGCGCAACAAGCAGAGCCTCGTCTTCGAGTTCAAGAAGCCCGAGCTCTACCCGGGCATCGAGAAGCAGGGCCTGCGCATCCTGCGCGACACGGGCTGGCTCGACCGGCAGCACGTCAAGAAGAAGCTGGTCATCCAGAGCTTCAGCGCCGACAGCGTGAAGACCGTGCACAAGCTGCGGCCCGACGTGAAGACGGGCTTCCTCGGCACGCCCGCCGTCGCCGACCTGCCCCGGTACGCCAAGTTCTCCGACCAGATCAACGCCACCCACACCTCCATCTCGGCGGCCTACGTCAAGGCGATACACGCGCTCAAGGGGCCGCACAAGAAGCGCCTGGAGATCTACACGTGGACGGTCAACGACGCCCCGAACGCGGTGCGCGCGGCGCGCTTCGGCGTGGACGGCATCATCACGAACACGCCCGACGTCGTCCGCAAGGCGGTGCGCAAGGGCTGACGCCCGCTCGTCGCCGGTGACCGGAGACGCCCCGGCGGCCGGGCGTTGTCAGTGCCCGGCCGTACGGTGGTCGCATGGACGCCAATGTGCAGGGACGGGGCCCGCTCGTATGGGCCGTCGTCGGCAGCGACATCGGGCCGCTGCTGCTGGCCGCGACCGCCGAGGGGCTGGTCACCGTGGCCTTCCACGCCACCGACGCGGTGCGTGACAGGACCCTGGACCGGCTCGGTTCCCGACTGGGCACCGAGCCGGTCCACGCGCCGGAATCACCCCTGCTCGCCGAGGCGATACGGCAGCTCTCGGCGTACTTCTCCGGTGCGCGGCAGGACTTCGAGCTGCCGCTCGACTGGTCGCTGAGCTCCGGCTTCAACCGCCAGGTGCTGCGCGAGCTCGCCTCCGGTGTGCCGTACGGCTCGGTGGTGGGCTATGGCGACCTCGCCGACCGGGTGGGCAGCCCCGGGGCGGCCCAGGCCGTGGGCATCGCGATGGGGTCCAATCCGCTGCCGGTCGTGGTGCCGTGCCACCGCGTGGTGGAGAGCGACGGCGGCATAGGCGGCTTCGGCGGCGGCCTGGAGACCAAGCGGCAGCTCCTCGCGCTGGAGGGAGTGCTCCCGCAGCCGCTGTTCTGAGGGGCGGAGAGCGTCGCCCGGCGGCGCCGCGGCCGTGGGCCCGCTCATGGCTGTTTCCGGGGCACGAGTCTCCTGGCACACTGCGCCAGTGACTACGCCCGTCGACGCTCCCCGCACTGACATACCCACGCCACAGGCGCTGCCCGCGCTGCGCCGCCGTACCACGGCCGTGCTGATCGCCAGCCAGATACTGGGCGGACTCGGGGTACCGATCGGCATCGCGCTGGCCCCGGTGCTCGCCACCGAGGTGAGCGGGTCGGAGGCGTTCTCGGGCCTCGCCCCCACCGCTTCGGTGGCCGGCACGGCCCTGCTCTCGCTGCCGCTCGCCGCGCTGATGACGGCACGCGGGCGGCGTCCCGGCCTGGTCCTCGCCTACGTCATCGGCGCGGTCGGAGCCGGGCTCGTGGTGCTCGCCTCGGTGGCCGGCAGCTTCCCGCTGCTGCTGGTCGGCATGGCGGCCTTCGGCGCGGGGTCGTCGGCGAATCTGCAGGCCCGCTTCGCCGCCGCCGACCTCGTCGAGCCGGACCGGCGCGGCCGTGCCATCTCGCACGTCATCTGGGCCACCACCATCGGCTCGGTGCTCGGTCCCAACATCGCGGCGCCGACGAGCAGGCTGTTCGAGGGCACCGCCGTGCCCGAACAGGCGGGGCCCTTCCTCTTCGCCGCGGGGATCTTCGCGGTCGCCGCACTGGTGGTGGCGGTGCTGCTGCGGCCCGACCCGCTGCTGACCGCCCGCGCCCTGGCCCCGCGGGAGGACGAGGACCCGCGGAGCAGGTCGCTGCGGGCCGGTGTGGCCGCGGTGGCCGCGTCGCCCATGGCCCGCCTCGCGCTGGTGACGGTCGCCGCCTCGCACACCGTGATGGTCTCGATCATGGTGATGACCCCGGTGGACCTGGGCCACCACGGCGCGAGCCTGCAACTGGTCGGCCTGGTCATCAGCGGTCACATCGCGGGCATGTACGCGTTCTCGCCGGTGCTCGGCTGGCTCGCCGACCGGTTCGGCCGCCTCTCCGTCATCGGCCTCGCGGTGGGCCTCCTCGGCTGCGCCGCGCTGCTCGCCGGCACGGCGGGGCCGAGCCACGGCCAGACGGCCGCCGGGCTCTTCGTGCTCGGCCTCGGCTGGTCCGCGGGCCTGGTCTCCGGCTCCGCGCTGCTCACCGACTCGGTGCCGCAGGCGGCGAGGGCCGCCGTGCAGGGCCTGTCGGACCTGACGATGAACACGGCGGCGGGCATCGGCGGGGCGGTGGCGGGCCTGATCGTCGCGCAGGCCGGCTACGGCTGGCTCAACCTCATCGGCGGCCTCGTCCTGCTGCCGCTCGCCGCGCTCGCCGTCCGCAGGGCGGTTCGAAACACGCCCTAGGGATCAAGGCAGCGTGATGTGGTACGCCTTGCGCAGCGTCTCGTGCACGGTCCAGGTCGTACGGTCGCCCTCGCGCAGCACGGCGGCGTCGCCGGGGCCGATCTCCAGCGTGGCGCCGCCCTCGACCACGACGGTGGCGCGGCCACTGACGACCACGAACAGCTCATCTGCCTCGGTGTCGGTGACGACGCCGGGCGTGATCTGCCAGATGCCGCGCGCCTGCTTGCCGTCGGCGGACTCCCACAGCACCTTGCCGGTCACCACCGGATCGCCGGAGACGATCTGGGCGGGATCGAGCGGTTCGGCCGTCAACTCGGCGTCCGGGACGTGCACGGCGAAAGAGGGAACGCCTTGATCATTCTTGGTCATGGCCGGTCACCCTAGCCGGGGCTCGCGCCGGGCAACCAGCGGGGTCCGCACGCGGTTTGGCGACCACCGCGCCCCGTCAGGGAGAGGGCCCATACGGAGCGGAATAGTCCGTTCCCACAGGGCTCAGCGGGAGAACCGAGTCGGCTGGCAGACTGGCACATCTCGTCGTCAGCGCTAGGAGCCCCACATGTCGATGGCCGGCAACCTGCGGAAAGTCGGAGGCCTGGGCAAGGTCGGCAGCCTGCGGAAGGTCCGCGGTCTGCGGAGAGTGGCACGCCTCGGCCGCCGTCACACACGCGTCGATCTGAGCCATCCCGCCCGGTCCCCGCTGGGTTCGTCGGTGGTCAACTGCGTGACGTACAGAGAAGGGGTGCGCCAGTCCCCCGCACGCGATCTCATCGAGTCGGTGGAGCGCATCCGCAAGTTCGACGACGGCTTCGTCTGGCTGGGTCTGCACGAACCCACCGAGGAGGAGTTCGCGGACATCGCCGACCTCTTCGACCTCCACCCGCTCGCCGTGGAGGACGCCGTCCACGCGCACCAGCGCCCGAAGGTGGAGCGGTACGACCACACGCTCTTCGCCGTCTTCAAGACCGTCTGCTATGTGGAGCACACCGAGCTGACCGCCACCAGCGAGGTGGTCGACACCGGCGAGATCATGCTCTTCGTGGGCCGCGACTTCGTCATCACGGTCAGGCACGGCAGCCACGGCTCGCTCGGCCCGCTCCGCGAGGCCCTTGAAGCGGCTCCCGAGCAGCTCGCCCAGGGGCCCGCGGCCGTCCTGCACGCGGTCGCGGACCAGGTCGTGGACGACTATCTCGCGGTCACGAGCGCCGCCCAGTCGGACATCGACCAGGTGGAGTCGGACGTGTTCGCGCCTAACGGGGCACGGGTCGACCCCGGCCGGATATACCAGCTCAAGCGCGAGCTGCTGGAACTGAAGCGCGCCGTGGTGCCCCTCGGCCGCCCCCTCCAGGTACTCGCCACCCAGCCCATGCGGATCATCGCCCCGGAGATACAGGCGTACTTCCGGGACGTGGACGACCATCTGAAGCGGGCCACCGAACAGATCTCCGCCTTCGACGAGTTGCTGAATTCGATCCTCCAGGCCCATCTGGCCCAGGTGACCGTCGCGCAGAACGAGGACATGCGGAAGATCACCGCCTGGGCGGCGGTCGTCGCGGTGCCCACGATGGTCTGCGGGATGTACGGGATGAACTTCGACCACATGCCGGAGCTGCACTGGCAGTTCGGGTATCCGCTGGTGATGGGCCTGATAGCGGCGGTGTGCACCGCGCTCTACCGCGGCTTCCGGCGCAACGGCTGGCTGTAGCGGGGAGCGGCGGCAGTCGGGGGCGCGTTCCGCCTCAGCCGTTCCATGCCGGGTGCCGCGGGTCGTCCGCCCGTACCACCACGTCCGCCGTGGCCGCGGGGTCCGTCTCCGTGTCGTACCGCTCGAAGGCCGGCAGCGTCCAGCGTTCCGCCTCCGGGGTGCGCCGCCGCAGGGCGCCCGGCGAGAGGCGTACGTGCACCGTCAGATCGAAGGGGAACCAGTGACCGAGCAGCAGGGGGCCGTGCAGCAGGAGCACACCGCCCAGCGGCAGCCGGACATACGGGCTGCGCGTCGCGCGGTCGGTCGCCGGGTCCCACAGGTCGGGCAGCACCCGGCCCGTCCCGCCCGGTTCGAGCGGCCCGAAGACCTCGCGCCACAGCGCGCCCGTGTCGAACCAGCCGCTGTGGTAGGAGTCGGCGTCCTCGTGGCCGTACTCGAAGCGCAGCGACGCCGGCCGCAGGAAGCCCTCCGTGCCGACGACGAGGGCGGTCCTGCCGCGCAGCCGCAGCGCCTCGCTCACCCGCCGCGCCAGTTCGCCCGTCCCGGCCGCGGGGGCCCCGTCCACGGCGACGCGCGGCCACGGGCCGCCGTCGGCGGGCTCCAGGTCGAGCAGGCGGTCGGCGAGGGTGTCGGCGAGCCGCTCCCAGGTGATCGGTTCGAGGCGCACGGGCCCATGATGCCGTCCGGCGCACGGGGGCGGCCGCGGGGGCGGGTGCGTGGTCCGGGGAATGAGAGGGGTATGGCGAGCCCTCCTGCCGGCCTCGTGGCCTTCCAGCCCCTCACCCGACGGTACTGCGCGGAGTGCCGCTCGGGGCCGCTGGCCCTGCTCACCCTCGAAGGCGGCGAGCCGCGCTGCCTGGACTGCGCCGACCTCGGGCACCTGGTCTACCTGCCGCGCGGCGACACGGCGCTCACGCGGCGGGCCCGCGAGGACAGCGGCCTCTCCGCGGTGGTCGTCCGCTTCCACCGCCGCCGGGCCCGTTATGAACGGCAGGGCGTCCTCGTCGAAGAGGCCGCGCTCGTCCGGGCCGAGGAGCGCTGCCTCGCGGACGCGGAGGCGCGGGCCCGGCGCCGGGCGAGGGACGCGGTGCGGCGGGCCGCGGAGGACGTGCGGTTCACCGCGGCCTTCGCGGAGGAGATACGGCGGCTCTTCCCCGGCTGTCCTGCGGACCGGGCCCACACGATCGCCGCCCACGCCTCGCTGCGGGGCAGCGGCAGGGTGGGGCGCAGCGCGGCGGGCCGAGCGCTGTCGCAGGCGGCGGTGACGGCGGCGGTCATCGCGGCGGTCCGGCACACGGCCACGCCGTACGACCGGCTGCTGATGAGCGGGGTCCCGCGCGGCGAGGCCCGCCGCCGCATCGCTCCCCCGGTGGAGACGACGCTACGGAGCTGGCGGGCCGCCCCTGACAGACCCCCGAACCGACGCCCACGCCACCCCTGACCGGGGCCCACGCACCACCGCCCGCCAAGCCGTGCGCCGACCGCCCACCCCAAGCCGTGCCCCCCACCCCCCGATCCGGGCCGCACACTCACCTCACCTCCCTACCGGGGCCCGCGCACCCCGCCCGCCAAGCCACGCGCCCACCGCCCGCCCCAAGCCGTGCGCCCAGGGGACGCGTAGGGCTGACGCGGCTCGGCGCAATTGACTTGTCGTGATGCGGTCCGCCGTGGAGGATCATCGCGGCCCGCCCCCCTACGTAACGGCCCTCATGACTCAGGGAGTTGCCATGATCGACGGACCGTACTTCGTCCTCGCCGTGCTCGGGGCGCTGGCCTGCGGTCTCGCCGCCGGGGCCTTCGCCGCGTTCTCGACCTTCGTGATGAAGGGGCTGGCCGCGCTGCCCCCGGCCCAGGGCATCGCCGCGATGAACGCGATCAACGTGACCGCGGTCAACCCCTGGTTCATGGCCGTGTTCCTCGGGGCCGCGGGCCTCTGCCTGGTGCTCGCCGTCGTGACGTTCGTGCTCTGGCCCGACGAGGGCACCGCCGGGCTGCTCATAGGCTGCGCGCTGTACCTCGTCGGCTGTTTCGGGGTGACCGTCGCGGCGAACGTCCCGCGCAACGACGCCCTCGCCAAGGTCGACCCGCGGAGCGAGGAGGGCGCCGCCTACTGGCGTACGTACGTCCGTGAGTGGACCGCGTGGAACCACGTCCGTACCGCGGCCTCGCTGGCCGCGACGGCGTCCATCATCCTGGCGCTGACCTGAGCCCCGCCCCGACCCGCTCCCGTACCGGAGCCGAGGGCCCACGGCTCACGGCTTGCGGCCCACCGCCCCGTATCCCGGGACCGGCCCGTCCGCCGGGTCGGTCACCCGCTCGCCGAACTCCGGCTTCCACTGGTCGATGATCGCGACCCCGGGGTCCACCAGCTCGTACCCCTCGAAGAAGCGCGCCACCTCCGCGCGCGAGCGCAGGGCGAGCGTCATGCCGCGCGCCTTGTACAGGTCACCGGCCTGCTCGGCGGTGGCCGGGGTGAAGTCGCCCGTGCCGTGCGACAGCATGAGGTGGCTGCCCGACGGCAGGACGCCCATCATGCGGTCCACGAGTTCGTAGGCACCGTCCTCGTCCGAGATGAAGTGCAGCAGCGCGACGAGCGACAGGGCGACGGGCTTGTCGAAGTCCAGGACCCGGGACGCCTCCTCGATGATCCTCTCCGGCTCGCGGAAGTCCGCCTGGAGGTACTCCGTGACACCCTGCGGCGTCGAGCGCAGCAGGGCCTCGGCGTGGGCGAGGACGATGGGGTCGTTGTCGCAGTAGACGACCCGTGCCTCGGGGGCGATGCCCTGGGCGATCTGGTGGAGGTTCGGTTCGGTCGGTATGCCCGTGCCGATGTCGAGGAACTGCCGCACCCCTTCGCCCGCGAGCCAGCGCGTGGCGCGCTGCATGAACGCGCGGTTGTTGCGCGCCATGGTCAGCACGCGCCCGTCCATGGCGACGAGCTGGCGGCCCATCTCCTCGTCCACCGGGTAGTTGTCCTTGCCGCCGAGGAACCAGTCGTACATCCGTGCGGGGTGCGGCTTGCTGGTGTCGATGTACGACTGGTCGGTCATGGCAGCTCCACGATGTCGTGAGTCATGAGGCGCGGTCAGGAGAGCAGGAAGTCGGCGTCCCCCGCCTTGGCCCCTTGGATGAACGCGTCGATCTCGCCGTGCGTGTAGATGAGCGCGGGGCCGTCGGGGTCGGCGGACTGGCGCACGGCGACCCTGCCGTCGGCCAGCTTCATGGCCTCCAGGCAGTTGCCGCCGTTGCCGCCGCTCCACGGCTTGTGCCAGCCGTCGTTGCCGAGGTCGCGTGCGGGCATGCCGTTGTAGATGCGGGACTCGCCGCGGTTCTCGGTGCGCGAGTCGTCGCGGGCACCGGGTGAACGCGGACCGGCGGGGCGCGTTCCGGCTCGATGTCGGTCCATGTGTCACAGCTCCTTGCGGACGTCCCGCAGGAAGTCCTTCGTGCGTTGTGCCGTGGCGGCCTGCGCCGCCATGCGGTCCATGACCTCCAGGTGGGTGGCCACCTCGCTGCGCGCGTCCAGGTAGACGGCGCCGGTCAGGTACTCGCTGTAGACCATGTCGGGCAGCTCCGCCATGGCGAAGCGGAAGATCACGAATGGTCCGTACGTTCCTGGGTGCGGGCCCGCCGAGAAGGGCGCGACCTGCAGGGTCACATGGGGCAGTTCGGTGGCTTCGAGCAGCCGGTCGAGCTGGCGGCGCATCACATCGGGCTCGCCCACGGGCCTGCGCAGCGCGGTCTCGTCCATCACCACCCAGAGCCGGGGCGCGTCCTCGCGGGCCAGCAGCGACTGGCGCTCCATGCGCAGCGCCACGTACCGCTCGATGTCCGCGGGCCGTGTCTGCCCTATGGCCCCGGACCGCATCACGCCGCGGGCGTACTCCTCGGTCTGGAGCAGGCCGGGCACGAAGTGCGGTTCGTAGGACCTGATGAGGCTGGCCGCGCCCTCCAGGCTGACGTACATGCTGAACCAGCCCGGCAGGATGTCGTGGAACCGCTGCCACCAGCCGGGCTTGTTGGCCTCCTCGGCGAGCGTCACGAAGGCCTCGGCCTCTTCGTCGGGGACGCCGTAGGCCTTGAGGAGGAGCTGGAGGTACGGGATCTTCAGCGCGACCTCCGCCGTCTCCATGCGGCGGACGGTGGCGGGGGCGACGCGCAGGATCTTCGCGGCCTCCTCGCGCTTCAGGCCCGCGCCCTCACGCAGGTCTTGCAGGCGACGACCGAGAACGACCTGTCCGACGGTCGGCGCGGACCGCGGTTCGCTCACGTCTCCTACCTCCACCTGACTCCGCGCTGTGCCGACGCACACCGCACCGCGAGCTGTTGGGAGCAGTGTGCCATGCGCGCTCTCGGGGGAACACGCCACTGTGCACTTTTCAGAGTGGGTCTTGCCAAGGTGTTCTGGGCGGGGCGATAGTGGATGGCGTGACTCCGCCCGCGCCGTTAGTGACCGAAGCCGCCGAAGGCCGTCTTGGTGTTCCCGCCGAGGCCCGGCCCGAGGATGCCGCCGAAGTCTGCGTCAGTTTCGTGCTCGCCCCTCATCCGGGCTCCGTCGCTCAGGCCAGACGGCTGATGCGCGCGCAGTTCGGTGTCTGGGCCGTGCGGGACGAGGACGCCTGCGACGCGGCGGCACTCATCCTCTCCGAACTGGTCACCAATGCCGTGGTGCACACCGCGAGCCGGCGGATCATCTGCGAGCTGTGCGCGGAGTCGGAGAAGCTGCGAATAACCGTGCGTGACGAAGGGTGCGGTTCAGGCATCCCGCGCCCTGCGCATCGGGGGATGGACGAGGAGCACGGGAGGGGATTGCTTCTCGTCGATGCGGTGAGCAGCGCGTGGGGCGTCCACGACGCGGGGCCCGGAAGCGGGCGGACGGTGTGGGCGGAGTTGCGACGGGTGGCGGACGCGACGGCGTGGGCTTAGGCCGGTCGCGAGGCGCCGACGAAGACCGACGTCGGCGGTGAGCAGGGAGAACGGGTGAGTCGAGCGTGGCAGTGACGCAGGCGGGATGCGTGTGAGCGCGGGTACGGTGCGGCCGTTGAACCTGGGCACGCTGGTCGGGCTTACCCGGCAGAGACAGCGCGTCGGAGCCCCGGTGCCCGCGCACCTCCGGCTCGACCTGCCGGAGGGCATGACGCAGCCGCTCGGCTGCGACGCCGTGGCGGTGCCCGCGCGGTTCGGGCCGCGGCTGATGGACCGGCTGCCGCGCGTGGGGTGCGTGTACGAGGACGGGCCGCGCTGGTGGTGGATCGTGCCCGCGGACTCCGACGTCGCCATGGAGTGGCCCGCGCCGGTCGCCTATTCGGCGGGAGCGGTGGTCAGGGACGCGGGCTGCCGCCGTCCCGTGCTGATCAACCGCCCGGAGGGCGACGTCCCCTATACCCCGCCGATCCCGCTGTATCTGGCCCTGTGCGGCGAGACGGGGACGACTCCCGGGTGGTCACGGGCCTGGCTGTAGGAGGCCCCGGAGGCCACCGGGCCGGCCGGCCCGAGACCCTTCCGGTCCGAGGCCCCCCGGCCCGGCCGGCATCACGCCGCCATGGCGGCCTCCGACTCGCCGACGACCACCAGGAAGGCGTCCGACGCGAGGTCCATCACGACCTCCGCGGGCTGCCCCTCGTCCCTGCGGGCCCGCGCGAACTCCTCCGCGGGCCACGATCCGCGCGGTCCGCCTGCCGGAAAACGCCCCAGCACCGTACGTCCGTTCACCATGTTCCTGTCCCCCGTGCCGTTCCGTGCGCGGGCCGAAGGTCTCGGCGCCGCGTCTCTCGTACCGGGATAAACGCGCGGGACACCCCGCAGGGCTCGCGATGTGACCGAACCGCAACGGAGTCGCGCCATATCCCAGGGTTCTCCCGGGGTCCACGGCGACCGGTAGGAGGCCCCGCACCGGGCACCGGAGGGCGGGCTCAGTCCTCGTACTCGTCGTGGTACCGCACCCGCGCGCTGCCCGCCGGTGCCCCGAACGCCGACGCCCGGCCGCTCGGCCGCTCCCACTCCTCCTGGCGGCCGAGCGCCGTGAGGTCGAGGAGGCTGCTGGTGGAGCCGATGCCGTCGAGCCCGCGGGCGAACGTGGCGTACGTGTGGAAGACGCGGTCGCCGTCCCGCAGGAAGCAGTTGATCGCGGGCACGTCGTGCGGTTCCTCGTCGGAGGAGGCCCGGAAGTCGTGGTTGAAGTCGCCGCCGTCGGTCGAGAACCACGGCACCGTCCAGCCCATGCGGGCCTTGAAGGCGAGCAGCCGGGTGAACGGCGCGCGGGAGACGGCGACGAAGGTGGTGGAACGGGCCCGCAGGTGCGAGAGGTGCCCGATCTGGTCGAGGAAGGCGGAGCAGCTCCGGCAGCCCGCCTCCCACTCCGGCGCGAACATGAAGTGGTAGACGATGAGCTGGTCACGGCCGTCGAACAGGTCCAGCAGCGTGGCCTTCCCGTCGGAGCCCTCGAAGTAGTACTCCTTGTCGACCTCCACCATCGGCAGCCCGCGCCGCTCGGCGTTGAGCGCGTCCCGCGCGCGCGTGGCCGCCTTCTCCTTGGCCAGTAGGTCCTCGCGCGCGACGAGCCACTCCTCACGCGTGACGATGTCCGGAAGTCCCATGGTGTGTCTCCTCCACCCTTCGGGCGCGTACCTCAGCGAAGGGTGGACCGGCCGCGTCCGCGGAACTCATCGCTCGCGCCGGAAGAAGTTCCGGGAACCCTCGGAAACGCTTCCAGCTGTAGGCCGGTGCCGCCCGGGCAGCGCCCCGCCCCGCCCGCTCACCCCTCGTACTCCTGGACACGCTTCCCGTGGCTCCGGTCGACGAGTGCGGGCAGCAGGGTGCTCAACTCCTCCACGACGTCCGGCACATCGACGGTGAGCAGCCGCCGGTCGCGCATCAGCACGCGGCCGTCCACGATCGTGTCGCGCACGTCGGAGGAGCGCACGCTGTGCACGAGGGTGGCGGCGAGATCGTGGACGGGCCGGGTGTGCGGACCGGACAGATCTACGAGGATGACGTCGGCCCGCAGCCCCTCGGCGAGGCTCCCCGCCTCCCGCCCGAGGCCGACAGCGCACGCGCTCTGCAGCGTCGCGTGGTCCAGGGCCTGGCGGGCGGTGAGCCAGGTGGGGTCCCGCTCCGTGTGCTTCTGGACGAGGACGGTGAGCGCCATGGACTCCCACACGTCGAGGGTGTTGTTCGACGCGGCGCCGTCCGTGGCGAGGCCGACCGGGACCCCGGCCCCGCGCAGGGCCCGTACTGGTGTCGTGTCCCAGCCGAACTTCAGGTAGCCGCGGGGCGCGGACGCCACGGCGACGCGTCCGCGGGCGCGGCGCAGCACGGGCAGGTCGCGGGCGGTGTCGAGGCCGGTGGCGTGGGCGATGAGGAGGTCCACGCCCTCGTCGAGGAGCCCGGCGCGCTCCAGGGTCTCGATGGGGGTGCGGCCGTGCCGCGCCAGGCTGTTGTCGGTCTGCTCGCGGTTCTCGGCGGCGTGGATGTGGACGGGCAGACCGTGCTGCCGGGCGAGCCGGGCGGTCGCCGCGAGGTCGGCGTCGTCGACGGTGTAGGGGGCGTGCGGGGCGAGGCAGGTGGTGACGCGCCCGTCGGCCGTCCCGCGCCGCCGCAGCGCGAAGTCGAGGGAAGCGGCCCGGCCCTCGGGCCCCTGCGAGGTGAAGAATGCCTGGCCGAGGAGGGCGCGCAGACCGCTCTCCGCGGTCACGTCGGCCACCGTGTCCATGGCGAAGTAGTGGTCGGCGAAGGTGGTGACACCGCCGCGGATCATCTCGGCGCAGGCGAGCCGGGCCCCCAGCTCGATCACGCGCTCGGTCAGATTGCTCTCGACCGGCCAGATCCAGTCGTTGAACCACGCGTGGGCCGGCAGGTCCTCGGCGAGACCGCGCAGGGCCACCATCGGCGTGTGCGTGTGGCAGTTGATGAGCCCGGGGAGGGCGACGCAGCCGCGCCCGTCGATGTGTTCGACGGCGGCGGGGCGGGCTCCGGCCCCGGCCCAGGCCTCCTCCGACGCGGCTTGCCCGGACGACACGGAGGCGATGCGTCCGTCGCGTACGACGATGACGGCGTCGTCGACGAAGACGACGTCCCCCCGCGGGCCGTGGGTCAGGGCCGTGCAGCCGGTGATGAGGAGGTCGGCGGGGCGCGTGCGGCCTGGCGTGGCCGGTCCGGGCGGGCCCGGCGCGGGAGGCGGCGTCATCCCTTCACGGTAGTGCGAGTGCGCATCCGGCGGCCCTGTCGCGGACCCGCTTTCACGGGCACGCTGGCATCACCCGCCTTGTGCCGGGGGCCGAGCGGACGCGAGGGAGTCGGCCATGCTCATCGGTACGTGGAACCTGGAGAACCTCTACCGGCCCGGCGGCCCGTTCGGGCCCCGCGACAAGGCGGCGTACGAGGCGAAGCTGGCCTCGCTCGCGGCGACGGTGGGCGCGCTGCGGCCGAGCGTCCTCGGTGTGCAGGAGGTCGGCGACGCGGACGCCCTCGAAGACCTGGCGGGCCTGCTTGAGGGCACCTGGCACATCACCCTGTCCGAACATCCGGACGACCGGGGCATCCGCGTCGGCTTCCTGAGCAGCCTGCCGCTCTCCGTCGTCACCGACACGGTCCGCTTCCCCGCGCCGCTGCGTCCCGTGCAGGTCGACGACTCGGGGCGGACGACGTCGCGGGCGGGGCGCGGGGTGTTCGCGGTGACGGTGTCGACGCGGGCCTTCTTCTTCGACGTGGTGGTCTGCCATCTGAAGTCGAAGCTGCTGTCCTATCCCGGTGGCTCCGGTGGCTCCGGTGACTCCGGTGACGCGGAGCGCTCGGGGAGCCGCTTCCGGCCTCGTGACGAGGGGGAGCGCGCGCGGTACGCCGCCTACGCGCTCGGCCGCCGCGCGGCCGAGGCGGCCCTGGTGCGCGCGGTGACGGACGAACTGCTGCACGGCGACGGCAGGGAGCACGACGTCGCCGTACTCGGTGACCTCAACGCCGAGGAGGGCGCCGCGACGACGCAGATCCTCCTCGGCCCGCCCGGTTCGGAGATCGGCACGCCGGGACACGGCCGCCCCGACGGTGGCGACGCGGCCCGGATGTGGAACGTGGCCCCGCTGATCCCGCCCGAGCAGCGCTTCTCCCGCATCCACGCGGGTCGCCGCGAGCTCATCGACCACGTCCTGCTGAGCCGGGGCATGCTCGACCACGTCCGGTCGGCCGGGACGGGCGCGCCCGGGGCGGGGGCGGGCGCGCTGCCGTCGGTGGCGGACGGGGACCCGGCGGTCCGCAGGGACGCGGCGGGTTCGGACCACGCGCCGGTGTGGGTGCGCGTCCAGCCCTGAGCGGTGCCGGGGCCCGCCGCGCTCCGCCTCAGCCGCGCGGCAGGACGGTCGAGAGGACGCCCGGCAGCGGATACCAGTCGGCCGACACGATGCTGGCGTGCCGCCGCGCGAGCAGCGCGACCCGTTCGGCGGCCTGGGCCTCGGTCGGCCGGGTGCCGTCGATGGCGGGGGCGACGCGGTGCGCGTCGGTCATGACGACCAGATAGCGGCGGTCGGCGTACCACTTGGTGTCGATCGCGCCGCCCGCGTACGTCGACGCGTCCCCGTCGAACAGCACGAACCACGGCCGGATCGACGCGTCCGTGTACCTGCCGCGCGGGTCGCCCGCCTCGGCGCCGAGCACGGCGGGGAAGGCGGCGGCGTCACCGAGGCGGCCGGCCGCGGCGAGGTCGCGCAGATGGGTGGCGTACTCGCGGTCGGTCCACAGGGTGTCCACGGGGTTGCCCTGCTCGACGGTGCCGGGTATCAGCTCGACGATGAACTTCCCCGCCAGGCCGGCACGGTCGGGCCAGCCCTCGGCGCGCACGGCGTCGTCCAGTGTGGCGTGTCCCGCGGCCAGCCGGCCCGGCCGGTAGACGGCGTCCCCGAGCGCGCTCGTGAGCAGGGCGTCGAGGTCGGCCGGGCCGCGCCCGCGCGTGCCGAGGAAGCCGTCCTTCAGCTCCATCTTGAGGACGACGGGCCGGTGGCCGGGGTGGGCGTCGTGCCAGCTGCGGATGTCCCGCAGGCAGCCGGCGAGGCTCTGGTTGCGGGACTTGGTGCGCAGCTCGGCCGCGCTCCGCGCGTTCTCGCAGTTGTTGTCGTTGCCCAGCGGATTGCTGTGGGAGACGCGCCAGCCGCTGCCGAACGCGTTGGTCCACACGTCCAGCTCCAGCATGGCGGCGCCGGAGTCGAGGGCGTCGGCGAAGTAGGGGTACTTCGCCTTCTCGTACGCGTTGTGGACGCCGACGCCGGTCGTGGCGGAGTAGGCGGCCGCGGCGGAACGGGCGGACGCGCCCCGGGGTGCGGGGGCGTCGCCGTCGGCGGCCGAAGCCCCGCTTCCGCTCCACGCTCCCCACGCCAGCACGGCTCCCGCCACCAGCCCCACGGCTCCCCTGCGCACCATCCCGTACACCGTCCTCTCACGTACCGCTGCGGCCAACTCAGCGGAAACGTAGGGGAGTCGGGTGACGCAGGGAAGACGGCGTGGTGGACGTGGCATAGCCGACCGCGGGGTGCGGCCGTGCCGGACGAGGCGGGCGTGACACGATGGCCCCGCGGGGACGAAACATTTCGGCCAGGCCTTTCGGGCAACGCTTTTCGGGCCGGGCATTTCAGGCGAGGCATGAGGGGCCGTGGGGACGACGGATACGGTGCCGACGGCTGCCCCTGGGGCGAGCCGTGACCGGTCGAGCGGTGACCGTGCCGGCGGGGAGCGGGCCGGCGGGCGGCGGGCGAGTGACGGGCGGACGCGTGGCGAACCGTCGGACGCCGGATGGCCGGACCTTCCCGGCGACACGGTCCTCACGATCCGCGTCCCGGAGGCGGATCACCTGGTCAGGGCCGGGTTCCCGGCGCACGTCACGGTGCTCTACCCGTTCCTCGGGGAGTCGCGGTTCGACGGTGCGGGGGCGGGTTCCGTACACGCGGAACTGGTGGACCTCTTCGCGGCGCACGCTCCCTTCACGCTCACGTTCACCCGGTTCCGCCGCTATCCGGGGGTCCTCTACCTCCCGCCGGCCCCCGAGGCCCCGCTCCGCGCGCTCACCGAGGCCCTCACCGCCCGCTGGCCCGAGGCCGTCCCCTACCGAGGGATCTTCGACCCGCCCCTGGCCCCCCATCTGACCCTCGCGAATCACGAGGGCCCGGACACCTACGAGGCCGCCTACGACGCCCTGGAGCGCGCACTCGCCCCGCACCTCCCACTGGTCAGCCACGTGACCTCGGTCGACCTCCTCGTGACGGACGGTCCGGGCAAGGGGTGGCGGGAGTTCAGGACGTACCGGCTGGGCGGAGCGGGGGGAAATCCGGCCTGATGCCGGACACGGGCCCGGCGAGGCGCCGCGCGTCCACTACGGTGTGCCGGCGTCAGGGACGCACGGCTTCCCCCCAGGGACGCCCGGCCGCCCGGCCGCCCGGTCGGGAGCCGACGTCCGTACCCCGCTCCCGAAGGGACCGCCCCGTGGCTCTCACTCTTCCGCGCACCTCGGGCAACCGCCTCGCCGTGGCCGTCGCCGTGACGGCCGTGCTGGCCGTCGGCGCGCCCGCCGCGTACGCCTCGCTGGACGGCGGCGACGGACCCGCCACGACCGCTGCCGCGCAGCGCGGCAAGCCGTACGCCGAGACCCGGCTCTTCTTCGGCACCGAGCGGCCGGACGGCGGGCCCGCGGTGACCGACAAGCAGTTCATGGCCTTCGTCGACAAGGAGGTCACGCCGGGCTTCCCCGACGGGCTGACCGTCCAGGACGGGCGCGGGCAGTGGCGCGACGCCGGAGGCAGGATCGAGCGGGAGCGCTCGTACGAACTGATCCTCCTGTATCCGGTCGCCGAGGTGCGCGAGCGGGACGTGCTGATCGAGGAGATCCGCAGCGACTACGAGAAGGCGTTCGCGCAGGAGTCGGTCGCACGGCTCGACGAGCGGACGCGGGTCGACTTCTGAGACCGCGCGGGACTGTGCACCGAGCCGGCCGTGGAGGGCTCCCGAGGCCGTGGGCGGCTCCCGGGACCATGGCGGACCGGATCGTGTCGGCTGCCCGGTGCCGCTCACGGCGGCGGCGTGTACGTGCGCCGGGCGCGTGAGCGCCGCCGCCACCGCTTCCCGGGCCCCGGCCGCCGCGCCGTGCACCACCCGCTCGGCGTCCGCGACCCCACGCGCCCCGCAGACAATTCGGTGGCGAACCGGCCACGTCACCAGCACGCTTGCCCCATGAAAGCCCAGCACGCCGACCTCACCGCCACGTCCGCCGTCCCGACCGCCACGTCCGCCGAACCGCCCGTGCCGATCCGTCAGATCCGCGCCCTGTACACGGATGCGACGATCACGGTCTACCAGGCGTACGACCCCGCACTCGGTGTTCCCGCGGCCCGCGACGGCCGCTTCCCGGCCGCCTGGAAGCGCGACCGCATGACGTGGATCAAGCCGTCCTTCCTGTGGATGATGTACCGCTGCGGCTGGGCCACGAAGGAGGGGCAGCAGACCGTGCTGGCCGTCGAGATCACCCGCGAGGGCTTCGACTGGGCGCTGCGCAACGCCTGCCTCTCGCACTACGCGCGCGGCACGCACCCCGACGAAGCCGCCTGGAGGCGTGCCCTGCGCCGCTCCCCCGCCCGGGTCCAGTGGGACCCCGAGCGGGACCTCCACCTCAACGCCCTGCCCCACCGCTCGCTCCAGCTCGGCCTGGCGGGCGACGCCTCCCGCCGCTACGCGGACGAGTGGACGGTCTCGATCACGGACGTCACCGGGCCGGCGCGCGACGTCCACGCCCTCGTACGCGCCGGAGACCTCGCGGGGGCCGAGAAGCTGCTCCCCGCCGAGCGGCCGTATCCGGCGGGCGATGCCGGACTGGCCCACCTGCGGGCCTGAGCGGCGCGGCCCCGCGGCACGGACCGCTGCGGCACCGTCAGCCGCCGAGAACCGCCGTCAGCGCGCCCACCACGTCCTCGTCCGCCTCTCCCTCCGGCCACCAGTCGTCGGCGTGGGGCTCGCTGCGGTACGGGTACCAGCGGCCGTCGCGGCCGAAGCGGAGCTGGAGGGAGCCCTCGGCGTTCGTGAGGTGGTTGCGGTGGATCGTCATGCGCGGGAGGTCCGCCGCCGCGAGGGCGCCGCGGGCCCGGTCGAAGGGTCCCGCCGGGGGGTCCCAGGGGGATTCAAGGACGGCGAGGCCCTCCTCGCCGCCCTGGCGCCAGGCCGCCGCCGCCCGGGAGAGGCCGGCGGGGGTGCGGCCCACCGAGCGGGCCAGCTCGGCGAACTGGCGGCTGAACGTCCTGCGGCCCGTGAGACCCGGGTGCGAGGCCGCGAGGCGGACCGCGTCGTGCCAGGGGGACGCTGCCGTGAACGGGTCCGCGCCCGAGGTGAGGTACGCGTGCGCCCGGGCCGCCGCGTCCGTGATCAGGAACTCCAGGGAGGCCGGGTCCGGGGCGCCCGGCATGGCCGGCAGGACCGGCGGCTCACCCGGGTGCGCCGGAGTGGCCCGCGGGGGAGGCAGGGGCCTGCGGACGTCCTTGGCGAGGACGTCCCTGGCCGGGACCCCCGGGAGCGCCGGCGCCGACCCGGCGGGGGCGGGAAGCGCGGGTCCGTCGGGCGTGGGCTCGGACGGCCGGGCGGCGGCGGGCGCCGCCGCGTCCGCGGGCGAGGAGGCGGTGGGCGTGGTGGTGGGCGTGGTGGTGGGGGCGGGTGCTGGAGGGCCGTCCGGGGCGGCCTGTTCCGCCGCTGCGGCCCGTGCGTTGCGGTGGGCCAGTTCGTCCAGGAGGTCGGGCTCCTCGCCGCCGCGCATGAGCAGCAGAACGAAGGGGTCGGCGTCCAGGAGGCGGGCCGTCTGGTAGGCCAGGGCCGCCGCGTGTTTGCAGGGGTGGCCGCGGTCGGGGCAGGTGCACGACGGGGACAGCTCACGGGCGCCCGGCAGGAGGGGGACGTCCGCGCGGTCCGCCGCGTCCGCCAGGGCGGGCGGCATGTCCTTGTCCAGGAGGGCCGCGATGTGCGCGGGGTCGGCCGTCACCGCGTCCAGGAAGCGGTCCCAGTGGTCGGGCAGCATCGTGCGCAGGCGGATCTCCGCGCGGTAGGGGCGGGGTCGGCTGCCGTGGACGTAGGCCACGATGCGGCCCGGGGCGACGGTGATGGTGTCGACCGCGCCGGCACGCGCGTACGTCCGGCCGCGCGCCAGGCGGGCCTGGTCGAGGGCGCCGGTCTCAAGGGCGTCGATCCAGGCGTTGCCCCACCAGGTCGCGGCGAACGGTGCCTCGGGGTCGGGGTGCGGCGGCAGCGCGGGGAAGACGCGCCCGCTGCCCATGCGGCTCGTCTCGCTCATCCCGCTGGCCCGGCCCAGGCCGCCCCGGCGCCTCACGCCGTCCTCCGCAGCGCGACGAGGTCCGCGAGCTCCGCGTCGGACAGTTCCGTGAGGGCGGCTTCGCCGCCGTCACCGAGCACCGCGTCCGCCAGCGCCTGCTTCGCGGCGAGCAGTTCCGCGATGCGGTCCTCCACCGTGCCCTCGGTGATGAGGCGGTGCACCTGGACCGGCTGGGTCTGGCCGATGCGGTAGGCGCGGTCGGTGGCCTGCTCCTCGACCGCCGGGTTCCACCAGCGGTCGTAGTGGATGACGTGGCCCGCCCGCGTGAGGTTCAGGCCCGTGCCCGCCGCCTTCAGGGACAGCAGGAAGACCGGGACCTCGCCCGACTGGAAGCGGTCCACCATCTCCTCGCGCCGGGCGACCGGCGTGCCGCCGTGGAGGAGCTGCGTGCCCACGCCCCTGGCGGAGAGGTGGGAGTCGAGGAGCCGCGCCATCTCCACGTACTGCGTGAAGACCAGGACGGCGCCCGCGCTCTCCGACTCCGTGAGGATCGTGTCCAGGAGTTCGTCGAGCAGCTCCAGCTTGCCCGAGCGCGGGCGGCCCGAACGGGTGGTGAGCGCGCCGTCCTTCAGATACTGCGCCGGGTGGTTGCAGATCTGCTTCAGCGCCATCAGCAGCTTCATCACGAGGCCGCGCCGCGCGATGCCCTTCGACGCCTCGATGCGGGCCAGTGTCTCGCGGACCACCGCCTCGTAGAGCGAGGTCTGCTCGCGGGTGAGCGTGACCGGGTGGTCCGTCTCCGTCTTCGGGGGCAGCTCGGGGGCGATGCCCGGGTCGGACTTCCTGCGGCGGAGGAGGAAGGGCCGGACCAGGCGGGCGAGGCGGACCATCGCCTCGTCGTTCTCGGCGTTCTCCCCGCCCTCCACCAGGCGCGCGTGCCGGGCGCGGAACGCCTTGAGGGGCCCGAGCAGCCCGGGGGTCGTCCAGTCCAGGAGGGCCCAGAGCTCGGAGAGGTTGTTCTCCACGGGGGTGCCGGTGAGGGCGACGCGGGCCGGGGAGGGGATGGTGCGCAGTGCCTTCGCCGTGGCCGCGTGCGGATTCTTGATGTGCTGCGCCTCGTCGGCGACCACGAGGCCCCAGGTCTCGCCGGCGAGGGCGGCGGCGCTCGTCCGCATCGTGGCGTACGTGGTGAGGACGAAGCCGCCGGTCAGGTCGGCGAGGGTGCGGCCCTGGCCGTGGAAGCGGCGCACCGGGACGCCCGGCGCGAACCGCTCGATCTCCCGCTGCCAGTTGCCGAGCAGCGAGGCGGGGCAGACCACGAGGGTCGGCGCGGGGTGCGCGCGGTGGAGGTGCAGGGCGATCAGCGTGATCGTCTTGCCGAGGCCCATGTCGTCGGCGAGGCAGCCGCCGAGGCCGAGGGAGGTCATGCGGTCGAGCCAGGCGAGGCCCCGCAGTTGGTAGTCACGGAGCGTCGCGTGCAGGCCGGGCGGCTGCGCGACCGTGGCGAGGTCGCCCGTCACCCGCTCGCGCAGTCCGGCCAGCGCGCCGACGGGCACGGCGGGCACCTGCTCGCCTTCGACCTCGGCCGTGCCGGTGAGCGCCACGGACAGGACGTCCACCGGGTCGAGAAGGCCGAGGTCCCGCTTGCGCGCCTTGCGGACCAGCTCGGGGTCGACCACCACCCACTGGTCGCGGAGGCGGACGACCGGGCGGTGCGCCTCGGCGAGGAGGTCCAGCTCCGCCTCGGTCAGGGGGTCGCCGCCCTGGTCGCCGAGCGCGATCTGCCAGCGGAACTCCAGGAGCTCCTCGGTCTTGAAGAAGTCGAAGTTGTCCGCGGCGGTGCCGGGCGCGGGGCGGACGACGGCCGTGGCGGTGAGGCCGCGCGTCAGCTCGCGCGGCCAGTGCACGGTCACGCCCGCCGCGCCGAGCCGGCCGGCCGCCGCGCCCAGGAGGTCGTACAGCTCCTCCTCGCTCAGCGGCAGCACGTCGGGCACGGGCCGCTCCAGCAGACGGGCCAGGGGCGGCCACACGCGGGCCGCGCGCCGGACTGCGAGCAGGGTGTCCACTGTGGCGCGGGGGCCGAAGTGGTCCGCTCCCGCCCAGAGCCGCGGCACGTCGGTGACGAGCGAGGGGTCGGCGAGGCTGTGCACCTGCACGACGGCCGCGGCGGGGCTGGCCACGGCCGCGCGGGAGACGCCTTCGCCGGCCGCCGGGTCGGACCTGCTCCCCCGGCCCGCCCCTTCCGTGTCCGCCCCGTCGAACACCTCGTGGGCCCGCAGATCGAGCCGCAGCGACACCCGCACCCCGGCGTCGACCCCGGCAGCGACCTCGGCGGCCCAGCCCCGCGCCCCCGGCAGCCGCTGCGGCTCGTGCGCGGCGAAGGGGGCGCCCACGGCGTGCGCGGCGGCGGGCGACCGCGGCAGGGCGTCGACCACCGCGTCCACGAAGGCCCTGACCAGGGCGAACGGCTCCGGAAGCAGCAGTGGTCCGGCCCCCGGCAGCGGCACCGCGTGCGCCTCGGCGGGCAGGGCGGCGGCGATGGCTCTGAGCTGGGCGACGTCGGTCTCGTCCAGCGGTCCCGCCCGCCACGCGTCGAAGTCGCCCGCGGTGACGCCGGGCAGCAGCCTGCCGCGTGCGGCCAGGTGCAGGGCGTGCCGGGCGGCGGCGCCCCAGCAGGCCGCCGCGGGATGCGGGCGCGCGGCGCGCAGCAGCGGCGGCACGGCCTCGGCCACGGGCAGGAACAGCGCGGGGACGGTACGCGCGCGGGCCCCCTTGCCGTGCTTGCGCGCGACGGCGATCTCCCCCCGGCCGCCGGCCCACGTCTCCCCCGGCCCGGAACCGCCCGCGGGCCCGCCGCTCCCCGGCAGCTCCCCGCCGTCCGGCCGCCAGAACGCGATCCGCCCCTCCCTCGGCACCTCCGCCGGAAGGAAGACGGCCGCGCAGGAGCGCACGACCGAGGCGTGGCCGGCCATCGCCGCCTCCGCTGTCACCGCCACCACCTCGCTCCGTCCCCCGCACGCGCCCGGCGGGGCCCTCCCTCACGAGAGCCCCAGCTCAGAGCGCCCGTTCTCCGCGTCCGATCCCACCATTCGCCACCCTAGGCCAGACCACTGACAACGGGCTCCGGCGCCCGGAGCACAGGGCAGCACCGGCCGGACGGGGCAGCGCCGGCCCCGCGGAAATCGGGATGCGGCGGCGGTCCCCGGCACCGCATCATCACCGCATGGCTCTTCCGGAACGCACCGTCGTCCCCACCCTCTTCCCGCCCCCCGGCTACGCGCACGCCGCGGTGGTCGAGGCAGGCACCCGCCTGGCCTTCATGGCGGGCTCCGTCCCGCTCGACCCGGAGGGGAAGCTCGTCGGTGAGGGAGACGTCACCCGCCAGACCGAGCAGGTCGTCGCCAACCTCGACGAGGCCCTCCGCGCGGTGGGCAGCGACCTGTCGCACGTGGTGGCCAGCACGGTGTACGTGGTCGGCGACGAGGTCACCGCGCTCACGGAGGCCTGGGCGGTCGTCCGCGAATCCGCCCTGCACGCGGGCCCCCACACCTCGACGCTGCTCGGCACCGCCTGCCTCGGCTATCCGGGCCAGCTCGTCGAGATAACGGCCACGGCCGTCGTCCCCGACGGCACCGGTACGGGCGCCGGGGGCGGCTCGTGACCGCTCCGATCGAGCTGCGCCGGGCCACCGGGCCCGACGGTGCCGCCGTCGCCGACGTCTATCTGCGCTCCTACGACGCCGCTCTGCCGACCGTGCGCCGGGCCCACACCGACGACGAGGTGCGGGACTTCTTCACGTACGCCGTGGTGCCGCGCGGCGGGACCTGGCTCGCGGAAGCCGCGGGCGAGCCCGTCGGCATGATGGTGCTGGAGGGCGACGAGCTCAGCCAGCTCTACGTCGCCCCCGACTGGCGCGGGCGCGGCGTCGGCGACCGGTTCGTGGCCCTGGCCAAGGAGCGCAGCCCGCGGGGCCTCTCCCTGTGGACGTTCCAGGTCAACGCCCCCGCGCACCGCTTCTACGCACGCCACGGCTTCACCGAGGCGGAGCGTACGGACGGCTCGGGCAACGAGGAGCGCGAGCCGGACGTCCGCTTCGTCTGGCGGCCCGGTGCTCAGGTGCCGTCGGGCTGAGGCTTGGCCCGCCGTGCCAGGCCGAGGGCGTACTCGGGCCACCACTGCCCGGCCTTCGGCCCGCCCCGGCAGGTCCCGTCGGACTCGCCGGGCCGCTTGACCCACAGGTAGGCGTCGAGCGAGGCGTCGCCGGTCCTGGTGGTGGGCGGGGTGCCGAGCGCGCGGCCCGGCGGGTTGCACCAGGCGTCCGCGCCCACGTAGGGGCCGTTGCCGTTGCGGCTGCTGTCGACGACGAAGCGCGCGCCGCCGCCGAGCGCCCGGACGAGCCGGTGGCCGTACTCGGTGCTCGCCGCGTCCGTGTAGTGGTTGGCGACGTTCAGCGCGAAGCCGTCGGCCTCGGCGATGCCCGCGGCGCGCAGCGGGGCGACCAGGCGCCGCTCGTCGGGAATCCAGCCCGCGTTGCCCGCGTCCAGGTACACCTTGGTGTTCGGCGCGCGCTTCAGGGTCCGCACCGCGTGGGCGAGCAGTGCGTACCGTTCGCCGGCGGCGGCTCCCTCGCAGCCGGCCACCATGTGCGCGACGGCGTCCGGCTCGACGATGACGTAGGCGCCCGTGGTGCCGAGCCCGGCGGCGAACGCGTCGATGTACCCGCGGTACTGGGCGGCGTCGCGGGCGCCGCCCGCCGAGTACGACCCGCAGTCGCGGTGCGGGATGAAGTAGGCGACGAGGACGGCGGTGCGGCCCTGCTCCGAGGCCGCCTGCACCTGGGCCCGCACGGCGGCGCCCGGCGCGGCCTCGTTCAGCCAGACGGCCTGCGGGCGCGCGGCGACGCGCTCGATCATGCGGGCGTCGTCCGGCCTGCCCTGCCGTCGCCACTCGGCGGCCTGCCGGGCGGCGGCGCTGTCGGGCTCGACCCAGAAGGCCCCGGCGCCCCCTCGTACCGCCCCTCCCGCGCTGTCCGGTACCGCACGCCCGTCGTGGGTGTGCGCGTGCCCGGCCGCCGCCACGGCGAGCAGGAGGGCGACGGCCGCCGACGCACGGGCGAGGAGGCGGGGCCTGCCGCGGCCGAGCGGGAGACGCGGGCGGCTTGGGGGCTGTTCCGGCACCGGGAGCTCCACTCGCTCGGCGCCGGTCCTGCCCGGCGCGTTCCCCGGAGTCTGCGGTCGCCGCGCCCCCGCAGCGGCGCCTCACCCGCCGGGACGGCGGCAGTTCACCCCGGAGAATCACTCCTACGGCAGCGGCGCTCGCCCGGCACTCAGCGCCCCCAAGTGCGCGCCCCCGCCCGGGTTTTGCCCCCCGCTCCCGGCGAGGAGCCGTCAGGCGTTCCGCATGCGCCCGTAGGCGTACACGCAGCCCGCGAGGGCCAGGTCGGAGAGGAGCATGAAGCCGATCGAGTACGAGTCCTTGGCGCTGTAGATCGCGCCCATGACCAGGGGCGGCAGGAAGCCCCCCAGCCCGCCGACGGCGCCCACGATGCCGGTGACGGAGCCGACCTTCGGCTGCGGGGTGACCTGGGAGACGAGCGCGAAGACACTGCCGCTCGCGGTGCCGAGGCCGGCCGCCATGAGCAGCAGGCAGACCGTGCCCACCGGATACAGCCTCGGATCGAAGGCCTGTACGACGGCGAAGAGCGCGACCAGCGCGAGGGCGCCCGTGGTGACCGTGGCCGGGTGGAGGCGGTCCGACAGCCAGCCGCCGACGGGCCGGAAGACGACGGTGACCAGCGCGAACCCGGCGGCCTTGGTGCCCGCGTCGGTCGGCGAGAGGTCGTACCAGGTCTTCAGGTAGGTGGGCAGGTACACGCCGAAGGCGACGATGCCGCCGAAGCCGATCGCGTAGAGCGCGGAGAGCTCCCAGGTGACCCGCAGCCGTCCCGCCCGGCCGAGGCGGGTGCCGAGGGAGTCGGTGGGCACGGGCCTGTCGGGGCGGTCGGTGATGAGCAGCGCGGCGAGCGCGGCGTAGACGGCGAGCGCGATGGCGACGACGACGTACGGCAGGTTGTCGCCGTGATTGGCGATGCGGGGCGTGAAGTAGCCGGAGAGCGCCACGCCGCCCATGCCCATGCCGAAGACGCCGAGCGCGAAGCCCCTGCGGGCCGGCGGGAACCAGGAGTTGACCAGGGGGATGCCGATGGCGAACGTGGTGCCGCCCAGGCCGAGCAGGAAGCCGACCGCGAGCATCGCGCCGAAGCTGTTCCTGGCCGGGATGATCAGCAGCACCGGGATGATCGTGAGCGCCGAGACGAGGGGGAACATCAGCCGGGCGCCGTAGCGGTCGGTCAGGGCGCCGACCGGTACGCGCCCGAGGGAGCCGACGATCACCGGTACGGCGACCAGGAGCGACTGCTCGAAGGAGCTCAGGCCGAGCCGGTCCTTGAAGTCGCTGCCGAGCGGCGCCACCAGGTCCCAGGCCCAGAAGGTGAGGGTGAAGCCGATGGTGGCGACGGCCAGGTTCCGGTAGGCGGCACCGGAGGGCTTCGGCGCGCCGGCACCCGCGCCACCGGCCCCGGTGCCCGCCCGGTCGGCATCGGACGCCCCGGAGGGACGGGAAGGCTTGGCTGCACGCGTCTCATCCACGACCTCACGCTAGGAAGCACCGCCCGGCGCGGCCTCCTCTGCTGGGCCGTTCGGGTGCAGGCCCGCTTCGAAGGCCGCCGAGCGCAGCACCTCCCGCAGCATCCCGGGCGTGAGGCGCCCGGTGAACGTGTTGCGCTGGCTGACGTGGAAGCAGCCGAACACGTCGAGCGGCTCCTGCCCCTGCCCGCCCGCGAGCCGTACGTGCGCCCCGTGCCCGAAGGCGGGGCGCGGCCTCGGCACCTGCCAGCCCGCCGCCGCGAAGGCGGGCAGCGCCGCCTGCCAGCCGAAGCCGCCGAGCACGACGACCGCCCTGAGGGTGGGCGCGAGCAGCCTCAGCTCGCTCACCAGCCAGGAGCGGCAGGTGTCACGCTCCTCCGTGGTGGGCTTGTTGGCGGGCGGCGCGCAGTGCACGGGCGAGGTGATGCGGGTGCCGTACAGCGTCAGGCCGTCGTCGGCGCTCTCGGCGGTGGGCCGCGAGGCGAGGCCGACGTCGTACAGCGCCGGGTAGAGGAACTCTCCCGAGCGGTCGCCCGTGAACATCCGTCCGGTGCGGTTCGCGCCGTGCGCGGCGGGCGCGAGGCCGATGATCAGGAGCGAGGCGTCGTGCGGGCCGAAGCCGGGCACCGGGCGTCCCCAGTACGTCCAGTCCTCGAAGGCCGCCCGCTTGGTGCGCGCGACCTCCTCGCGCCACTCGACGAGGCGGGGGCAGGCGCGGCACCCGACGATCCGCTGGTCAAGTTCGCTCAGGCCGTCCATGTCCTCCACCGTACGTACGCGGGCGTCGTCATCACTGACCACACGTACCCGCGAACGTCCACGTCAGCGCGGTCGCCACGGCCGATCCGTGCTGCCGGGGCCGGACGCGGTCTAAGGTTCGGTGCATGGCTTCGGAGACTTCGGGCGGCGGCCGGGAACGCGCACCGGGCGGTACGCGGACCGACGAGGGCACCGTGCGCGTGGACAGCTGGATCTGGTCGGTCCGCCTCACCAGGACGCGCTCGTCGGGAGCGGCCGCCTGCAAGGGCGGCCACGTACGCGTCAACGGAGAGCGGGTCAAGCCCGCGTACGGCGTGCGCGTGGGCGACGAGGTACGCCTGCGGCAGGCGGGCAACCGGGAGCGGATCGTCGTCGTGAAGCGCCTGATCCGCAAGCGCGTCGGCGCCCCGGTCGCCGTGGAGTGCTACGTCGACAACTCACCGCCGCCCCCGCCCCGCGAGGCCGTCGCCCCCGCGGGCATCCGCGACCGCGGCGCCGGCCGCCCCACGAAGCGCGACCGCCGCGAGCTGGAACGGCTGCGGGGCGTCGAGGAGGGCTAGCGTCGGCGGCCGGGTCCTGCGACGCACGGAAGTCCCGGCGGCACGCCCGGTGTGACGGCGTGTCGCCGGGACTTCTCCGCAGCGGCCCGACGGGGCCACCGGGGCCACCGGGGTCAGTGGCGCAGGGTGCGTATCCGGGCCAGCAGCTTCGTCGTCTCGCCTCGGCGGGACCAGGCGATCCAGGCCAGCGGGAGGATCAGGACCGGCGGCGTGGCCGCGTTCTCCCCGCCGAGCGCCGTCACCGACACGACGAACGCGCCGACCATCAGCCCGACGAACGCCGTCGCCGCGACGGACGACAGCAGCGGCAGCAGCAGCGCGATCCCGCCGAGCACCTCCAGCGCCCCGATCGTGTACATCCCGGGCGCGCCCCAGCCCAGCTCGTCGAAGGCCTCGACGGCGGTCGGGTGCGCGATCACCTTCGGGGCTCCGCTCGCGGCGGCGAAGAAGACGCCGAGCAGCGTCTGGACGGTGCGCAGCGCGATGCGGGCGCCGCGGCTGCGGGGGGCGGTGGACGCGGGGGTGACGGCCGTGGCGGTTGCGGTCGTGGCGGTCATGGTGGTCTCCCTGGTGAGCGGCGGGGCGGCGGGTCCGCGCCCTCCCGGGCTTCCGGCCTGCCGTGCTGTTCTGCTGTCACCTGGATAGACGGTCCCGCACCGCCGAACTCATCGCTCCCGCGCCGCCTTTGGACGTTCCGCTACAGCGGGAACCAGCCGTGCCCCGTGTACCAGTGGCCGCCCGCCCGCAGATGATCGCCGACGGCGCGCTCGACCGCGGTCCGCCCGGGCAGTGCGGCCACGGGCAGCTCCCTGTCGCCGAAGACGAACGCGACCGGGTCACCGTCCTCCGGCTCCCTCCCGTACCCCTCCGCCAGGTGGAAGCGCTCCTGGAAGCGGACGATGTTCGTGTCCGCCGGCAGATGCTCCTTCAGCTGCGGATCGAGCAGCCAGGAGTGGCAGACGGCCGTCTCGTACCGCTCCTCGGGGTAGTGGCGGGCGAAGAACCGCCGCGCCAGGGCGAGCGACCGGTCGCAGGCTTCGGGGGACAGCGGCCCGCGGAAGGCCGCGATGTGCAGGTTGAGGCAGGGGTCGCCGGGGCCCGCCCAGTGCCCGGCGGCGGCCGCCGCGCCGCCCATGCGCTCGCCGAGGACCGCACGCTGGAACTGCAGTCTGCCGATCTGGTAGAGCTCTCCGCGGAAGTGCAGGCCGAGCCAGCCCGGCACGAGCAGGCCGGGTCCGCCGCGGGCCCCGCGGTGCACCGCGATGTGCCGCCCCAGGTCGGCGAGCGTATGGCGGGAGATGTCGGCGGGGATGCCGCGCTCGCGGTGGTGGGCCCGCACGTGCGGCAGCGCCGCCACGTACACGAACACGAAGAAGCAGCGGCCGAGCTCGCCCCACGCCTCGGGCAGCACCGGCTGCCGGCCGCCCCCGCCGACCGTGCCCATGTCACGTACGAGGGCGTCGACGCAGCGGTCGAGCAGCAGGCGCACCTCCGGCTCGGCCAGGAGCCGGGCCCGCAGGGCCACGAGGGTGTTGATGTCCTCGTGCGGCACACCGAGGTCGAGCAGCACCTCCGGCAGTCCGTCGGCGTCCGGGAGCTCCGCCTCCGCCCGGGGCGGCCCGGCGCTCTCCAGCTCTTCCAGCCAGGCGCGGAGACTCGTATCGGACCTGAGCGCTTCCAGCACGTTCCCACCCTCTTTATCCTGGAATGGAGGAGACGACCCCTGATGACGCATACGCACCGCACCCAGCACCCCGCCCCGCGTCCGCCCCGTACCGGCAGCGAACCGGTGACCGCGCGGAGTCCGCTCCGCATGCGCCTGTGGTTCAGCGTATGGGGGCTGCTCTGGGCGGCCTTCGGAACCGCGGCCTTCGCCCTGACCGGGCGCACCGGCTGGGCCGTGGCGTGCGGCGTGCTCGTGCTCGTCGTCGCGGCCGACCTGGCGTGGGTGGTACGCCGGCTGCGCCAGGGCCCGCACTTCCAGCCGGGCCGCGACATCCCGCCGTACGAGCCGTCGGACCCGCGCTAGCCGGCCCGGGGAGGCCCGGGCGCACCGACCGGCCCGGGGAAGCCCGGTGGCCGGGCGGTCAGCTCTCGTCGTCGAAGCGGGCCGCCGCCAGATACTCCGGCTGGGGGTCGAGCGCCGCCGCGAGCCGGAAGTGGCGTCGCGCGCGCTCGGGCCGCGCGCCGCGCTCGTAGGTGCGGGCGAGCGCGAAGTGCGCGAAGGCGTTGTCGGGCTCCCGCTCCAGGACGATGCTGAACTCCAGCTCGGCGGCGCGCAGTTGCGCGGAGGCGAAGAAGGCGCGCGCCCTGAGCAGCCTGGCCGCGGTGTTCTCGGGGTGGGCGGCGATGACCGTGTCCAGCAGCTTGACCGCGCCGCGCGGATCGCGCGCGGCGAGGAGCTGCTCCGCCGCGCGGAAGTCGATGACATGCGTTTCCGGGGTGATGTCGGGCACGCCGGACTCCTTCCCTCGCTCCCCCGCGCCAACGCCCGCCACAGCGGCATCTATTCCGCGGGCACCTCGCGCGACGTCATGGGCGCGCTCTGCGGACGAGATCCGCCCACACCGCGGCCACCCGCTCACCGAGGCCCGCGAGCGGCCCGTCGTTGTCGATCACGATGTCCGCGATCTCCAGGCGCTGGTCCCGCGTGGCCTGCGCGGCCATCCGGGCGCGGGCGTCCTCCTCGCTCATGCCGCGCAGCCGCACCAGGCGGTCGAGCTGTGTCTCCGGGCTCGCGTCGACGACGATCACCAGGTCATAGAGGGGCGCGAGGCCGTTCTCGGTGAGCAGCGGCACGTCATGGACGACCACCGCGTCCTCGGCCGCCGTGCGTTCCAGCTCGGCGGAGCGGGCGCCGACGAGGGGGTGCACGATCGAGTTGAGCACGGCGAGCCTCTCGGCGTCGGCGAAGACGACGGAGCCGAGGCGGGGCCGGTCGAGGGAGCCGTCGGGGGCGAGGATCTCCTCCCCGAAGGCCTCGACGACGGCCGCGAGACCGGGAGTCCCCGGCTCGACCACCTCGCGCGCGATCCTGTCGGCGTCGATCAGGACGGCTCCGGACGCGGCGAACAGCCGCGAGACTTCACTCTTGCCGGCGCCGATCCCACCGGTCAGGCCCACCTTCAGCATGATCGGAAGCTTAGGGCCTGGGTCCGAGAGCGGCGTCAGGGCCCCGGTGTCACCCCTCGCCCTCCCGCTCGGCGAGGAAGCGCTCGAACTCGCGGCCGATCTCGTCGGCGGAGGGGATGTCCGCCGGTTCGGCCAGCATGTTGCCGCGGTCCTGGGCCCCCGCGGCCGCGTCGTACTGGTGCTCAAGCCCCTGGACCAGCGCGACCAGTTCCTCGTCGCCCTCCTGGATCTGCCGGTCGATCTCGGTCTGGGTGCGGTGGGCCTCGGTGCGCAGCCCGTGCGCGGCACCGGGCAGCACCAGGCCGGTCGCGGCGGTGATCGCCTCAAGGACGGTGAGGGCCGCGTCCGGGTACGCGGAGCGGGCGATGTAGTGCGGGACGTGGGCGGCGAGGCCGAGCACGTCGTGTCCCGCCTCCAGGAGGCGGTACTCCACCAGGGAGGCCGCGCTCCCCGGCACCTGTGCCTCGTCGAAGGGGCTCCGGTGGCCCGGCACCAGGTCGGTGCGGTTGCCGTGCGGGGTGAGGCCGACGGGGCGGGTGTGCGGCACGCCCATGGGGATGCCGTGGAAGTTCACCGCGAGGCGGACGCCGAGCCGCTCCACGATCTCCTTGACGGCCGCCGCGAACCGCTCCCACTCGATGTCCGGCTCGGGGCCGGAGAGGAGCAGGAAGGGCGCCCCCGTGGCGTCCTGCAGCAACCGGACGTCGAGCGTCGGGACCTCGTAGTCGGTCCAGCGGTCGCGCCGGAAGGTGAGCAGCGGACGGCGGGCACGGTAGTCGACGAGCCGGTCGTGGTCGAACCGCGCCACCACCTGCCCGGGAAGGCTGTCCGTCAGCCGCTCGACGATCTGGTCGCCGGTTTCGCCCGCATCGATGTAGCCGTCGAAGTGGTAGAGCATGACAAGACCGGCCGACTCCTGCGCCAGCGCCATGTCGACGACGGCCAGGCCCTTCGGCTCCCACGCGTACAAACCCTGCGGATCAAGCACTGTGACCGCTCCTCCTCGTGTTCCTGAGGAAGAACAAGCCGAGCGGCCCGCTCATTCCCGCCCGCGGCGCGATTCCGTCCCCACGAACACGCTTACGGGGGCGGCCAGTTCACCCGCACGCGCCGCACACCCAACCCCGGCCCCCTACCTTGACGCGGACATGTCGCACCTCTACGTTCATGTGCACACCCGGCGTTCACGTGGAAGAACCGCACGGGAACGCCCTCTCCGGACGGGAAGGCCACCCCCCATGCGCACCCGACGAGCACTGCTCACCGCCCTGCTGACCGCGACGGCCGCCACCGCGGGCCCCGCCGCGAGCGCGACCGCCGCTCCCGGCGCGGCACCCGCGCGGACCATCGAGGTGTCCACCGCCGCCCAGCTCAAGGCGGCGCTCACCGACGCCTTCCCCGGCGACACGATCCATCTGGCCGACGGAGACTACGCCGGGAACTTCGCGACCTCGGTGGCGGCGGGCGCCGGCTCCCGCATCACGCTGACCGGCTCCCCGAGGGCGGTGCTCAAGGCGGGCGGCGGCTACGGCCTGCACCTGAACGGGGCCGCCTACTGGACGGTGAAGGGCATCACCGTGACCGGCGGCCAGAAGGGCATCATGATCGACTCGGCGCGCGGGGTCGTCGTGGACGGCGTCACGGTGCACGGCCTCGCCATGGAGGGCGTCCACTTCCGCAAGTCGAGCCGCGACGGCGTGATCAGGAACTCGCGCGTGTACGACACGGGCAAGGACGGCCGCGGCATGGGCGAGGGCATCTACGTGGGCACCGCCAACACGCTCTCCGACAGGAGCGACAACGTCCAGATCCTCGGCAACACGATCGGACCCGGCGTCGGCGGCGAGGCGGTCGACATCAAGGAGGGCACCACGGGCGGCAAGGTCGCGGGCAACACGTTCGACGGCAAGGGCCTGACCGGCGTCCACTACGACGACTCATGGGTCGACGTGAAGGGCAACGACTACGTCATCGAGAACAACACCGGCAAGAACACCACGAACAACGGCTACGAGACCCACTCCCAGCAGTCCGGCTGGGGCTGCGGCACGGTCTTCCGCGGCAACAGGTCCACGCTGACGGGCGCGACGGGCGACAAGCGGCTCGCCATCAACGTGACGAACCACCGCGGCGGCTGCGAGACGACGGTCCACGCCGACAACACGGTCACGGGCGGCAGGGGCCTGACGAACATCCCGGTCACGCCGTAGCAGTGGCGGCGGAGCCCCGGAAGAGGACCCGGAGGGTCCCTGAAGGGGTGCGGGGAACCGCGCGACAAGCCCCCGGCACGCGAAACGGGCCCGCGTCCCCCCGAAGGGAAACGCGGGCCCGCAGCGCTATTCAGCTACGCCCAGGGGCGAGCCTCAGCTCTGGCCACCGGCCAGCTTCTCGCGGAGCGCGGCGAGCGCCTCGTCCGAAGCCAGGGCGCCGGAGTTGTCGTCCGACTCCGAGGAGTACGAACCGCCGCCGCCACCGGACGCGGCCGGAGCGGCGCCGGCCGGAGCCGCCGCACCCTCGGCCTCGGCCTGCGCGTCGGCCTCGCGGCTCTTGATGACCTGGGCCTGGTGCTGCTCGAAGCGCTGCTGCGCCTCGGCGTACTGGGTCTCCCAGGCCTCGCGCTGGGTCTCGTAGCCCTCGAGCCAGTCGTTGGTCTCGGGGTCGAAGCCCTCGGGGTAGATGTAGTTGCCCTGGTCGTCGTAGGACGCGGCCATGCCGTACAGGGTCGGGTCGAACTCGACGGCCGACGGGTCGGCGCCGAAGGACTCGTTGGCCTGCTTCAGCGACAGCGAGATCCGGCGACGCTCAAGGTCGATGTCGATGACCTTGACGAAGATCTCGTCGTTGACCTGGACGACCTGCTCCGGGATCTCCACGTGGCGCTCGGCCAGCTCGGAGATGTGGACCAGGCCCTCGATGCCCTCGTCGACGCGCACGAACGCACCGAACGGAACGAGCTTGGTGACCTTACCGGGGACGACCTGCCCGATCTGGTGCGTACGGGCGAACTGCTGCCACGGGTCTTCCTGCGTCGCCTTGAGCGACAGGGACACGCGCTCGCGGTCCATGTCCACGTCGAGGACCTCGACGGTGACTTCCTGGCCGACCTCGACAACCTCGGAGGGGTGGTCGATGTGCTTCCAGGAGAGCTCGGAGACGTGCACGAGACCGTCGACGCCGCCGAGGTCCACGAACGCACCGAAGTTGACGATCGAGGAAACGACGCCGGAGCGGACCTGGCCCTTCTGCAGGGTCGTGAGGAAGGTCTGGCGGACCTCGCTCTGGGTCTGCTCAAGCCAGGCACGGCGGGACAGGACCACGTTGTTGCGGTTCTTGTCCAGCTCGATGATCTTGGCCTCGAGCTCCTTGCCCACGTAGGGCTGGAGGTCGCGGACGCGGCGCATCTCGACGAGGGAGGCCGGCAGGAAGCCACGGAGGCCGATGTCGAGGATGAGACCACCCTTGACGACCTCGATGACGGTACCGGTGACGATGCCGTCTTCTTCCTTGATCTTCTCGATCGTGCCCCAGGCACGCTCGTACTGAGCGCGCTTCTTGGACAGGATCAGACGGCCTTCCTTGTCCTCCTTCTGGAGAACCAGGGCCTCGATCTCGTCACCGACGGCGACGACCTCGTTCGGGTCGACGTCGTGCTTGATGGAGAGCTCGCGGCTCGGGATGACGCCTTCGGTCTTGTAACCGATGTCGAGCAGGACCTCGTCCCGGTCGACCTTCACGATGACGCCGTCGACGATGTCGCCGTCGTTGAAGTACTTGATCGTCTCGTCGATCGCGGCGAGGAAGGCTTCCTCGTTACCGATGTCGTTGACCGCTACCTGCGGGGTGGTGGCGGTGGTCTCGGTGCTGCTCGTCATGTGGGTAAGGGCTCCGGTACGGACATTGAAGTCGTAGGTACTGCAACGCCGGAGCCGATTTCGCTCTGCAGAAGCCGGACAGCCTAGGAAGCGCGACTCCCGGAAAACGGAAGGCGCCTCGACAACCGAGGGGACATACAACAGACGCGAGCGCAGCCTGCTATGTCTGAGGAGCGCAGGCTCGCAGCGCAACTTGTAGCATACGGGGGCAGCCGGGCAGGGTCAATGCGCGAAGGCGCACACCCGGGGCGGATCGCCGCATACCCGGCACAAAACCTGTCACATGAGGCCACACGGGCCGCACGGCGCGCCCTCGCGACGGGTCCGACGAAGATTACGACGATGGAGCCGATCATCCAAGAGTCCGAACCGCCCGAGCCGGAAGCCACCCGCCGTGAGGCAGACGTCACCGAGAGCAGCCGCGCCAACCGCGGCTGGTGGGACCGGAACGCCGACGACTACCAGATCGAGCACGGCACGTTCCTCGGCGACGACCGCTTCGTGTGGGGCCCCGAGGGGCTCGACGAGGTGGAGGCGGAGCTCCTCGGCCCGCCCGAGGAGCTGAAGGGCAAGGACGTCCTGGAGATCGGCGCCGGCGCCGCCCAGTGCTCGCGCTGGCTGCTCTCCCAGGGTGCCAGGCCCGTCGCCCTCGACCTCTCGCACCGCCAGCTCCAGCACGCGCTGCGCATCGGCGGTTCCGTGCCGCTGGTGCAGGCCGACGCCGGGGTGCTGCCCTTCAGGGACGGCTCCTTCGACCTGGCCTGCTCCGCCTACGGCGCGCTGCCCTTCGTCGCCGACCCGGTGCTCGTCCTCAAGGACGTGCACCGCGTGCTGCGGCCCGGCGGCCGGTTCGTCTTCTCCGCCACGCACCCCATCCGCTGGGCCTTCCCCGACGAGCCCGGCCCCGAGGGCCTTTCCGTGGCGGCCTCCTACTTCGACCGCACTCCGTACGTGGAGCAGGACGAGGAGGGGAACGCCGTCTACGTGGAGCACCACAGGACCATCGGCGACCGGGTGCGGGACATCGTGGCGGGTGGCTTCCGCCTGGTCGACATCGTGGAGCCGGAGTGGCCCGCCTGGAACACCCAGGAGTGGGGCGGCTGGTCCCCGCTGCGCGGCAACCTGATCCCGGGTACGGCCATCTACGTGTGCGTACGGGACTGACCGGATCATCCCTGAGACTGACCGGGTGATCCCTGACGCCGCCGCACTGAACCTGCCCGTCCGCGAGGCGCTGCCCGCCCTCCGCACCGCTCTGGAGGGCCCCGGCAGCGCCGTGCTCTGCGCGCCGCCCGGCACCGGCAAGACGACGCTGGTGCCGCTGGCGCTCGCGGGCCTGGTCGACGTGGCGGGCGCCAGTACCGGCGTACGCCGTGTCGTCGTCGCCGAGCCGCGGCGGATCGCCGCGCGGGCCGCCGCCCGGCGCATGGCCTGGCTGCTCGGCGAGCAGGTGGGCGACCGCGTCGGCCACACCGTGCGCGGGGAGCGCGTCGTGGGCCCGCACACGCGCGTGGAGGTCGTCACGACCGGTGTCCTGCTCCAGCGGCTCCAGCGCGACCAGGAGCTGGACGGCGTGGACGTGGTGATCATCGACGAGTGCCACGAGCGGCACCTGGACGCCGACACCGTGGCGGCCTTCCTCGTCGACGTACGGGCCGCGCTCCGGCCCGAGCTGCGTCTGGTGGCCGCGTCCGCGACGACCGACGCGGCGGGCTGGGCGCGGGTCCTCGGGGACGCGCCCGTGGTGGAGGCGCGGGGCGTCAGCCACCCGGTGGAGGTCGTCTGGGCGCCGCCCGCGGCTCCCGTGCGGCCCCCGCACGGCATGCGGGTCGACCCCGCGCTGCTCACGCATGTGGCGTCCGTGGTGCGGCGGGCCCTCGCCGAGCGGGACGGGGACGTCCTGTGCTTCCTGCCCGGGGCCGGCGAGATCGCGCGGGTGGCCGGGCAGCTCGACGGCCTGGGCGTGGAGGTGCTCCAGGTGCACGGGCGGGCTCCCGCCGCGGTGCAGGACGCGGTCCTCGCCGGTTCCGCGGGCCGCCGGGTCGTGCTCGCCACGTCCGTGGCCGAGTCGTCGCTGACGGTGCCGGGGGTGCGCGTGGTCGTGGACTCGGGGCTGGCGCGCGAGCCGCGCGTGGACCACGCCCGGGGGCTGAGCGCCCTCGCGACGGTGCGCGCCTCGCAGGCGGCGGGGCGGCAGCGCGCGGGCCGGGCGGGGCGCGAGGCGCCGGGCGCCGTCTACCGCTGCTGGGCGGAGGCCGAGGACGGGCGCCTGCCGCGCTTTCCGGCGCCGGAGATCAAGGTGGCCGACCTCACCGCGTTCGCCCTCCAGGCGGCCTGCTGGGGCGATCCCGACGCCTCTGGGCTCGCTCTGCTCGACCCGCCGCCCGGCGGTGCGATGGCGGCGGCGCGTGGCGTGCTCGCGGCGGTCGGGGCGGTGGACGCGGAGACGGGGCGGGTCACGGAGCGCGGCGCCCGGCTGGCCCGGGTGGGCCTGCATCCGCGCCTGGCCCGCGCCCTCCTCGACGCGGCGCCCCTGGTGGGCCCGCGGGAGGCCGCGGAGGCCGTCGCCCTGCTGAGCGAGGAACCGCCGCGGGAGTACGGGGACGACCTGGGCGCGGCGTGGCGGTCGGCGCGCCGGGGCGGGGACGGGTACGCGGGGCGGTGGCGCGCGGAGACGAGGCGGCTGGCCGGGGCCCTGACCACCGCCGGGGGGCAGGCGGGCGGGAAGGGGGGCGTCCGCGGGGGCGGTGCCGTGGAGGCGGCTGCGGGGGCCGTGGCGGCGCTGGCCTTTCCCGAGCGGGTGGCCCGGCGGGTCGGTGGCGGGGCCTATCTCATGGCCGGCGGAACCCGTGCCGAGCTGCGGCCGGGGTCGGCGCTGACCGGCGCCCCCTGGCTGGCCGTGGCCGCCGCGGACCGTCCCGTCGGCGCCGGCCACGCGCGCGTGCTGCTGGGCGCGCCCATCGACGAGGACGTCGCGCGGAGCGCCGCCGCGGCGCTGTACCGGGCGGGGGACGAGGTGGCCTGGTCCGGGGGCGATCTCGTGGCGCGGCATGTCGAGTACCTCGGAGCGGTGGAGCTGAGCGCCCGCCCGCTCCGTGACCCGGAGCCCCGTCTCGTACGACAAGGTCTGTTGAGCGGGCTGCGGGATGAGGGGACCGAGCTGCTGAAGTGGTCCCGTGGGGCGCGTGAGCTGCGGCAGCGGCTGGCGTTCCTGCGCCGGCACCTCGGCGCGCCCTGGCCCGACGTGTCGGAGGACGCTCTCCACGCGTGCGTGGACGAGTGGCTGGAGCCCGAGCTCTCGCGGGCGCGGCGCCGCTCCGACCTCGGCGGGATCGACGCGGGGCAGTGCCTCGCGCGGCTGCTGCCGTGGGCCGGGGGCCAGGCCGTGCGCCTGGACGAGCTGGCCCCCGAGCGCCTCGAAGTGCCGAGCGGGTCGCGTGTGCGGCTCGACTACGCCGATCCGGAGCGGCCCGTCCTGGCGGTGAAGCTCCAGGAGATGTTCGGCCTGGCGGAGACTCCGCGGATCGCGGACGGGGCCGTGCCCGTCCAGGTCCATCTGCTCTCCCCCGCGGGGCGCCCGGCGGCCGTCACGGCCGACCTCGCGTCGTTCTGGCGCGAGGGCTACCGCGCGGTCCGTGCCGAGCTGCGCGGCCGGTACCCGAAGCACCCCTGGCCCGAGGACCCCGCGGCAGCGGAGCCGACCCGGTACACCAAGGCCCGCCAGGCGCGTCGTGAGGCGGGTGCGTGACGCCCCGCGCCTAGGCGGTGGCCGGCTGCGGTGCGGTGCCGCTGGAGGCCGTCGGTCCGGGGCCGCCCCTTCCGCGGCCGCGGGCCTCCAGCCAGAGCGAGAGGGCGAGCAGGAGCAGCCCGAGGCCGAGGAAGCCCCAGGGCAGGTAGGAGGTCAGCAGGAGCACCAGGACGCGCTGGGACGTGACGAGGTCGACCGTGTCCTCGACGTAGTCCCCGCGCATCTTCACGTGCCCCTCGAAGACCGTGAGCTTGTCGCGGTCGCCCAGGAGGGTGCCGCCGCGCAGCTCGTTCTTCTGGATCTCCTCGCCGTAGACGGGTGCCCCGGTGGCCGGTTCGACCCAGAACTTGCGGACGGTGGTGTACCAGCGTGTCGTGCCGGTCTCGCTGAGCGACTCCGCGGTGATGCCCTTGACCGGCATCGTCTTGGGGAAGGGGACCTTCGTCCAGGGGATGGTCTGCTCGAAGTAGTAGACCTCCAGGCCCCGGAAGTTCCGCGTCCCCTTGTAGTGGATGGGCTTGGTGACGCGGGCCTGCGCGTCGAAGTACGCGTAGTCACGCTTCTCGGTCAGGAACGGCCACTTGAACTCGATGCCCTGGCGCCTGACCGGGTCCCCGTCGACGGACTCCCCCGCCGCGTGCACCGGTTCCTGGCTGTGGGCGTCGAAGATGTAGCGCTCGGGGATCTTGGAGACCATCTTGCCCTTGTCGTCCTCGACGTAGCTGAGGGCGTCCCAGACCACGACGTCGCGGTCGGTGCTCTCCTCGATCTTCTCGGACGCCTCCACGTTGCCCTTGAGGGTCTGCACGATGGTGACCTTGTCGATCTTCTTGGCGGTCATCGTCCCGTAGTCGATCAGGGTGGGGTTCTCCGCCTCCAGAACCGCGTCCTGGTACTGGCCCGGCGGGATCTTCGCGAGGCGCGGGAAGGCGTACCAGCGCGTGAGCGGTGACATGGCCGTGAAGAACACGGCGAAGGCGAGCAGGACGAGGCCTGCCTTGCGGCGCATCGCGACGGGCCCTCCCTCCGTCTACGGGGCTCTGGGCGGTGGCTAGGGGTGCTCGGGCACCGTGGTGAGCAGCGGCTCCGGTGAGGTCTCGCCCGGCGGGGCGCCGATCGCCGTGACGGTCAGGACCAGGGCGAACGCTGCCGCGAGCCCGATGGCGGCGGCGACGAGAGCGCGCATACGGGGCCTTTCTGCCGGACTCCGACGGGAACTGATAGGGCGTCAGGTCCGGGCACCGTAGCAACGCGGCGGCCAGATGAGAACACGTCGCACGAGAGGACCGCCCCCGCGCCGTGGTCGGCGCGGGGGCGGTCCTCTCGTGGCTTCGCGGGCGTCCCGCGTCGCGGGGGCGGGTCAGGCGGCGGGCCCGTCCGTCGCCTCCGGGGCGTCCGGTGCGGTCGTGGCGCCGGGTGCGGTCGTGGCGTCCGGTGCCGCCGTCTCCGCGACCTTCAGTTCGACGGTGAGCGTGGCACCGCCCTCGGTGACGACGCGGAGCACGTACGTGCCCGCCGCGTCGTCCGCGTACAGCTTCGGCAGCCGCAGCAGGCCGTCGCGGTCGGTCTTCAGGCCCTTCAGGGCGCGCACCGGCCTGCCGTCCGCGTCCTTGAAGTAGGGGCCCTTGTCGTTGACGGTCGCGTCCGCCGCGGACTTGACGAGGGTGGCGGTGGCCGCGACGCCGTCGGCCGCCTCGCCCTTGTAGGTGGCCCTGACCTCGACCCGGTCCGCGAACTCCTTGCCCGGCGCGCAGGTCAGGGCCTTGTCGCTGGTCCTCTTGAGGGCGTCGGCCCGGCGCGCGGTGACCTCGCCGGCGACGTCGAGGCCCGGCAGCTTCCGGCCCACGACCGTGGCCCGCACGGCGAACGCGCCCGTCTTCTCCCCCGCCCTCAGCGCGGGAGCGGTGGCCTTGCCCGCGGCGTTGGTGGTGACGTAGACGCTGCGCACCCCGCCCTCGAAGCGGGTGTCGGTGTCGCCGACGACCCTGAACTTCACCTTGACCTTGCCGACGGCCGCGCCCGACTTGGCCTCCGCGCGCACCGAGACGCGCCCGGCGAAGGCGTCGCCCGCCGTCGCGGAGAGCTTGCCGGTGCCCGCGTTCTCCAGGCGGGCGACCCGCTCGGAGGGCGAGGGGGTCGGGCCGGGGGTCTCGGAGCCGCCGCTGGACGGGGGCGTGGTGGGTCCCGTGCCGCCGCCGTTGCCCGGGGTGGTCGGGTCCGTCGGCTTGCCGGAGCCGCCGGGCCCGTCCGGGTTCTTCGGCTTGTCCTGCTTGTTCGACCCGCCGGGCTTCGGGGTGGTCGACGGAGGGGGCGTGGTGACCGGCGTCGGGCTCGCGCCGGGGACGTTCTCGTCGCTGCGGTCGTCCGGCAGCACACCCTTGCCGTCCGGGACCTCGTGGGTGCCCTTGCGGTAGTACTCCAGCCACGACAGGACGGTGTTGTAGTACTCCGTGGAGCGGTTGTAGCTCAGGATCGCCTGGCGCAGGTCGGCGGCGACGGACAGGTCACGGTCGTTGGCGCACAGGTAGTGGCCGGCCGCGAGCGCCGCGTCGTAGATGTTGTTGGGGTCCTTCTTGCCGTCGTCGTTGCCGTCCCGGCCCGCGAACGCCCACGTCGAAGGGATGAACTGCATGGGGCCGACCGCGCGGTCGTGCGTCGTGTCGCCGTCGTAGGCGCCCTTGTCGGTGTCGGTGATCTTCGCGAAGCCGATGCCGTTGAGGGGCGGGCCGAGGATCGGCTTGAGCGTCGTGCCGTCGGCGTCGACACGGCCGCCGCGGGCCTGGCCCGACTCGACCTTGCCGATGGCGGCGAGCAACTGCCAGGGCAGGTTGCAGCCGGGCTTGGACTCGGCGAGGGCGGACTCAGCCTTCTTGTATGCGTCGAGGACGGTGGCGGGCAGGCCCGCCTCCACCTCCTTGTCACCGCCGTTCGGCGGGGCGCCGGTCGGCGGCACGGGGCTGTGCAGGGGCGGCAGATCCGTGTAGTAGGGCGAGTCACCGGTCGCCGAGTCGCCCGACGGCGAGGGCGCGTCCGCGGCTCCCGCCGCCGTCCCGTCGCGCGGGACACCCGTCACGCCCGGAGCCTGCGACGCGGCGAGCGCCGCCACCGCCGCCGCGGCGACCGCGCTGGTCACCGCTCCCCTCCGCAGCCGCCTGCCCAATACCGGCGCCATGACCGAGCCACCCCTCCCCTTCGCAGACCGTTGCGCGCCGACCCCGCCTCCGTACACGCCTGCCTACGTGCGCGCGTGCTCCCCGGCGGGGTGACCCTGGCGACACTACGACAACTTCCGGCGCCCGGGCACCCGTTCGTGCCCGGTTTTTACCGGTTGACCGACGGTCGCGACAGGGCTGTTACGTCATGGGGCCGCCGCCCGGCCTCTCCGCCGGAGCCGAACCGTCCGGAACCTCGCTGATCTCGCTCTCCGGCGTGAAGTCCTGGCCGACGGCGCGGCCCCTGTTGAGGTTGCGGTGCACCGCCTGCGCGACCCGTTCCACGGTCCGTACGCCGTAGGCCATCGAGGGGTTGCCGTGGGAGAGGATCGCCATGCGGTACGTGCGGCCGTCGCCGGCGAACGTGCCGATGCTGTGCACCCGCCAGCCGTGCTTGGCGCGCGGCAGCCAGCCGTTCTTGAGGTGGGCGCGGACGCCGCGCGGCACCCCCGCCGGCACGCCCCAGCGCTGGTCGCGCCGTACGTCGGCCATCTGCCGCAGCCCGTACGCACGCGCGCGTGCCGTGAGGACGCCCCGGTCGTCGGCGAGCGCGCCGAGCAGGCGCAGCTGGTCGGCGGCCGTGGTGGCGGTCAGCCCCCAGTAGCCGTAGGAGCCCGGGGTGGTGCGGGTCGTTCCCGCGACGCGCAGGAACCGCTTGAGGTAGGCGTGGCCGAGGTCGGCCCAGAGCCGCCGGGCGGCCTCGTTGTCCGAGCGGGTGATCATGGGGCGGATCTTCGCCCGCTCCCAGGAGGTGAGCGAGCGCCGCAACCCCTGCGCCCGGCGCAGCGTGGCCTCCATCATCAGGACCTTGGCGATGCTCGCCGAGTCGTAGCGGCGGTGGTTCGCCAGCCGGCAGACGGTGCGGGTGCGGCTGTCGTACACGGCGATGGAGACGGTGCCCCGCCGGTGGGCCAGCGCCGCCCTGATGTCCTGGCTCATCCGGCCGGCGAGGGTCCGGTCCCCGTCGGCGGTACACAGGTCCGTGCCCGTGCCCGTGCCCGTGCCCGTGGCCGCGCCGCCCGCCGTGCCCGTGGCCGCGCCGCCCGCCACTCCGGCTGCCGTGCCCGTGGCCGCGCCGGTGCCCTGCGCGTGGCCGGCTTCGGCGGCGGTCACCGGCACCGGGGCCAGGAGGACCGCGGCGAGTGCCGCGGCGAGCACGGAGCGGCGGCGCTTCGGCAGGCTAGGGATCATTTCGCCATCCTTGCCGCGTCCGCGGTGCCGGGCGCGGGGGCGACCCCCACGCGAGTGAGGCCGTCCCTCGTCAGCCCCGGAAAGGGCGAAGCCTGGCAGAAGCGAAGCCCCGGGCAAGGGGCGCGGGGAACCGCGCGAACACCCCGGACGCACCCGCGGCCGAACACGAACCCGCAAGCCCCGGCGCAACCACCGCCACGGGCCTCCGGTGCCCGTACACCTACAGGCGCATCGTGGCCGACCGCGCAGTTCCCCGCGCCCCTCACGGGGCACCCCCCAACCCCGGAAGAGGGCGAAGCCCCCGCCAAGAGACGCGGGGAACCGCGCGAACACCCCGGACGCACCCGCGACCGAACACGAACCCGCAAGCCCCGGGAAGGGGCGAAGCTCGGCAGGGGCGAAGCCTCGGGCAGGGACCGCTGCCCCGCCCGGGAGGGCTAGTGCGCCGCGGATTCCCAGTTCGGGCCCACCCCGACCGACACGTCCAGCGGAGCCCGCAGCGTCACCGCTCCCGCCATCTCCCTGCGCACCAGCTCCTCCACCCGGGCGCGCTCGCCCGGGGCGATCTCCAGGACGATTTCGTCGTGGACCTGGAGCAGCATGCGGGAGTCGAGCTCCGCCTCCGTCAGGGCACGGTGCACGTTCAGCATGGCGATCTTGACGATGTCCGCCGCCGTGCCCTGGATCGGGGCGTTCAGCGCCATCCGCTCGGCCATCTCGCGGCGCTGGCGGTTGTCGCTGTTGAGGTCGGGGAGATAGCGGCGGCGGCCGAGCATCGTCTCCGTGAACCCCGTGGCGCGGGCCTCGTCGACCGCGCGGCGCAGATAGTCCCGCACCCCGCCGAACCGCTCGAAGTAGGTGTCCATCAGGCCCCGCGCCTCACCCGCGTCGATGTTCAGCTGCTGGGAGAGGCCGAACGCGGAGAGGCCGTACGCCAGGCCGTAGGACATGGCCTTGATCTTGCGGCGCATCTCGGCGTCGACGGCGTCACGCTCGACGGCGAAGACCTGCGAGGCCACCGTGGTGTGCAGGTCCTCGCCGGAGGTGAACGCCTCCAGGAGGCCCTCGTCCTCGGAGAGGTGCGCCATGACGCGCAGCTCGATCTGGCTGTAGTCCGCGGTCATCAGCGATTCGAAGCCCTCGCCGACCACGAAGCCGCGCCGGATCGCCCGGCCCTCGTCCGTGCGGACGGGGATGTTCTGGAGGTTCGGCTCCGTGGAGGAGAGGCGGCCCGTGGCCGCGACCGTCTGGTTGAACGTGGTGTGGATGCGGCCGTCCGCGGCGATCGACTTGATCAGGCCCTCGACGGTGACCCGCAGCTTCGCCTGCTCGCGGTGGCGGAGCATGATGACCGGCAGCTCGTTCTCCGTCTGGGCGGCGAGCCAGGCCAGGGCGTCGGCGTCCGTGGTGTACCCGGTCTTGGTCTTCTTCGTCTTCGGCAGGTTCAGCTCGCCGAAGAGGACTTCCTGGAGCTGCTTGGGCGAGCCGAGGTTGAACTCGTGGCCCGCGGCGGCGTGCGCCTCCTTCACCGCCTGCTGCACGGCTCCGGCGAACTGCTGCTCCATCGCCTCCAGGTGCGCGCGGTCGGCGGCGATGCCGTGCCGCTCCAGCCGGGCCAGGAGCGCGGACGTCGGCAGCTCGACGTCGGCGAGCAGCTCGCTGGCGCGGACCTCCCGCAGCTTTTCGCCGAAGGCGGTGCCCAGGTCGAGGACGGTGCGGGCCTGCGACATCAGCGAGTCGGCCTCGGCCCGGTCGTCGTCCTCCGTACCGAAGGCGAGCTGCCCGTCGGCGGCGGAGGCGGGCGCCAGCTCACGGCCCAGGTACTCCAGGGAGAGCGCGTCCAGGGCGAAGGAGCGGCGGCCCGGCTTGACCAGATACGCGGCGAGGGCGGTGTCCATGGTGACGCCGTCCACGCTCCAGCCCTGCTCGGGGAAGACCCGCATCACCGACTTGGCGTTGTGCATGACCTTGGGCTTGGCCGGGTCGGAGATCCACGCCGCGAAGGCGTTCTCGTCCGCCTCGTCCAGGGTGGCCGGGTCGAACCAGGCGGCCGCTCCCCCGGCGGCGGCGAGCGCCACCTCGGTGACCGTGCCCGAGCCGAGCTGCCAGGTGTCGACCGTGGCGATGCCGAGGACCGCCTTGCCGTGCTCGGCCAGCCACGGGGCCAGCTCGCCCGCGCCGAGCACCGCGCCGTCCAGCTCGACGCCGGGCTCGGCCGGGGTCTGCTCGGCCTCCTCGGCGCCCGGGTCCACGGCGAGGAGCCGCTCGCGCAGCGAGGGGTTACGGATCTCCAGGGTGTCCAGGACCATGGCGAGCGCCGTCCTGTCGTACGGAGCGCGCTCCAAGTCGTCGACCGTCCTGGGCAGTTCGACGTCGCGGACCATCTCGGTCAGGCGGCGGTTGAGCTTGACCGCCTCCAGGTGGTCGCGGAAGTTCTGCCCGGCCTTGCCCTTGACCTCTTCGGCGCGCTCGACCAGGTCGGCGAAGGAACCGAACTGGTTGATCCACTTCGCGGCGGTCTTCTCGCCGACGCCGGGGATGCCGGGGAGGTTGTCCGACGGGTCGCCGCGCAGCGCCGCGAAGTCGGGGTACTGGCTGGGGGTGAGGCCGTACTTCTCCTGGACCTTCTCGGGGGTGAAGCGGGTCAGCTCCGAGACGCCCTTCGTGGGATACAGCACCGTGACGTGGTCGGTGATGAGCTGGAAGGAGTCCCGGTCGCCCGTGACGATGAGGACCTCGAAGCCGGCCGCCTCCGCCTGCGTGGCGAGCGTGGCGATGACGTCGTCCGCCTCGAAGCCCTCGACGGCGAAACGCACCGCGTGCATCGCGTCGAGCATCTCGCCGATCAGCTCGACCTGCCCCTTGAACTCGTCCGGGGTCTTCGAGCGGTTCGCCTTGTAGTCGGAGAACTCCTCGGAGCGCCACGTCTTGCGCGACACGTCGAACGCCACCGCGAAGTGCGTGGGCGCCTCGTCGCGCAGCGTGTTCGCCAGCATCGACGCGAAGCCGTAGATCGCGTTCGTCGGCTGGCCCGTCGCCGTCGTGAAATTCTCCGCGGGCAACGCGAAGAACGCCCGGTAGGCCAGGGAGTGCCCGTCCATGAGGAGCAGGCGCGGGCGCTGCCCGGCGCTCGCCTCGCCGGCCTTCGTCGCCGCGGTCTCGGACTTCTTCTTCGCTGCTGTTTCTGCCACGTCCCCGATCCTGCCACGCCCCACTGACAGTCCCGGACTCCACGGCACCCGGACCCGGCGATGTCACCGCCGCGTGCGAGGATCGAAGGACGTAGCTCACGCCCGTGCTCGAAGGGGAGCCGACCATGGCAAGCAAGCCGCCCAAGGGCGATCCGGTCCAGGACGCGCCGCAGGTCGCCCCGGCGCAGCACGCGGCGGCGGGCCTTCCCGCCATCGGTCACACCCTGAAGACGGCGCAGCGGCAGATGGGCGTGCGCCGCACCGCCCTGACCCTGCTCCGCGTCAACCAGAAGGACGGCTTCGACTGCCCCGGCTGCGCCTGGCCCGAGCCGGACCACCGCCACAAGGCGGAGTTCTGTGAGAACGGCGCGAAGGCGGTCGCCGAAGAGGCCACGCTGCGCCGCGTCACGCCCGCCTTCTTCGCCGAGCACCCGGTGGCCGACCTCGCCACCCGCAGTGGTTACTGGCTGGGCCAGCAGGGCCGCCTCACCCACCCGATGTATCTCGCGGAGGGCGCCGAGCGGTACGAACCGGTCTCGTGGGAGCGGGCCTTCGACATCGTCGCCGAGGAGCTCACCGCGCTGGACAGCCCGGACGAGTCCGTCTTCTACACCTCGGGCCGCACCAGCAACGAAGCCGCGTTCCTCTACCAGCTCTTCGCCCGCGAGTTCGGCACGAACAACCTCCCCGACTGTTCGAACATGTGCCACGAGTCGTCCGGCTCCGCCCTGACCGAGACGCTCGGCGTCGGCAAGGGCAGCGTCCTCCTCGACGACCTCCACCGGTCGGACCTGATCATCGTCGCCGGGCAGAACCCGGGCACGAACCACCCGCGCATGCTCTCCGCCCTGGAGAAGGCGAAGCACAACGGCGCGAGAATCATCACCGTCAACCCGCTGCCCGAGGCGGGCCTGGAGCGCTTCAAGAACCCCCAGACCCCGCAGGGCATGCTCAAGGGCACCGCCCTGACCGACCTCTTCCTCCAGGTCCGCCTCGGCGGCGACCAGGCCCTCTTCCGCCTCCTGAACAAGCTCATCCTCCAGACGGAGGGCGCGGTCGACCAGGAGTTCATCGACGCCCACACCCATGGGTACGAGGAGTTCGCCGCCGCCGCGCGGGACGCCGACTGGGACGACACCCTGAAGGCCACGGGCCTGGAGCGCGCCCGCATCGAGGAAGCCCTGCGCATGGTCCTCGCCTCCGAGCGCACCGTCGTGTGCTGGGCGATGGGCCTGACGCAGCACAAGCACTCCGTGCCCACCATCCGCGAGGTCGTCAACTTCCTCCTGCTGCGCGGCAACATCGGCCGCCCCGGCGCCGGCGTCTGCCCCGTCCGCGGCCACTCGAACGTGCAGGGCGACCGCACCATGGGCATCTTCGAGCGGCCCGCGCCCGCCTTCCTCGACGCCCTGGAGAAGGAGTTCGGCTTCGCCCCGCCCCGCCACCACGGCCTGGACGTCGTCCGCGCCATCCGCGCCCTGCGCGACGGCGACGCGAAGGTCTTCTTCGCCATGGGCGGCAACTTCGTGGCGGCCTCCCCCGACACCGAGGTGACCGAGGCGGCCATGCGCAAGGCCCGCCTGACCGTCCACGTCTCCACCAAGCTGAACCGCTCGCACGCCGTCACCGGCGCCCGCGCCCTGATCCTGCCCACCCTCGGCCGCACCGAGCGCGACGTCCGGGGCGGCACGGAGCAGTTCGTGACCGTCGAGGACTCCATGGGCATGGTGCACGCCTCCCGCGGCCGCCTGCGGCCCGCGAGCCCGGCGCTCCTCTCCGAGCCCGCCATCGTGTGCCGCCTGGCCCGCCGCGTCCTCGGCAGCGCCTCGCGCACCCCCTGGGAGGAGTTCGAGCGGGACTACGCCGCCGTGCGCGACCGCATCGCGCGCGTGGTCCCCGGCTTCGAGGACTTCAACGCGAGGGTCGCGGCCCCCGGCGGCTTCGCCCTGCCGCACGCCCCGCGCGACGAGCGCCGCTTCCCCACCGCCACCGGCAAGGCCAACTTCACGGCCGCCCCCGTCGAGTACCCGGCCGTGCCCGAAGGGCGGCTGCTGCTGCAGACCCTGCGCTCGCACGACCAGTACAACACCACCATCTACGGCCTCGACGACCGCTACCGCGGCATCAGGAACGGCCGCCGCGTGGTCCTCGTCAACCCCGACGACGCCCGCGCACTCGGCTTCCCCGACGGGGCCTACGCCGACCTGGTCAGCGAGTGGCGGGACGGCGTGGAGCGCCGCGCGCCCGGCTTCCGGATCGTGCACTACCCCACGGCGAGGGGCTGCGCCGCCGCGTACTACCCCGAGACCAACGTCCTGGTGCCACTGGACGCCACCGCGGACACCAGCAACACCCCTGCCAGCAAGTCCGTCGTCGTACGCCTGGAACAATCGGCGGTCGACCAAGCGTTCGCCCAGTGATGGCTGAGCGCTTGCTCAGCGACAGGTGCGACGACGAACGGACGGAGCCGGGCCCATGGGCGAGCAGCACAGCGTGAAGTTCCCGCAGGAAGTCATCGACGAGTACGCCGCACTCGGCGTGGACCTGCCCTCCCTGTTCTCCGCGGGACACCTCGGCACCCGCATGGGCGTCCAGATCCTCGAAGCCTCCGCCGAGCGCGTCGTCGGCACCATGCCCGTCGAAGGCAACACCCAGCCCTACGGCCTGCTGCACGGCGGCGCCTCCGCGGTGCTCGCCGAGACCCTCGGCTCCGTCGGCGCCATGCTCCACGGCGGCATCACCAAGCTCGCCGTCGGCGTGGACCTGAACTGCACCCACCACCGCGGCGCCCGCTCCGGCCTGGTCACCGGAGTGGCCACCCCCGTCCACCGGGGCCGCTCCACGGCCACGTACGAGATCGTCATCACCGACGAACAGGACAAGCGGGTCTGCAGCGCCCGCCTGACCTGCATGCTGCGGGACGCCCCCGACGGCGGCGCACCCCACTGACCACCACCCCGGGGCCCGGCCGCTCCCCGGCACCGCCGAGGAGAGCAGCCGGGCACCGGGTTACGCCGGAGCCGCGCGCACCATTGTCGGCGCGCGCACCCCGGTCTAGCGTCGTCGCATGAGGCACCGGACACGGCTCTGTGCGCTCGCCCTCACCACCACCCTCACCCTCACGACGGCCGCCTGCGCCGATCCCGGCCCGGACCCCGGCCACGCCGACGGCACCGCCGCCCCCACACCCTCCGCCCGCACCACCTCCCCCGCCGAGCTGTGCACCGCGATCATCACCAAGTGGGCCCGGCAGCTGTACGCAGCGCGCGACTCGACGTACGGCGACTACCAGTCGATGGGCCTGTCCAACGGGCAGTACACGATCCTGCGCGACATCCTGGACGCCGCCCGCGCCGAGCGCGAGGAAGGCTCCGAGGCGGCCGGACGCAAGCTGATCGACCGGCAGGCGCGCGAACGCTGCGCCGAACGCCACCAGGACGGCGGACCGAGCGGCGGGCCCTGGGTGTGAACGCCATCGGCCCCGTCGAACCGGGCGAGGACACCTACGACCGCGAGAGCACCCCCGCGCCCCCGCTCCCCCGGCTCTCCCCGCGCCGGCTCTCCCCGCGTCACCTCTCCCCGCACCGCCTCTCCCCCCGCCGCGCCCCGCACCGCCGCACCGCCCTCGCCGCGGTCGCGGCAGCCTGCGCCGGCGCCGCCGGAGTGACCCTGTACCTGACGCGGCCGGCACCGCCGCCCGAGCCGCTCCCGCCCTGGCCGTCGCAGAGCGTGTCGGTGGCATACGCCGGCGAGATGTCACGACCGCACGCCGGGGACCGGAACTTCACCTTCGCCGTCATCTTCCGGCAGGGGGCGGCCCCGCCCACGACCGTCCGCCGCGTCGCCCAGCCCTCGGCAGCCCTTTCGGTGACCGCATCACCGCCCACCCCATTCGCGGTGAAAACAGGAAAACCCCGGAAGTTGATCATCACGATGCACATTCGCGAATGCGGAGAAGTGCCACGGAATGCCGGACTCCCTTTCCTGGAAGTAACACTGCGTAATGCGCGCGCAAACGAGAAGCACAGTTACATCCTCGGTCCGGAATACGCGAACGATCTTTCCGGAGCGCTGACCGCCGCATGCCCGCGAACACCGCTGTCATGAGTCAAACACCCCGACACTCCTGCAAGTTGCGCTGGGAGTTCTCAGCATGTGGATACGCCGAGAACGGACGAATGAGGCTGGATTCAGCCCCAACCACCCCTCCCGTTCCAGCCCGGAATACTCCGTGGCATAACAAGAGCGTCACAGCCTTGGTCCGACCACTCCACCTGGCACAAAGCCACCCTTAGAGTCACGGCCAGTCACCGCGCCCACCGGATTCCTGTCAGTTCGGTTCCGCGCTCGACTCGGCATCCCAACAAGGGACAGCCGTGCCAGGGAAAGGACTGATCGTGCGTCAACGTTCGCTCATAGCCATTACCGCCGCACTCACCGCGGGGGCCCTCACCCTCACCGCCTGTGGCTCGCGCGACGACAGCAAGGACAAGGACGACGCCGGGGGCGGCGGCACCACAGTCGTCATCGGCGTCGACGCGCCACTGACCGGTGACCTCTCCGCACTCGGCCTCGGCATCCGCAACTCCGTCGACCTCGCCGTCAAACAGGCCAACCAGAAGGACTACGTCGACGGCATCACCTTCAAGATGGAGTCCGCCGACGACCAGGGCCAGCCCTCCTCCGGCCAGACGAACGCCACCAAGTTCGTCGCCAACAAGGACATCCTCGGCGCCGTCGGCCCCCTCAACTCCTCCGTCGGCGAGTCCATGCAGAAGGTCTTCGACGACGCCAAACTCGTCCAGGTCTCCCCCGCCAACACCAACCCGGCCATGACCCAGGGCCCGGACTGGAACGGCGGCAAGAAGGTCCGCCCCTACAAGGCCTACTTCCGCACCGCCACCACCGACGCCATCCAAGGCCCCTTCGCCGCGCAGTACCTGTACAACAAGGCCAAGAAGAAGAAGGTCTTCGTCATCGACGACAAGAAGACCTACGGCGCCGGCCTCGCCGCCACCTTCAAGGACGAGTTCACCAAGCTCGGCGGCAAGGTCGCCGGCACCGAACACGTCAACCCCGACACCAAGGACTTCGGCGCCGTCGCCACCAAGATCCGCAACTCCGACGCCGACGTCGTCTACTACGGCGGCGAGTACCCCGCCGCCGGCCCCCTCAGCAAGCAGATGAAGAAGGCCGGAGCCAAGATCCCCCTCGTCGGCGGCGACGGCATCTACAGCGCCGACTACATCAAGCTCTCCGGCAAGGACGGCAAGGGCGACTACGCCACCTCCGTCGGCCAGCCCGTAGAAGAACTCCCCTCCGCCAAGGAGTTCATCGCCAACTACAAGAAGGCCGGCTACAAGGAAGCCTACGAAGCCTACGGCGGCTACTCCTACGACTCCGCCTGGGCCATCATCGAAGCCGTCAAGAAGGTCGTCGAGGACAACGACGGCAAACTGCCCTCCGACGCCCGCGCCAAGATCGTCGACGCCATGCAAGACGTCTCCTTCGACGGCGTGACCGGCAAGGTCTCCTTCGACGAATACGGCGACGCCACCAACAAGCAACTCACGGTCTACCAGGTCAAGGACACCACCGACCCCGCCAAGGGCTGGAAGCCCGTCGAGTCCGGCACCTTCACCGGCTGACCCACCACCCGCAGCCACGACACAGCCGCGCGGGGCGCTGCCCGACAGCGCCCCGCGCGGCGTCACATCCGACACGTGTCGTCATCCGTCGTTATTCGAAAGACTCGGAGGACCTGCGGTGCACGAACTGCCGCAACAGCTGGTCAACGGCCTGCTACTGGGATCCATGTACGGCCTGATCGCCATCGGCTACACAATGGTCTACGGCATCGTCCAGCTCATCAACTTCGCCCACGGCGAGATCTTCATGGTCGGCGGCTTCGGCGCCCTCACCGTCTGGCTCTGGCTCCCCGGCGGCACCACCATGTGGGTGGCCATACCCCTCATGCTCATAGGCGCCGTCATCGTCTCCACCACCGTCGCCGTCGGAGCCGAACGCTTCGCCTACCGCCCCCTGCGCGGCGCCCCCCGACTCGCACCACTCATCACCGCCATCGGCCTCTCCCTCGCCCTCCAGCAAGCCATCTGGGCCTGGTACCCCAACGCCAAATCATCCCGCACCTTCCCCGAGATCCCCGGCGACTCCATCCACATCGGCAGCGTCACCATCCAGCCCGGCGACGTCTTCCTCGTCGTGGCCGCACCGATCTGCATGTTCGCCCTCGGCTGGTTCGTGATGAAGACCCGCGTCGGCCGCGGCATGCAAGCCACCGCACAAGACCCCGACACCGCCAAACTCATGGGCGTCAACACCGACCGCGTCATCGTCGTCGCCTTCGCCCTCGGAGCCGCCTTCGCCGGCATCGCCGCCGTCGCCTACGGCTTCCGCTACGGCGAAGTCAACTTCCGCATGGGCTTCCTCTGGGGCCTCAAAGCCTTCACCGCCGCAGTCCTCGGCGGCATCGGCAACATCTACGGCGCCATGATCGGCGGCCTCGTCCTCGGCGTCGCGGAAGCACTCGCCACCGCCTACATGAACAACATCCCCGGCATGGACAAGCTCGGCGGCCAGTCCTGGGCCGACGTCTGGGCGTTCGTACTCCTCATCGTCGTCCTCCTCGTCAGGCCCCAAGGCCTGCTCGGCGAGCGCGTCGCGGACAGGGCGTGAGAACCATGAACACACACACCACCACGGCCGACAACGCCCACCCCCACAAGGAAAAGCCGGCCACCGGCCTCATCCCCCTCCCCACCACCACCGCCCGCGCCCTCGCCACCGGCGGCGGCGCCCTCACCGTCGTCTCCGCCTTCCTCGCCTGGACCTGGACCGCCGCATTCCCCGGCGACCTCACCGTCTACGGCTACCCCGGCGGCCTCCAATGGCTCGTCCTCATCACCGGCGCCCTCACCACCCTCTTCGGACTCGCCTCCTACGACATCAAGGGCATCCGAGCCATCACACCCGGCAACGCCGACGCCGCCACCAAATACGCCGCCCTCGCAGCCTTCACCACCACCTGGTACACCGTCCTCGCCATCAGCGTCCAACTCGGCGGACTCGCCAACCTCGACCCCGGCGGCTGGATCGCCGCCATCGCCACCCTCACCGCCCTCACCGGCGCCCTCGCCCTCCCCTTCCCACGACCCCACACCTACCCCATCGACCCCGAAGACACCGGCCTCGAACAGTTCAAACACCGCATACGCAACGGCACCACCGTCCTGCGCAGCGCCTTCGCCGCCGAAGCACCACCCACCCCACGCCGACTCAACTCGTACCTCGAAATCCTCATCATCATCACCGCCCTCGCCACCGGCCTCCTCGTCTTCACCTACGGCATCGGCACCGAATACGACGAACTCTTCATCGGCTTCCTCATCTCCGTCGGCCTCGGATTCGCCGCACTCGCCAAAGCCGGACTCGTCGCCCAGATCTCCGTCTACACCGCACGCCACCGCAACATCACCCTCATCGGCGCCTTCCTCGCCGCCGCCGCATTCCCCTTCACCCAGAGCGACGACCAATACGCCACCATCGGCGTCTACATCCTCATCTTCGCCACCGTCGCCCTCGGCCTGAACATCGTCGTCGGCCTCGCCGGACTCCTCGACCTCGGATACGTCGCCTTCCTCGGCGTCGGCGCCTACGCCGCCTCCATGGTCTCCGGCTCCCCCAGCAGCCCCTTCGACATCCACCTCCCCTTCTGGGGAGCCATCCTCGTCGGCGCCGCCGCCTCCCTCGTCTTCGGCGTCATCATCGGCGCACCCACCCTCCGCCTCCGCGGCGACTACCTCGCCATCGTCACCCTCGGATTCGGCGAAATCTTCCGCATCGTCGCCATGAACTCCGACGGCGCCTCAGGACCCGACATCACCAACGGCTCCAACGGCATCAGCTCCATCCCCAACCTCAAAATCCTCGGCTTCGACTTCGGCATCGAACACAGCATCGCCGGCTTCACCATCGGCCGATTCGCCAACTACTTCTTCCTGATGCTGCTCATCACCCTCGTCGTCGTCCTCGTCTTCCGCCGCAGCGGAGACTCACGCATCGGACGCGCCTGGGTCGCCATCCGCGAAGACGAAACCGCCGCCCTCGCCATGGGCATCAACGGCTTCCGCGTCAAACTCATCGCCTTCGCACTCGGCGCCTCACTCGCCGGACTCGCAGGCACCGTCCAAGCACACGTCACCTACACCGTCACCCCCGAGCAATACCAATTCGCCAACACCGTCCCACCCAACTCCGCGTTCCTCCTCGCCGCCGTCGTCCTCGGCGGCATGGGAACCATCAGCGGACCCCTCGTAGGCGCCGCACTCCTCTACCTCATCCCCAACAAACTCGCCTTCCTCGGCGACTACCAGCTCTTCGCCTTCGGACTCGCCCTCGTACTCCTCATGCGATTCCGCCCCGAAGGCCTCATCCCCAACCGACGCCGCCAACTCGAATTCCACGAGGCCGAACTCGCCCCCGGCGAGACACCGCCACCCGCAGTCCTCAGCAAGACAGGGGCCTGACCCATGACCACCCACACCACCCAAGAGGGCCAGACCCCGGCCACCCCCGCCGGACAGACCGTCCTCGACGCCCGCGGCGTCACCATGCGCTTCGGCGGCCTCACCGCCGTACGCTCCGTCGACCTCACCGTCAACAGCGGCGAAATCGTCGGACTCATCGGCCCCAACGGCGCCGGCAAAACCACCTTCTTCAACTGCCTCACCGGCCTCTACATCCCCACCGAAGGCGAAGTCCGCTACAAAGGCGACATCCTCCCCGCAAAATCCTTCAAAGTCACCGCCGCAGGAATCGCCCGCACCTTCCAGAACATCCGCCTCTTCGCCAACATGACCGTCCTCGAAAACGTCCTCGTAGGACGCCACACCCGCACCAAAGAAGGACTCTGGTCCGCCCTCCTCCGCGGCCCCGGCTTCCACAAGGCAGAAGCAGCATCCAAAGCACGCGCCATGGAACTCCTCGAATTCGTAGGACTGGCAGAGAAGGCCGACCACCTCTCACGCAACCTCCCCTACGGAGAACAACGCAAGCTGGAAATCGCACGCGCCCTCGCCAGCGAACCCGGCCTGCTCCTCCTGGACGAACCCACCGCCGGCATGAACCCCCAGGAAACCCGCGCCACCGAAGAACTCGTCTTCGCCATCCGCGACATGGGCATCGCCGTCCTCGTCATCGAGCACGACATGCGCTTCATCTTCAACCTCTGCGACCGCGTCGCCGTCCTCGTCCAAGGCGAAAAACTCGTCGAAGGATCCAGCGAAACAGTCCAACAGGACGACCGCGTCATCGCCGCCTACCTCGGCGAGCCCTTCGAGGAGAACAACTCATGACCGCACTCCTTGAGGTCGAGGACCTCCGCGTCGCCTACGGAAAGATCGAAGCCGTCAAAGGCATCTCCTTCACCGTCGAAGCCGGCCAGGTCGTCACCCTCATCGGCACCAACGGCGCGGGAAAGACCACCACACTCCGCACACTCTCCGGCCTCCTCAAGCCAGTGGGCGGCAGCATCAAATTCAACGGCAAAACTCTGCGCAAATACCGCGCCGACCAAATAGTCTCCCTCGGCCTCGCCCACTCCCCCGAAGGCCGCCACATCTTCCCCCGCATGACCATCGAGAACAACCTCCGCCTCGGCGCCTACCTCCGCTCCGACAAAACAGGCATCGAAAAAGACATCCAGCGCGCCTACGACCTCTTCCCCATCCTCGGAGAACGCCGCAAACAAGCGGCAGGCACCCTCTCCGGCGGCGAACAACAAATGCTCGCCATGGGCCGCGCCCTCATGTCACAACCCAAACTCCTCATGCTCGACGAACCCTCCATGGGCCTCTCGCCGATCATGATGCAGAAAATCATGGCCACCATCGCCGAACTCAAGGCCGGCGGCACCACGATCCTCCTCGTCGAACAGAACGCCCAAGCCGCGCTCTCCCTCGCCGACCACGGCCACGTCATGGAAGTCGGCAAGATCGTCCTCTCCGGCACGGGGGGCGACCTCCTGCACGACGAGTCCGTGCGGAAGGCGTACCTCGGCGAGGACTGACTCCTTGCCGCGCGCTTGTGCACACGAAGAGGCCCGCACCCCCTGGCCTGGGGATGCGGGCCTCTCCGTATGACCGTGCCTGGGCGGGCTAGCCCTTGGCCGCCTTCTTCTCCTCGGCGTCCTCGATGACCGCCTCCGCCACCTGCTGCATCGAAAGACGACGGTCCATCGACGTCTTCTGAATCCACCGGAACGCGGCCGGCTCCGTCAGGCCGTACTCCGTCTGGAGGATCGACTTCGCACGGTCCACCAGCTTCCGCGTCTCCAGGCGCTGCGAGAGGTCCGCGACCTCCTTCTCCAGCGTCTTCAGCTCCGTGAACCGCGAGACGGCCATCTCGATCGCCGGCACGACGTCACTCTTGCTGAACGGCTTCACCAGGTACGCCATCGCGCCGGCGTCCCGCGCCCTCTCCACGAGGTCGCGCTGCGAGAACGCGGTCAGCATGAGCACCGGGGCGATGGACTCCTCGGCGATCTTCTCCGCCGCGGTGATGCCGTCCATCACGGGCATCTTCACGTCCAGGATCACGAGGTCCGGCTTGTGCTCGCGGGCCAGCTCGACGGCCTTCTCGCCGTCACCGGCCTCGCCTACGACGGTGTAGCCCTCTTCCTCGAGCATCTCTTTGAGGTCGAGGCGGATCAGGGCCTCGTCCTCGGCGATGACGACGCGGGTCGTCAGCGGCGGCACGTGCGACTGGTCGTCGTCGGACACGTCGTCTGCGGGCTGGGGCGACTCGGGGGCGGTCACGGGGGCTCCTTGATGCGGGCAGATACTGCTTCCCAAGAGCCTACCCAGCTACGGTATGGTGGTGGCACAGCGGGTAACCGCTGACCTTCGTTTCGAAGGGGCCCCGGTAGCCCAGCGGTAGAGGCCATGGATTCAAAACCCATACAGCGTCGGTTCGAATCCGACTCGGGGCACTTTTCCTTCGATTCTACGGGCGCATGTGAATTGATCGGCTTCACGTGAACGTGTGAATGGCGCCGACTTGCTCCCCTTAAGCCCAGCGCGACAGCAAAGCTGCGTCCATGGATCAGCACAAACCTTCGGTGCGGGCAGAGGCGCTCGAACTGTTGCGTCAGGGCGTAGCCAATCGGATCGTGGCGGAGCGCCTGAATGTGCCGCGTGGCACCATCGGCTGGTGGCGCTCAGAGGAGCGAAAGCGCCAAGGTGTCCCGTACGAGCGCTCAACTGACTGCCCCCGTTGCACGGGCCGACAGTATGACCACGAGGCCTATGCATATCTCCTCGGCCTCTACCTCGGCGACGGGCACATCATTTCCAAGCCCAAGCAGCACCACCTGTCCATCTTCTGCAACGCAGAGCAGGTGGGCCTCATCGCTGCCGCCGCAACGGCGATGGTAAAGGTTATGCCCCTACCGAGGGTCCGGTGCCGCTACAAACCGGGGTGCACCGAAGTCAAGTCCTACACGAAGCACTGGACATGCATGTTTCCCCAGCACGGCCCCGGCAAGAAGCACGAGCGCAAGATCGCCCTGGAGCCCTGGCAGCAGGAGATCGTGGACGCCCATCCGTGGGAATTCGTCCGGGGGCTGATCCACTCCGACGGTTGCCGCGTCACGAACTGGACGACCCGCCTCGTCGGCGGCGAGCGCAAGCGCTACGAGTACCCCCGGTACTTCTTCACCAATGTCTCCGACGACATCCGGGAGCTGTACACCGGCACCCTCGACAAGCTCGGCATCGCCTGGACGCACTGCACCCGCCACGGCAGCCCGTACAACATCTCCGTGGCCCGCAAGGCCGACGTGGCCCTCATGGACGCCCACGTCGGCCCGAAGTACTGAAGGTCACCGCGGGCTGTCGTCCTCGCCGATGTGGTGGACCCGTACCAGGTTCGTGGAGCCCGCGACCCCCGGCGGGGAGCCGGCCGTGATGACGACCACGTCGCCCCGCTCGCAGCGGCCGCTGCGGAGGAGGAGTTCGTCGACCTGGTCGACCATCGCGTCGGTGGATTCGACGTGCGGGCCGAGCAGGGTCTCCACCCCCCACGTCAGGTTGAGCTGCGCGCGCGTCGCCGGGTCCGGGGTGAAGGCGAGGAGCGGGATGGGTGAGCGGTAGCGGCTGAGGCGGCGGGCGGTGTCGCCGGACTGGGTGAAGGCGACGAGGAACTTGGCGCCGAGGAAGTCGCCCATGTCGGCGGCGGCTCGGGCGACGGCGCCGCCCTGGGTGCGGGGTTTGTTGCGTTCGGTGAGGGGCGGGAGGCCCTTGGTGAGGATGTCTTCCTCGGCGGCTTCGACGATGCGGGCCATGGTGCGGACGGTTTCGATGGGGTATTTGCCGACGCTGGTCTCGCCGGAGAGCATGACGGCGTCGGTGCCGTCGATGACGGCGTTGGCGACGTCGGAGGCTTCGGCGCGGGTGGGCCGGGAGTTGTCGATCATCGAGTCGAGCATCTGGGTGGCGACGATGACCGGTTTGGCGTTGCGCTTGGCGAGTTTGATGGCGCGCTTCTGGACGATGGGGACTTGTTCGAGGGGCATTTCGACGCCGAGGTCGCCGCGGGCGACCATGATGCCGTCGAAGGCGGCGACGATGTCGTCGATGTTGTCGACCGCTTGGGGCTTCTCGACCTTGGCGATGACGGGGAGGCGGCGGCCTTCTTCGTCCATGATGCGGTGGACGTCTTCGATGTCGCGGCCGCTGCGGACGAAGGAGAGGGCGATGATGTCGCAGCCGGTGCGCAGGGCCCAGCGGAGGTCTTCTTCGTCCTTGTCGGAGAGTGCGGGGACGGAGACGGCGACGCCGGGGAGGTTGAGGCCCTTGTGGTCGGAGACCATGCCGCCTTCGATGACGGTGGTGGTGACGCGGGGGCCGTTGACGGCGGTGACTTCGAGGGTGACTTTGCCGTCGTCGACGAGGATGCGTTCGCCGGTGGTGACGTCGTCGGCGAGGCCGTCGTAGGTGGTGCCGCACTGTTGGCGGTCGCCTTGGGCGTCGGGTTCGACGGTGATGGTGAATTCGTCTCCGCGTTCAAGGAGTACGGGGCCTTCGTGGAAGCGGCCGAGGCGGATCTTCGGGCCTTGAAGGTCGGCGAGGATGCCGACGCTGCGGCCGCTCTCTTCGGAGGCCTTGCGCACGCGCTGGTAGCGCTCCTCGTGTTCGGCGTGGGTGCCGTGGCTGAGGTTGAGGCGTGCTACGTCCATTCCGGCTGCGACCAGTGCCTTGATCTGGTCGTACGAGTCGGTGGCGGGTCCCAGGGTGCTGACGATTTTTGCTCGGCGCATGGTTTCGAGCCTAGGGCTTACCGGCTGGTAGGGAATTGGTTGGACGTGACTGCTCAACAACCTTTGCGTGAAGGGTAATTGACAAGTGTTGAAGTGGGCGGGGCGTTGCTCCGATGAGCGGTTTTACGGTCCTTTCAGCTCGGGTGGGGCCATGGTGAAGCGGGCGTTGACGGTGGCGTAGACGTGCTGGCGTTGTGGTTCGAGGTCGAGGGGTGCGGCTTCGGTGGTGTGGTCGGCGGCTCCGGCGTAGGCGGCGCGCATGCCGCCCGCGGGGCCTCCGTAGCCGGCGAACGAGGGGGTGTTCTCGGCGCCGATGTCGGCGAGTTCGACGAGGGCGGCGAGTGAGGTGCCGAGGGCTTCGGCGTATTCGCGGGCGCGTTGGACGGCTTCGCGTACGGCTTGTTGCCTGGCCCGGCGGTGGGTGGGTGAGTCGGGGCGCAGGGCCCACCAGGGGCCTTCGACGCGGGTGAGTTCGAGGTCGGCGAGGCGGGTGGTGAGTTCGCCGAGTGCGGTGAAGTCGGTGAGTTCGGCGGTGATGTGGACGCGGCCGTGGTAGGCGCGGACGCGTTCGGTGCGGCCGTGTCGGGTGAGTTGGGGGCTGATGGAGAAGGTGCCTGTTTCGATGTTCTCGACGGCTTCGCCGTAGGTCTTGATGAGGTCGAGGGCGTGGGTGTTGCGGCGGGTGAGGTCGTTGAGGGCGTCGTGGCGGTCGGTGCCGCGGGCGTGGACGGTGATGGTGATGCGGGCGATCTCGGGGTCGGCTTCGAGGTGGGCTTCGCCGCGGACGGCGAGGCGTGGGGCGTCGGGGGTGCCGTAGGGGGTGGGGGCGGGGTTCGTGTCCATGGGGTCACTGTCGCATTGGTCGGGTGTGGTGGGGGTTCCTCTGACAGTCATCGGATCGCAACCTGTGGGGTCTGTTGCGGGTGTGGTGGTGGGGGCCAGAATCTACGCGCGTTATCTACGCGCGTTACCGAGGTCTGATCGAGGAGTTCTGAGAGATGCCGTTGAACCGCAGGAAGTTCTTGGGCACGTCTGCCGCGTCGGGTGTGGGTCTGGCTGTAGCGGGTGCGGTGGTGGCGCCGTCGGTGGCGGAGGCGCACGGGGGGCGGGGTGGGGGCGGCCGTCGGGAGAAGCGGTACTCGTTCACCGTCCTCGGCACCACTGATCTGCACGGCAATGTCTTCAACTGGGATTATTTCACGGACAAGGAGTTCGACGACAAGGATCACAATGATGTGGGTCTGGCGAAGATCTCGACGTTGGTGAATGAGGTGCGTGCGGAGAAGGGGCGGCGCAACACTCTTCTCATCGACGCGGGTGACACGATCCAGGGGACGCAGCTTTCGTATTACTACGCGAAGGTCGATCCGATCACGGCGAAGCGTGGTCCGGTGCATCCGATGGCGCAGGCGATGAACGCGATCGGGTATGACGCGGCGGCGTTGGGGAATCACGAGTTCAATTACGGCATTCCGGTGTTGCGCAAGTTCGAGGAGCAGTGTGATTTTCCGCTGCTAGGTGCCAACGCGCTGGACGCGAAGACGCGGCGTCCGGCTTTTCCCCCGTATTTCATGAAGCGGTTGCGGACTCCGCACGGGAAGGATGTGCGGGTGGCGGTGCTGGGGCTGACGAATCCGGGGATCGCCATCTGGGACAAGGCGAACGTGCAGGGGAAGATGGTGTTCCCGGGTCTTGAGGAGCAGGCGGCGAAGTGGGTGCCTAGGCTGCGGTCGATGGGTGCGGATGTGGTGATCGTGTCGGCGCACTCGGGGTCGAGTGGTACGTCGTCGTACGGGGATCAGTTGCCGTATGTGGAGAACGCGGCGGGTCTGGTGGCGGAGCAGGTTCCGGGCATCGACGCGATTCTGGTGGGTCATGCGCACACGGAGATTCCGGAGTACTTCGTGGAGAACAGGGCGACGGGGAAGAAGGTGGTGCTGTCGGAGCCGCTGAAGTGGGGGCAGCGGCTGACGTTGTTCGACTTCGACCTGGTGTGGGAGAAGGGCCGCTGGACGGTGGAGAAGGTGGGGGCGCAGGTCCTGAACTCCAATACGGCGGTGGAGGACAGGAAGATCACGCGGCTGCTGGCCGATGAGCACGAGAAGGTCGTGGCGTATGTCAATCAGGTCATCGGTACGTCGAAGGCGGCGATGAGCACGGCGGAGGGTCCGTACAAGGACGTTCCGATCATTGATCTGATCAATGAGGTGCAGCGGGAGACGGTGGCGGAGGCGTTGAAGGGCGGGGCGTTCGCGTCGCTTCCGGTGTTGTCGCAGGCGTCGTGTTTCTCGCGTACGGCGCGGATTCCGGCGGGTGAGGTGACGATCCGGGATGCGGCGGGGCTGTACCCCTTCGAGAACACGCTGGAGGCGCGGCTGGTGACGGGTGCGCAGCTGAAGGAGTATCTGGAGTTCTCGGCGCGGTACTACGTGCGGACGGCGGCGGGTGCTCCGGTGGATGCGGCGAGGCTGACGAATGCGGAGGGCATTCCGGATTACAACTATGACGCGGTGTCGGGTGTGACGTATGAGATCGACATCGCGAAGCCGGTGGGTTCGCGGATCGTGGGGTTGTCGTTCGGGGGTGTGGCGATCGATCCGAAGGCGGAGTTCGTGCTGGCGGTGAACAACTACCGGGCGAGTGGTGGCGGCAACTTCCCGCACATCGCGGGTGCCAAGCAGGTGTGGGCGAATTCGGAGGAGATCCGGAACACGATCATCGGTTGGGTGAAGGCGAAGGGGACGATCGACCCGGGTCAGTTCGCGTCGGTGGACTGGAGGCTGACCCGGGACGGTGCGCCGGTCTTCTAGGGCGTGCCGGTTTCTCTGGTGGCCGTGCCGCTCAGTTCTTGAGGGTGGCGAGGTCGACGGCGTCGGCGAGTGCTTGGGCGCCGGCGTCGTTGACGTGGAGGCCGTCGCCGCTGTCGTAGTCGTCGTGGATGCGGTCGGGGTCCGCGGGGTCGGCGACGGCGGCGGCGAAGTCGGCGTAGGCGTCGAAGGGGCTGTCGGTGCCGCGTATCCAGGCGTTGACCTCGCGGGCGACGGCGACGCCTTCGGGGGTGGAGTAGCCCTCGTAGATGGTGTCCTTGTAGGGGCCGACGGTGGTGGTGATGGCGGTGAGGCCGGCGGCGTGGATGCGGTCGGCGAGGGTGGTGAGGCCGGTGATGAGGTCGGCGGCGGTGGGGATGGGGGCGGGGGCGGGGTAGGCCATTTGGCCGGGGATGCCGAGGTCGTTGAGGCCGAAGTGGACGAGTACGTGGGTGGCGCCGGGGACGCCGAGTGCGTCGCGCTGGAGGCGGGCGAGGGCGTGTTCGCCGATCTCGTCGGTGAGCAGGCGGTTGGCCGAGATGCCGGTGTTGACGACCCAGCCGGTGTGTCCGGTGGCGCGCAGGCGGTTGTTGAGCAGGTCGGGGAAGCGGTTGTCGGTGTTGTCGGTGGTGCCGGCGCCTTCGAACCAGGAGTCGCCGAAGGCGACGGTGATGGGTGTGCCGGTGGGGGCGAGGACGTCGGCGCCGCTGATGAAGTGGCGGGTGGCGAGTTCTTGGAGGCCGTCGGTGCCGTCGAGGGTGGGGGCGGTGAGGGCGTTGCCGGGGGTGGCGTAGCCGGTGCGGAGGGGGACGGCGGAGTAGGTGGCGGGGCCGGTGTCGTCGGGGAGCCAGAGGGTGAGGGCCCATTCGTCGCCGGCGGTGACGGTTTGGTGGAGGGGGTCGGTGGTGACTTCGGCGCCGGCGGGGATGGTGAAGTGGTGGGCGCCGTCGACGCTGAGGGTGGTGTCGGTGGTGGGGTCGATGGTGCTGCCGGTGGTGCGTCGGGCGAGGTGGGCGCCGCCGATGTGGAGGGGTTGTCGGCCGTAGCGGTTGCTGAGGTGGAGGCGTAGGGCGGTGCCGCCGCCGTCGAGGCGGATGATCTGGCGGAGGGTCTGGGCGGTGAAGGTGCGGGTCTCGAAGAGGTCGATGGTCTCGTAGGGGCTGATGACGGCGGAGCGGAAGGCCGCGGTCCAGGTGGTGTCGGTGGCGGGTGTGGCGGTGGTGTCGGTGGTCATGCTGGGCTGAACGGCGTTGTGTGGCGGGGTATTTCGTCGTGGGGCGTTTTTGGCGGGGAATGTTCGGCGGCGGGTGTCGGGGTGGTTTCAGCTCTTGAGGCGGACGAGTCTTCCGCGTTGTCCGCCGATGTGTCCGGTGGTGGGGGTGCCGGGTGTGTGGGGGTGCTGGAGGCCGAAGCTGGTGAAGGCGGTGCGGGTCGGCAGTGGGTAGGGGTGGGTGCCGGTGAGGTGGTTGAGGATGGTGGCGCTGCGCCAGGCGGCGAGGCCGAGGTCGGGGGCGCCGACGCCGTGGGTGTGGCGTTCGGCGTTCTGTACGTAGATGTTGCTGCCGGTGCTGGTGATGGCGGGGTCGAGGTCGAGGCGGTAGTGCTCGTCGATGCGGGGGCGGTCGGCGGTGTCCTTGCGGATGTGGGGGTCGAGGGCGGCGAGGAGTGTGTCGAGGGGGCGTTCGCGGTAGCCGGTGGCGAGGATGACGGCGTCGGTGGTGAGGCGGGAGCGGGTGCCTTGCTGGAGGTGTTCCAGGTGGAGTTCGACGCGGGTGGCGCCGACGCGTCCCGCGGTGCGTACGGCGACGCCGGGGGTGAGGACGGCGTCGGGCCAGCCGCCGTGGAGGGTGCGTTGGTAGAGCTGGTCGTGGATGGCGGTGATGGTGTCGGTGTCGATGCCTTTGTGGAGTTGCCACTGGTGGGGGACGAGGGCGTCGCGTACGGCTTCGGGGAGGGCGTGGAAGTAGTGGGTGTAGTCGGGGGTGAAGTGTTCGAGGCCGAGCTTTGAGTACTCCATGGGTGCGAATGCTTCGGTGCGGGCGAGCCAGTGGAGTTTCTCGTGTCCGGTGGGGCGGGTGCGGAGCAGGTCGAGGAAGATTTCGGCGCCTGACTGGCCGGAGCCGATGACGGTGATGTGTTCGGCCTGGAGGAGGGTGTCGCGGTGGTCGAGGTAGTCGGCGGAGTGGATGACGGGGACGCCGGGTGCTTCGGTGAGGGGTTTGAGGGGGTCGGGGATGTGGGGGGCGGTGCCGATGCCGAGGGCGATGTTCTTGGTGTGGGTGCGGCAGAGGGCTTCGGCTTCGCCTTCGGTGTCGAGTGGGGTGTGGTCGACTTCGAAGAGGGCGTGTTCGGGGTTCCAGCGGACGGCGTCGACGTGGTGGCCGAAGTGGAGTCCGGTGAGGTTTTCGCTGACCCAGCGGCAGTAGGCGTCGTATTCGGCGCGTTGGATGTGGAAGCGCTCGGCGAAGTAGAAGGGGTAGAGGCGTTCGCGGGTCTTGAGGTAGTTGAGGAAGGTCCAGGGGTTGGCGGGGTCGGCGAGGGTGACGAGGTCGGCGAGGAAGGGGACTTGGAGGGTGGCGCCTTCGATGAGGAGTCCGGGGTGCCAGTGGAAGGCGGGCCGCTGGTCGTAGAAGGCGGTGTCGAGTGCGGTGAGGGGGTGGGCGAGGGCGGCGAGGGAGAGGTTGAAGGGTCCGATGCCGATGCCGACCAGGTCGCGGGGGGCTTCGGGGGTGGTGAGCGGCTCTGGTCCTGGCTGGTCGGGTGTGCCGGTCATCGGGGGGTGGTCCCTTCCGTGGGGTGGGGGGTGGTGGGGGCCGGGTGGTGGTGTGCGACGCGTGCGAGGAGTTCGGTGAGGTCTTCGGTGCGGGTGTGGGGGTTGAGCAGGGTTGCTTTGAGCCAGCGGTGTCCCGCGAGGTCGGCGCGGCCGAGGACGGCGGTGCCGCGGTCGAGGAGGTGTCGGCGGAGGCGGGCGATGTCGTGGTGGTCGGCGTGGGTGGGGCGGAAGAGGACGGTGCTGATGGTGGGGGTGGTGTGGAGTTCGAAGCGGGGGTGTTCGTCGATGAGGGCGGCGAGTTCCGCTGCGCGGTCGCAGACGTGGTCGACGAGGGCGCCGAGTCCTTGGCGGCCGAGTGCCTTGAGGGTGACGGCGATTTTGAGGATGTCGGGGCGGCGGGTGGTGCGCAGGGAGCGGCCGAGGAGGTCGGGGATGCCTGCTTCGGTGTCGTCGTCGGCGTTGAGGTAGTCGGCGCTGTGGGTGAGTGCGGTGAGGTCGGTGGGGTCGCGTACGGCGAGGAGTCCGGCGGCGGCGGGTTGCCAGCCGAGTTTGTGCAGGTCGAGGGTGACGGTGTGGGCGCGGTGGATGCCGTTGACGAGGTGTTTGCGGGTGTCGCTGAAGAGGAGGCCCGCGCCGTAGGCGGCGTCGATGTGGAGGCGGGTGGCGTGGGCGGCGCATACGTCGGCGATGTCGTCGAGGGGGTCGATGAGTCCGGCGTCGGTGGTGCCGGCGGTGGCGGCGACGAGGGGGGTGCCGGGTGGGCCGGGGAGGGTGGTGAGGGCTTTGTCGAGGGCGGCGGGGTCGAGGGTGCCGGTGGGGGTGGGGATGACGTGGGGGGCGGGCAGGCCGAGGAGCCAGGTGGCGCGGGCGAGGCTGTGGTGGGCGTTGGCTCCGACGAGGAGGCGTAGGGGTGCTCGGGTGGTGGGGTGTTCGCGGGCGAGGAGGAGGGCGAGCTGGTTGGCCTCGGTGCCGCCGGTGGTGACGAGGGCGTCGCCGTTGGGGTGGATCTGGGCGGTGAGGGTGCGGGTGAGGAGTGCTTCGAGTGCGGAGGCGGCGGGTGCCTGGTCCCAGGAGTCCATGGAGGGGTTGAGTGCGGACGCGGCGAGGTCGGCGGCTGCGGCGACGGCGAGGGGCGGGCAGTGCAGGTGTGCGGCGCAGAGCGGGTCGGCGGGGTCGGCGGTGCCCGCGGCGAGTGCGTGGACGAGGGTGCGCAGGGCGGTTTCGGCGCCTTCGCCGTGTTCGGGCAGGAGGGGCTGGGCGGCGGCGTGTACGCGGTCGGTGACGGCTTCGGGGCCCCCTGCTGGTAGGGGGCCCCGGCGGTCCTTGGCGCCTTGGTGGAGGGCGTCGAGGGTGGTGGCGAGCAGTGGCCGGAGGGCGTCGGGGCCGTGGGCGCCTCCGGCGAGGGGCGGCGGGGTGCTCATGGGTGTGTCCTTCGGATGCGCGCGTACAGGGGGACCAGCCTGTACAACGCACGCACCGTCTGCCCGGGTAGTTGGGGGAAGGGAACCCGAAAGTGGTACTTGCGTACTGGTGCCACGTGGTGGTGCCCGGTGGGGTGCTAGGGGGTGCGGAAGTCGTCCCTGTGGTCGTGGGCCCACTGGTCGAAGGTGCGGGCGGGGCGGCCGGTGACGGTTTCGACGGTGGTGGTGATCTCGGGTTCGGTGCCGACGGTTTCGGCGAAGGAGGCGAGGAGGGCGGGCAGTATCTGCGGCGGGACGTGCGGGAACGTCTCGGGGCCGATGTCCTCGGGGGGTACGTCGATGAAGCGCAGGTTTCTGCCGAGTGCGGTGCCGATGGCGTGGATCTGCTGTTCGGTGGTGACGGCGTGGGGTCCGGTGAGGCGGTGGACGGCGCTCTTGTGGGTGTCGTCGAGGAGGGTGCGGGCGGCGACGTCGGCGATGTCGGCCTCGTGGATGGGGGCGGTGGCGGCTTGGGCGAAGGGGCCGCGGACGGTGTCGCCGGCGTGTATCTGGGGTGCCCATTGCAGGGCGTTGGCGGCGAAGGCGTTGGGCCGCAGGAGGGTGTGGTCGAGGCCGCTGTGCCGTACGTGGGCTTCGAGTGCGGTGTGCATGACGTGGATGGGGTGGGTGGTGTCGGCGCCTTCTTGGATGATGCCGGAGGAGAGGACGGTGACGTGGGTACTCCGGCTGTCGCTGCGGCTTCGAGGAGGGCCGCGGTGTGTTCGCCCGCGCCCATCAGGTGGAGGAAGAGCCGGGTGGCGTCCTTGAACGCGTTGGTGAGGTCGTCGGGGGCGGTGTGCTCGTCGGAGAGGTCGAGCCGGGTGATGTGGGCGGCCGGGTGGAGCCGGGCCCGTCGGGGGTCGCGGGTGAGGGCGCGTACGGGGGCGCCTTCGGCGCCGAGGCGGTCGACGAGGGCGCGGCCTACGTTTCCGGTGGCTCCGGTCACGACGATCATGTGGGGCTCCTCTGGTCGGGAGGGCCGGGGTGGCAGGTCCGGCCCGGTCGTCGATCGAGCCTAGGGCGGACCTGCCGTGGGGTGGATCGTCGGTTGGGACCAGGGGGTGTGGGCCGCGGGTCCTACGTCCGGGGGTCCGGGGTCAGGCCGTGCCGTGTCCTTCGCGTACGCGCAACGCCCGTGCCAGGTCGTCGAGTTGGTCGGTGAGTCTGCGGCGCAGGGCGGGGGTGGGGTCGGCGTCGCGCAGGCAGCGTTCGCCGAGGCGGAGGGTCTCGGCTTCGACGAGCGGGGCGGGGAAGGCGAAGCCGCCGATGACCGTGGCGATGGCGGTGCCGCGGCGGGCGGCCGCGGTGACGGCGTCCTCGTAGTAGCGGGGGACGTATTCCCGTACGAGGTCGGCCTGTTCGGGCTGCCAGAAGCCCTGGGCGGTGGCTTTGAGGAGGTAGTTGGACAGGTCGTCGGTGGCGAACATGGCGTCCCACGCGGTCCGCTTGGCGGCGGCCTCGGGCAGTGCGGCGCGGCAGCGTGCGGCGCCTTCCTGGCCGGTGGCGCTGGGGTCGCGTGCCAGTTCGGCGGTGATGGTGTCCTCGTCGGTGGCGTCGAGGGCGGCGAGGCGGGTGAGGATGTGCCAGCGCAGTTCGGGGTCGAGTTCGGGGCCGCCGGGGACGGTGCCCTCGGTGAGCCATGCCTCCAGGGGCGCGGGCTGGGTGGCGATGTCGATGGCGGCGCGGACGGCGGTGAGGCGCAGGCCGGGGTGGGAGCCGTCCTCGGTGCGGCGGATCAGGTCGCGGCAGAGTTCGCCGAGGGTGGCGAGGGCGGCGGGTCGTTCGCCGGGTCCTGTGTAGCGGCCGGTGATGTGGGCGGTGGCGAAGGTGAGGACGCCCTGGACGATGGCGAGGTCGCTCTCTTCGGGGAGGTGGGTGAGGGCGGCCTTGAGGTAGCGGGCGGGCGGGAGTTCGCCGTCGCGGACCATGTCGCGCAGGCTGTTCCACAGGACGGCGCGGGTGAGGGGGTCGGGGACCTGGGAGAGGGCGGTGAGGGCAGTCTCCTGGGATGCCGCGTCGAGGCGGATCTTGGCGTAGGTGACGTCCTGGTCGTTGGGGACGACGAGGGCGGGGCAGCCGCCGTCGCGTTCGACGGTGGTGGTGCCGGGGATGTCGGTCTCGAAGCGCTCGCGGAGGACGAGTGCGGGGCCGCCCGCGAGGTCGCGGTCGTAGACGCCGACGGTGATGCGGTGGGGGCGGCCGTCCGTGCGGCCTCCGTCGCGGTCGATGCCGAGGGTCCATGCGCGTCCGGCGTGGTTGACCTTGGCGGTCAGGGTGTCGACGCCGGTCGTGCGCAGCCATGCCGTGGCCCAGGAGTGGACGTCGCGGTCGGTGGCGTGGGCGAGGGAGTCGATGAGGTCGGCGAGGGTGGCGTTGCTGAACTTGTGGCGGGCGAAGTGGGTGTTGATGCCGGCGAGGAAGTCCTTCTCGCCGAGCCAGGCGACGAGCTGGCGCAGGGCGCTCGCGCCCTTGGCGTAGGAGATGCCGTCGAAGTTGAGCATGGCGGACGCGGTGTCGGGGACGGCCGCGGGGTCGGGGGCGACGGGGTGGGTGGAGGGGCGTTGGTCGGCGTCGTAGCCCCAGGCCTTGCGGGCGATGGCGAAGTCGGTCCACGGGTCGGTGGACGGGGTGTCCCCTGCTCGCACGGAGTGGAGGGCTTGGGGAAGGGTGGCTTCGGCGATGGTCCGGTAGCCCATGTACTCGGCGAAGGACTCGTTCAGCCAGATGTCGTCCCACCAGCGCAGGGTGACGAGGTCGCCGAACCACATGTGGGCCATTTCGTGGGCGATGGTGACGGCGCGGCTCTGGCGTTCGGTGTCGGTGACGGCGGAGCGGAAGACGTACTCGTCGCGGAGGGTGACGAGGCCGGGGTTCTCCATGGCGCCGACGTTGAATTCGGGGACGAACGCCTGGTCGTAGGAGTCGAAGGGGTAGGGCTCCTCGAAGATGTCGTGGTAGCGGTCGTAGCAGGCGCGGGTGGTGTCGAGGATCTCGTCGGCGTCGGCTTCCATGAAGGGTGCGAGTGAGCGGCGGCAGTGGAGGCCGAAGGGCAGGCCGCGGTGTTCGGTGCGTACGGAGTGCCAGGGTCCGGCGGCGACGGCGACGAGGTAAGTGGAGATGCGGGGGGTGGGTGCGGCCCGCCACTCTCCGCCGCCGAGGTGTTCGGTGCTGCCGTTGGCGAGGACGGTCCAGCTCTCGGGGGCGGTGACGGTCATCTCGAAGACGGACTTGAGGTCGGGCTGGTCGAAGGCGGCGAAGACGCGTTGGACGTCTTCCATGAACAGCTGGGTGTAGAGGTAGGTCTCGCCGTCGCTGGGGTCGGTGAAGCGGTGCATGCCTTCGCCGGTGCGCGAGTAGCGCATGGCGGCGTGGACGCGCAGTTCGTGTTCGCCGGTGGTGAGGCCGGCGAGGGTGAGGCGGTTGCCGTCGAGTCCTGCGGGGTCGAGGGGCTGCCCGTCGAGGGTGGCGGAGCGCAGGACGGCGGGCTTCAGCTCGACGAAGGTGTCGCCGTCCGCGCGGGCGCTGAAGCGGATGGCGGTGCGTGACTCGAAGGTCTCGCCGGCGGGGTCGGCCGCCTGGGTCAGATCGAGTGCGACCGTGTACCGGTGGACATCGATGAGCTGGGCACGGGTCTGCGCTTCGTCGCGCGTCAGTACGAGCATGGCCCCATGCTGCCCGATGTCACCGGTATCGGTGTAGGACCCCGATCCCAGCGCCCACGCGCTGGGCGGGACTCTCGGAACACGCTCTAGGAGGACTTGGCGATCGTCTCGTGGTGGCGGATCACCTCGGCGATGATGAAGTTGAGGAGTTTCTCGGCGAACGCGGGGTCGAGTTTGGCGTTCTCGGCGAGTTCGCGCAGGCGGGCGATCTGCCGGGCCTCGCGGGCGGGGTCGGCGGGCGGCAGGTGGTGGTTGGCCTTGAGGTGGCCGACCTGCTGGGTGCACTTGAAGCGCTCGGCGAGCATGTGGACGACGGCGGCGTCGATGTTGTCGATGCTGTCGCGCAGGCGGGACAGCTCGGCGCGGACGGCCTGGTCGTCGGGGGCGCCGGCGCCGTTGTCCGCGGGGGCGTCGGCGCTCCGGGAGGTGTCTGTGCTCCTGGGGGCGTCCGCGCCGTGTCCGTCACTGGTGTGGCTGGTGGTCATGGGCCACGAGCCTACGTTGCCGTGCCGGGGCCGCTCGCGGCGGAAGAGCGCAGAATCGGTGGGTGGTCGGGGTCGGGTATCTGCTGGGACCAGCCGCCGGGTACGGCCCTGCCCTGCTGTTCGCGGAAGCGGACGGGGGCGGTGCCGACGCGGCGGGTGAAAAGGCGGGAAAAGTACGCCGGGTCGTCGTAGCCGACGCGGCGGGCCACGGCGGCGACGGGCAGCTCGGTGGCGGCGAGGAGTTCCTTGGCGCGGCCGAGGCGGATGCCGAGGAGGTAGTCCTTGGGGCTGCATCCGGCGCCGCGGCGTACGGCGGTGCGCAGCTCGGCGGGGGTCATGCCGTGCCGTGCGGCGTGTTCGGCGACGGACAGGGGCCGGCAGGCGTCGCGGGCGAGGGCCTGGAGGACGGGGTCGCCGTCGGGGGCGATGTCGGCGCGGGCGCGGCGCAGGGCGACGAGGAGTTCGTGGACGGCGGCTCCGGTCTCGACTTCGAGGAGGGGGTTGCCGCGGCGGGCGGCGCGGGCGATGCGGGCGACGGCGGCGCGGGCGCCCGCCGCGTCGGAGAGGGGTACGACGGCTCCGGTGGCCTCGATGTAGCCGAGTTCGGTGTAGGTGGCGGTGGCGGGTCCGGTGAAGTCGACGAAGCACTCGTCCCAGCCGGTGTCGGGGTCGGGCCCGTAGTGGTGGCGGACGCCGGGGGTGAGCCAGATGAGGGCGGGCGCGGTCACCGTCGTACGCCGTCCGTCGGGGCCGCGGAACCAGCCGCCGCCCGCGCTGATGACGACGGCGACGTGGTGGTCGAGGGTGCGGGGGCCCACGGCCGGCAGGTGTCCGTGCTGGAGGCCCACGCCGAGGCAGGCGAGGCCGAGCCGGTGGTGGGCCGGGCCGGGAGTGAAATACCGCATCCAGGTGTGGTACATCCGTGCCCCTTCCGGTGCGGGTCAGGCCGCTGACCCGCTCGCTGCGTCCAACCGGAACCGATCTTTGTCCATGGACCCCGCAGCCCGCCAGAGGTGATCGTGGGCGGGTGCGCGGTGGGCGAGGGGGGACACGATGGACGGTTTCGGGGTCGGTGCGGACGGTTTCGTGCTGGACGGGCGGCCGGTGCGGCTGCTCTCCGGCGCGCTGCACTACTTCCGGGTGCACGAGGAGCAGTGGGGGCACCGGCTGGCGATGCTGCGGGCGCTGGGACTGAACTGTGTGGAGACCTATGTGCCGTGGAACCTGCACGAGCCGGGTCCCGGGGAGTACCGGGACGTGGAGGCGCTCGGCCGTTTCCTGGACGCGGTGCGGGAGGCGGGTCTGTGGGCGATCGTGCGGCCGGGGCCCTACATCTGCGCGGAGTGGGAGAACGGTGGTCTTCCGCACTGGCTGACGGGTGTGGTGGGGGTGCGCGCGCGGACGCGTGACGAGGAGTTCCTGGGGCATGTGGGCCGCTGGTTCCGGCGGCTGCTGCGGGAGGTGGTGCCGCGGCAGCACGGCGGTCCCGGCGGCGGGCCCGTGATCATGGTGCAGGTCGAGAACGAGTACGGCAGCTACGGTTCCGACCAGGTCTACCTGGCCCGCCTCGCCGATCTGCTGCGGGCGGCGGGGGTGCGGGTTCCGCTGTTCACCTCGGACGGGCCCGAGGACCACATGCTGAGCGGTGGCTCGCTCCCCGGTGTCCTCGCCACGGTCAATTTCGGCTCGGGCGCGCGGGCGGCCTTCGCGAAGCTGCGGGAGCACCGTCCCCGGGGGCCGCTGATGTGCATGGAGTTCTGGTGCGGCTGGTTCGACCACTGGGGGGCCGAGCACGTCGTGCGGGACGCGGACGGCGCGGCGGCGGCGCTGGCGGAGATCCTGGAGTGCGGGGCGTCGGTGAATCTGTACATGGCGCACGGCGGCACGAACTTCGCGGGCTGGGCGGGCGCCAATCGCGGCGGCGCGCTGCACGACGGGGCGCTGGAGCCCGATGTGACCTCGTACGACTATGACGCGCCGATCGACGAGTACGGCCGTCCCACGGCGAAGTTCCGGGCGTTCAGGGAGGTCATCGCACGGTATGCGCCGGGGCCCCTGCCCGAGCCCCCGGCGCCGCTTCCGGTGCTCGGTGCCCCGGTGGCGGGGGCGCTCGTGGACTGGGCGCCGCTGGAGGCGGTCCTTGACCGTCTCGGGGGCCCGGAGGCGGAGCACGCCGTCCCGCCCACCTTCGAGGAGCTGGACGTGGACCGGGGCCTGGTGCGGTACGCGCTGACGGTGCCCGGTCCGCGCGGCCCCCACCCGCTGTCGGTGCGGGGGCTGCGCGACCGGGCGGTCGTGTACGTGGACGGGGAGCGGGCGGGGGTCCTGACCGAGGACGAGCCGGTCCTCGCGGGGCCGGTGGCGGGGCACGCGCGCGTGGAGCTGTGGGTGGAGTCCCTGGGGCGGGTCAACTACGGGCCGCGCGCGGGTGAGCCGAAGGGCATCGCGGAGGGCATCCTGCACGAGCGGCAGTATCTGCACGGTGTGCGGGCGCGGGGGCTGCGGCTCGACGCGTTCGACGTGGCGTCGGCGGTGCGGGAGATCCCCGGGGGCGGCCGGGGGCGGGGGCGTCCGGGCCTGTACCGGGGTTCGCTGTCGGTGCGCGGCGCGGGTGACGCCGCGCTGGAGCTGCCGGGCTTCACGCGGGGCTTCGTGTGGGTGAACGGCTTCAACCTGGGGCGCTACTGGTCGGTGGGCCCGCAGAGGTCGCTGTATGTGCCGGGGCCCGTGCTGCGGGAGGGCGGGAACGAGGTGTGGGTCCTTGAGCTGGAGGGGGGCGGCGAGCGGGTCACGCTGCGGTGAGGTGGTGCCGGCCGCGCGCAGCGTGCGGGTGCGCGCGGCCGGCGCAGGGGTCAGATCTCCCTCACCTCGAAGGCGTCGAGCACGAACTCCGCCGTGCCGTCGTCGCCGGTCTTGCGCAGGCCCACCCAGGCCTCGCCGTCGTCGGGGGCGGTGAACTCGTAGGCCAGGGTGGTGGGCACCGTCGCGACGGGCAGTTCCCTGCGGTCGAGTTCGCGGGTGGCGGGGGTGTCGACGGCGGTGATCCAGGCGTACTGGCCGGCCTTCTCGTTCTCGTACGGGAAGGAGACGCGGTAGCGCCTGCCCGGGGTGAAGCGGACGGTGTGCGGGACGGTGCGGTAGACGAGTCCGGTGTTCTCGCCGCGTGACTTCAGGGAGTTGGTGCCGTCGATGACGTCGTCGATTGCCTTGCCGTTCCAGCCGCGCTGGGTGTAGGGGGCGTGGCGCCGGGCGATGTGGGTGCGCGGGTCGGTGGTGCCGCCCGCGTCGCCCTTCACGAACGGGCCCCAGCCCTGCGGGACGTGTTCGAAGTCCTCGTGGACGAGGGTGCCGCGGGGCGGTTTCAGGGGGTGCGCGGGGACGATCCGTACGTTGTCGAAGCGCACGCGCGCGTGGCCCGCCTCGGCCCGCAGGGTCAGTTCGGCGGTGCCGCCGCCGTCGGGGACGGTGAAGCGGGTGGACATGCGCTGGAAGCGGGTGCCGTGCTTGCGGTCGGCGGCCACGTGGTTGCCCGCGGTGGAGGTCTCGGTGAAGTTGGCGGCGGTGACGCCGTCGGCGGTGCGCACCTCCAGGGACGCCTTGCGCCGCTCCCCCGCCTTCTCGCCGACCTCGACCTGCACGGAGGCGACGTACGTCCCGGCCTTGAGGCGGGCGAGCCGCTGCCCGACGGACGCCGCGCCGCCCGCGCCGATGACCAGCTCGAAGTCGCCGAGCGCGCTGAGCCGCACGGCGGCGGGCCCGCTGGTCTTCCAGCCCTTCAGGGAGCCGGAGTGGAAGCCCGGGTCGTGCAGCGGGGTGCCCTGGCCCCAGCGCGGGTCGGGCAGGGTCGCGGCCCGCTCGCGGTAGAGGACGTAGGGCTGCTTCGCCTCCGCCTCAAGGGTGACCTTGCCGCCCGCTACGGAGACGTACGACTCGAAGACCCTGCCCTGGTCGGTGAGCCGGTACAGGGCGATACGGGAGCGCTTCGCCCACCCGCGCGGGAGGTGCCATTCGCTGCTGCCGCCGGTGGGGTTGTAGTGGTACAGCTTGGCGGGGTCGGTGGCCTTGCGGGGCTCCCAGGGCAGCAGGTAGCGGCCGTCCTCGTAGACGACGTGTCCGTCCGTGGTGATGCGCCGCTTGCCGGAGGCGTCGGAGACCGTCGTCCCCCGCGCGCGGGAGCCCGCCGCCCCGAAGAAGGTGATCTCGTGCTCGCCCCACGTCTTGACGGGGTACGCCTGGAGGTACTTGGCGGGCAGCGAGTGGGTCCAGATCAGCTCGTAGAACGCGTGCCAGTCGGTCTTGCCGACCCAGCCCTCGAAGTTGCCCGTGCGGGCGACGCCGAGGAGGGTGGGCCACTTGTCGGCGAAGACGTCCTTCTGGTGGTTGCGGACGAAGCGGATCAGGCGGGAGTTGATGCCGCGCGAGGTGTCGCCGCCGTAGTCGGTCTCGGTGGCCCAGTGCGACCAGACCGCGGAGCGTTCGAGGCCGTGGCCCCACTCCGTGGTGAGGGTCCAGCCCTGTGCGCGCAGGGCGCGCTGGAGGCGGTCGGAGGTCCAGCCCGACTCGCGGAACACGTCGATGTACAGGGTGTCCAGGCCGTCGTCGGTCTGGGCGCGCAGATCGGCGAAGCGGCGCACGATGTCACCGGAGACGAGGTCGCGGCGCTGGTCGATGCGGTAGCTCTGGTCGAGCCAGTCCCACTGCTCGTCGCTCTTGTCGACGAGCTTCTCGGAGAAGGCGTTCGCGACGGGGTAGGACTCGGTGGCGTTGACGTGCACGCCGAAGGTGCTGTTCCACTTCTTGCCCTCCCGGACCAGGGTGTTGAGGTCGTCGAGGCCGCCCGCGCGCTCGTTGTAGTTGCCGGCGTAGTCGGGGTGGGCGGAGTCGTGGCCCTCGGACTGGTAGCCCTTGAGGAGCGTGTACTGGCCGAGGCCGTCGGTCGCCAGGTGGACGCGCTTGACGTTGTCGAGGGTGGCGAGGAAGGGGTTGGTGGCCTGGGAGGCGAAGTTGAACGGGATGTGCGGGACGACCCGCAGGTGCTGTTCGTCGGCGCCGAGCGGCGTCACCATGATGTCGCGGAAGGCGATCGCGGCGTCCTGCCAGTCGACCTTGCCGTCGCCGTTGCGGTCGCCGGTGATCACGACGGTGGCGTACGGGAGGGGTTCGGTGGCGTCGACGGGCGCGGTCGCGGCGCGGTGCGTCCACTGCCCGGGACTCAGCCTGGCCTCCGCGTGGTCACCCCTTCGCACCGTCTCGCGCCAGAGCCGGCCGTTCTCCCACGTGGTGCCCGCCTCACCGGTGGGCTTGTCGTAGACGGTGTTCGTCTCGACCGCCCCGCCGAGTCCGTCGTGCGCGACGACGGCGTACGCGCATCCGACGGCCGCCTCCGCGGGCGTGTCCTTCCCCGGCCTGACGAGCGTGTCGCCGCTCTTGGCCTTGTCCAGCTGCACCCTGGCGGCGAGCAGGGCGGCACCGGGCTGGTCACCGCGGACGGAGAGCAGGGCGAGTCCGGGTATCCGCAGGGTGCCGACCCGCAGCGCGTCCGTGTCCGCGATCCTCGTGACCCGCCAGTGGACCTGCCACCCCTCGACCGCGATCTCCACGTCGATCCGGGTACCACCGTCGAAGACCATGCCGTACGAGACGCGGTCCCCGCCCGGCGAAGCGGTGACGTCCGGCGTCCACTCGGCCTCGTCGACGAGCACCGTGCTCAGCGGCTCCGCCCGGCCGTGCAGCACGGCGCCGCTCGCGCGGTCGGTGTAGGAGATGACGCGCGGGAAGTCGCCCGCGACACGGACGTCGAGGTGTGCCGAGCGCAGCACCACCTCGGCCGCGGGGCGCTTTCCCGTGCCGGGCGCGCCGAACGCGCTTCCGGCCGCCCCCAGGGCGGCACCCACTCCGGCCAGCGCGCCCGTGGCGACCACGGCTCTGCGGCTCGGCCCTGACCTGTTCGACGGCAGCATGCGACACCCCTCGGCGGACGGAGATTCGTGACGGACACGATGCGCGGACCGGGCGGGGACGCCCATGGACAAAGGCGCGGCAGGTGTTGGACTAACGGGGCCGTGGGGGCGGGCCGGGACAGCGCGACGGGGCGCCCGCGGATCGCGGGCGCCCCGTGCGTGAGGTTGTGGAGCGTCGGCCGTGGCGGGACTCAGAGTCCCGCGGCGGCCTTCTCTATGTCGGCCGCGAAGGTCGACACCTCGGTGTAGACGCCGGGGAACTTCGGCCGCGCGCAGCCGTTGCCCCAGCTCACGATGCCGACCTGGAGGTACTCGCCGGCCTCGTCCTTGCGGAACATCGGGCCGCCGGAGTCGCCCTGGCAGGTGTCCGTGCCGCCCTCGGCGAGCTTGCCGGCGCAGAGCTCCTCACCGGGCGTCAGCTCCTCGCCGTACGCGGCCTCGCAGTCGGCGTCGCTGACGAACGGGACGGTGGCCTTGAGGAGGTGGCGCTGCTGCTGGCCGCCCTCCTTGTCGGCGCCCCAGCCGGCGACGGTGAAGTCGCCCTCGTTGTACTTGGTGTCCTTGGCGATCTTCAGCGTGGGCTGGTCGATCGGCTCGGCGAGCTTGACGAGCGCCCAGTCCTTGCCCTTGCCGTTGTAGCCGGGGGCCTGCAGGACCTTGGTGGACTTCACGCTGATCGCGTCGGGGCTCTCCAGGTCCACGACGCCGCCGGTGGCGGTGATGCTCGTGTTGTCGCCGGAGCCGTCCACGCAGTGGGCGGCGGTCAGGACGACGTCCTTGGCGTACAGCGAGCCGCCACAGCCCATGGAGAGACGGACCATGAACGGGAACTCGCCCTGTTCGGCGGGGGTGCCGCCGACGATGCGCTCACCCGGCTGGGGGCCCGGGTGCGGCGCCGCCTGTGCGGCCAGGGGCTGAAGGCTGACGGTGGCCAGAGCGATCGCGCCGAGGGTGGCGGCTCTCTTCACTCCACGCAGCTTGGTCTTCAATTGTCTTCCCTTCGTGGGGGGTTCGTGGGGGGATACACACCTGAGCGGGCCCCTGCCGGGCGCACGGAGTGCGTGCGGGTGGCATGAGCCCGCCAAAGCGTTGCTGCGGATTATGGAGATCAATGTCCGCTCAGGACAAGGGACGGTTTCCGGCCATGGCGTGTCGTGGGCGTGTCGCGTGCGCGTCGTGTGCGCGTCGGTCCGGGTGTCAGGGGTCGGTCGTACAGTGGGGTGGGCCGGCGGTGGGCCGGCGGTGGGCGTCAGGGGGTGGGGGCGTGGCGGACGGTGGGCCTGTCGTGCACGGCTATCCCCATCTGGAGACCGTGCGTGCCGCCATCACCGCGCTCTACAAACGCCTCTCGTACGACACCATCCGCGCCTTCGACACCAGCGTGGCCCCCGCCGACGTGGCCTTCAGCGACCAGGACGACCTGCATCTGGGCGCGCAGCGCGTGGCCCGCGAGATGGTGCGGCACCTGCGTCTGCCCGATGCCCGCGTGATCGTCGGATTCCGGGAGATGCGGCACGCGGCCTCCGTCGAACTCGCGGCGGGGCCCGAGTACTTCGTCGAGCTCAACGACCGGTTCCGCACCCACCGGCGGGACATCGGCGCGGCCCTCGCCCACGAGGTCATGCACGTGTATCTGCACCGCCTCGACCTGACGTTCCCCGGCACCCGCGCCAACGAGATCCTCACCGACACCGCCGCCGCGTACCTGGGCGCCGGGTGGCTGCTCCTCGACGCCTACCGCGAGGACGGCGCCTCCTCGCAGAAGCTGGGCTATCTGACGCCGGAGGAGTACGGATACGTCCTGGCCAAGCGGGCCTCGGCCTTCGGCGAAGCCCCGGAGACGTGGTTCACCAGCGCGCAGGCCTACACCGCGTACACCAAGGGCCTGGCCCAGGCCCGCCGCGACGAGCAGCAGCCTCCGCTGACGGCGGCCGGGTGGGCGGGGAAGCGGCGGTACGCCAAGGACCGGCGGTACGCGGTGGAGCGTGGGGGCGCCGGAGCTTTCGGCAGCGGGGCGGGGGGCGGCGGCGCGGACGGGGCCGGGGCCGCCGGGGGGTACTCGTTCTCCGGGGACGGGCGGGGGGCGCTGCGGGTGGCGTTCGCGTGTCCGGTCTGCCGGCAGCGGATACGGGTGCCGGTTCAGGGGCGGGTGCGGGTGCGGTGCGGGTTGTGCAGGGCCGTGCTCGACTGCGACACGTAGGCGGGCCTTCGGCCTGGGCTGGGTCTGGCCTGGGCTGGCTCGGCCTGGCTCGGCCTGGCTCGGCCTGGCTCGGCCTGGTTTGGGTCTGGGTCGGCCTGGGGCGGGGGCTGGTTCAGGCCGGGGGCCAGTGGCTCGGGCGGTCCAGGTTGCCCGGGAGCCTCGTGCGGGCGTCGCCCCTGGCCGCGTTCACCTGTGACCGTGTGAGGAACAGCGCGTCGGTGAGGTCCGCGCCGCGCAGGTCCGTGTCGCGGAAGTCGGCGCCGATCAGGTCGGCCTCCCTCAGGTCCGCGTCGCGCAGGTCGGCGCCGATCAGGTAGGCGCCGCGGAGGTCCGCGGCCTTGAGGTCGGCGGACCTCAGCCGGGCGCCGATCAGGTCGGCGCCTCTGCGCTGCTTCTTCTTGTCGCCCTTGCCGTTGCCGTTGCCCTTGCCGGTGTTGCGGACGAGTTCGCTGGTGCGGAGGAGGAGGACGTTGACGTCCTGGCGGTGGGCGGCCACGTCTACCGCTGCCACGGCCTCGGGGGTGCCCGCGGCCAGGCGCTCCGTCTTGGCCAGGGCCTGCTTCAGCTCCGCGGTGATCGGGGCGGTCCGGGGGCGGCTCAGGGCGTCCGTCAGGTACCAGAGGAGTTCGTGGAGCTGCCGCATGACCGGGAAGACCTCGAACATCCGGCGCGCGGTGTCCTTGTCCTCGCGCCAGCTCCTGCCGTCGAAGGTGTGCTGCGAGACGTGCTGGCCTGCGCCGAAGCAGTCGTAGACCGTGCAGCCCTGGAAGCCCTTGTTCCGGAGGTCGCCGTGGATTCCGCAGCGGTAGTCCTCGCGGAGGTTGGTGCAGGGCCGGCCCGCGGCCTTGTTCACGGCGAAGTCCGTGGACCTGGTGAAGGTGAGGGCTACGCAGCAGAGGCCGAAGCAGTTGGCGCAGTCTGCGCGGAGGGCGGCGGGGTCGCGGCGGTGCTCCGGGGCCATGGGGGGTCCTTCGGGCGTCTCGGGGGTGTGGCGTGACGATTCTGCTCGGGGGGTCTGCGCTGGGGGTCGGGGGGGGGTGGTGCTGCCGGGTGCGCGGGTGCTGGTGCCAGGGCTGGTGCCGGGGCTGGTGCCGGGGCCGGGGCTGGTGCCGGGGCTGGTGCCGGTTCGGTGAGGCGGTGACGCGTGCGCTCGTGGTCCGGCTGTTCGTCGTGGGGCGGGGCCGCGCCGGTATGTCCGTCCTCGCTATCTTGGCGCGGGCGTCTCGTGCTGCGGTCCGGGCAGCTCTGACTACTGTGCTCCGGGCGGACATACCGGCACGTCCCCTCCGGTCTCGACGGCCCCCGCCCGCCGGACCTCCCGACCCTTCCCACGCCCCCGGCTTCCCGTCCGCTGGCTCCCGGCTCTCCCCGCGCCCCCGGCTTCCCGACTCTTCCCACACCCCCCGGCCCCGGCTTCCCGTCCCTACAGGGAGGCCCTGACCGGCGGCAACGGGTGGGTCGGGTGGGAGACTCCCCGCCGCGGAGCGGCGGGGAGGGCGATACGGCGGGAGAGCCGAGGGAGGACGGTCAGCCCAGCGGCCCGCGCCCCGGCAGGCATGGCCGAGGGCACGGAGGTGGACGGTCAAGGCACAGCGGCAGCGTTACGCCGCGCTGCGGCGACCCCCCTGCCCGCCCCCGGCCGGACGGCCCCTGCGGGGCTGCCCCCCGCCCTGGCGGGGAACCCGGCGCTGCCCCTGCCCGGAGGCAGCCGCGGAGCCGCCGCGGGGACGGCGCCGGCGGGAACCCTGCCCGGCGGCGGGCTGCTGCGCGGGCTGCGGGACCTCGATGACCACCGGCACCCCGGAGGGCTCCCGCGCCCCGGTGAGCCGTACGAGCTCCTCGTCGGAGGAGGAGATACGGGCCGTCCGGGGACGGATGTCCGCGTCGGACATGAGCCGCGTCATGTCCCGCTTCTCCTCGGGGAGGACGAGCGTGACGACGCTGCCGGACTCCCCGGCCCGCGCGGTGCGCCCGCCGCGGTGGAGGTAGTCCTTGTGGTCGGTGGGCGGGTCGACGTTGACGACCAGGTCGAGGTCGTCGACGTGGATGCCGCGCGCCGCGACGTTCGTGGCGATCAGGGCCGTGACCTGGCCGGTCTTGAACTGGTCCAGGGTGCGGTTGCGCTGCGGCTGCGAGCGGCCGCCGTGCAGGCCGGAGGCCCGTACGCCGTTGGCGAGGAGCCGCTTGGTGAAGCGGTCCACGGCCCGCTTGGTGTCCAGGAACATGATCACGCGGCCCTCGCGGGCGGCGATCCGCATGGCGACGGCCTTCTTGTCGGTCTCGTCGGCGACGTAGAGCACGTGGTGCTCCATCGTCGTGACCGCGCCCGCGGACGGGTCGACGGAGTGCACGACGGGGTCGGTGAGGAACATCCGGACCAGGCGGTCGATGTTCTTGTCGAGCGTCGCCGAGAACAGCATGGTCTGGCCGCCCTGCTCGACCTGCTTGAGCAGCGCCGTGACCTGCGGCATGAAGCCCATGTCGGCCATCTGGTCGGCCTCGTCGAGGACGGTCGTGCGCACCTGGGACAGGTCGCAGTCGCCGCGTTCGATCAGGTCCTTGAGGCGTCCCGGCGTGGCCACGAGGACCTCCGCGCCGCGACGCAGCGTGTTCGACTGCTTGCTGATCGACAGGCCGCCGACGACGGTGGCGAGGCGGAGGTTGACGGAGGTCGCGTACGGGGTGAGGGCGTCCGTCACCTGCTGGGCCAGCTCACGCGTGGGGACCAGGACCATGGCGAGCGGCGACTTCGGCTCGGCGCGCCGGCCCGCCGTACGGGCCAGGAGGGCGAGGCCGAAGGCCAGGGTCTTGCCGGACCCGGTGCGCCCGCGGCCGAGGATGTCGCGGCCCGCGAGGGAGTTCGGGAGGGTGGCGGCCTGGATCGGGAAGGGCGCGGTGACGCCCTGGGCGGCCAGCGTCTTCAGGAGGGCTTCGGGCATGTCCAGGTCGGCGAAGGCCTCGACGGCCGGCAGGGCCGGCGTGAGGCTCTCGGGCAGCGCGAACTCGCCGCCCTGTGCGGGCTTGGGCTTGCGGCCTGCGGACTTCCTCGCGGAACCCGCGGCGCCCTTCGCCTGTCCGTTCGGCCGGCCCCTGCCGCCCGCGTTGGTGGAGCGCTTGCGTGCGGGTCGTGCCTGGCCTTCGGAGCGGTTCATGCAGTGATGCCTTCCTGGTCGCTGGACTTTCCGGACCTCTGAGCCGGTGCGGCTCTGGGCCCGTCGGGCCCGATGACAGCGCAAGCCGAGGCCCGCACCCGAAGGTGCGGGCCTCGGCTGTGAGGTTCGCGCGCTGCGACGATCAGGCAGGAACGATGTTCTCGGCCTGCAGGCCCTTCTGGCCCTGGGTCACGTCGAAGGAGACCTTCTGGCCCTCAAGCAGCTCACGGAAGCCCGAGGACGCGATGTTGGAGTAGTGGGCGAAGACGTCGGGGCCGCCGCCGTCCTGCTCGATGAAGCCGAAGCCCTTTTCCGAGTTGAACCACTTAACGGTGCCGGTTGCCATGTCAATCTCCTCAACAGGGGCAGAGTATGGGGAACCACCGAATTGTGAGACCCCAGCGCCGCAATGACCCCATCCGGAGAGAACCGGAAAAAACAAATATGCGCCCTCGGAGCATTCCCGTCAGGCGCACATAAAGTTCATGGGTACCAAAACTGCAACACATAACTTTAACATGCCGCGGCGGCCGGTTGTTCCCGGCCACCGCGACCCCGGGTCCGCGGGGGTGGGGGGCCGGTCAGCGGACCACGTCGAAGACGTTCTTCTGGAGGCCGTTCGCGTACGCCTCGTGCTCCACGAGGCGCAGCTTCTGGGTGTCCTTGTCCGTGGCGCTGAAGAGCCGCTTGCCCGCGCCGAGCAGGAGCGGGAAGACGAGCAGGTGGTAGCGGTCGATGAGGCCGGCGTCGGAGAGGCCCTGGTTCAGGGTGGCGCTGCCGTGGACGATGATCGGGCCGCCCTCGGTCTCCTTCAGCGCGGCGACGTCGTCGAGGGTGCGCAGGATCGTGGTCTCGCCCCAGTTCGTCACCAGGTCGTCCTCGGTGAGGGTGCCGGACACGACGTACTTCGGCAGCTGGTTGTAGTCGGCGAAGTCCGCCATGCCGGGCCATACCGCGCTGAACGACGCGTAGCTGACCCGGCCGAGCAGCATCGCGGACGCTTCCCCCTGCTCGCGGTCCTTGATCTCGAAGGCCTCGGGGAGGAACTCCACGTCCTTGAAGGTCCACCCGGAGTTCCGGTAGCCGGGCTCGCCGCCGGGGGCCTCGACGACGCCGTCGAGGGAGATGAAGGCGGTGCTGATCAGAGTGCGCATCGGAGGTTCCTCGGGTCTCGGGGCCGGTCTGGGGCCGGGGCGGGCTCGCCCCGTGTGCTGTGCCGTGCGTGTTCTCTGACCGTGGGGGCCGCGGGAACTCATCGGTGCGTCCGCGCGAGGCGGTCCGGTGGGAGGCGGACCGGCCGTCGCCCACCGGGCCTGGGCGTCAGCCCTTGACCGCGCCCGCCGCCAGGCCCGAGCCCAGCTTGCGGTGGACGATCACGAAGAAGATCATCACCGGCACGGTGACCAGCGTGGAGCTGGCCATGACGGGGCCCCAGGACGTCGAGTTCTCCCCGAAGAACTGGTAGATGCCGACGGCGGCGGTGTACTTGTCGCTGCCCTTCATGAAGGTGTACGCGAAGACGAACTCGTTCCACGCCGTGATGAAGGCGAAGATCGACGTGGCGACCAGTCCGGGCCCGACCAGCGGCAGAAGGACCGACCAGAACATCCGGAACCAGGACGCCCCGTCGATGTAGGCGGCCTCCTCGACCTCCTTGGGGATGGTGGCGACGAAGCCCCGCAGCGTCCAGATCGCGAAGGGCAGCGAGAGCGCGATGTAGACGATGCTCAGGCCGAGCAGGGAGTTGAGCAGTTCGTAGTCCCGCATCTGGATGAAGAGCGGGATGACGAGCGCCTCCAGCGGCACCATCTGCACGATCAGGATCATGATCAGTACGGAGGTGCGGAAGCGGAACTTGAACCGGGCCACCGCGATGGCCGCGAAGAGCGAGAGCAGCGCGGCGGCGACGATCGTGGCGAGGCCGACGAGGGCGGAGTTGAGCAGGTAGGTGCCGAAGTTGCCCTTCTCGAAGACGAACGTGAAGTGTTCGAAGCTGACGCCGCTCGGCAGCACGTCCGAGCCGCGGCTGATCGCCTTGGGGTCGAGGGCCGTGGAGATCATCCAGTACACGGGGAAGAGCGTGAAGACCAGCAGCGCGACGACCGCCAGCGGCAGTCCGACGCGTGAGGCGAGCGAGGTGCGGCGGCGGGGCTTGCCCGCGGCCGGTGGCGCCGGCCGTGCCGGGAGCTTGGCGGTGGTCACAGGTCCTCCTCCCCCTGTCGGAACAGCGTGCGGATGTAGACGATCGTGATGAGCAGGAGCAGCAGGGTCAGCAGGACGGCCGCCGCCGCGCCCGCGCCGTAGTCGTTCTTGGCGAAGGCCTGGATGTAGGAGAAGACGCCGAGGTTGTAGACCTCTTCGTTGGAGCCGTCACCGCCGGGCTGCAGGTAGATCTGGGTGAAGACCTTGAAGTCCCAGATGGTGGAGAGGATGGTCACCACGAGGAAGACCGGCTTGATCGTCGGCACGGTGATCTTCCAGAACCGCTGCCAGGCGTTGGCGCCGTCCAGTTCCCCGGCCTCGTACAGTTCCTTGGGGATCGTCATCAGGCCCGCGAGGACGGTGATGGCGACGAACGGGAAGCCGTGGTGGATGACGTTCAGGGTGGCGATCGCGTAGAACGGTCCGCGTTCGGTGAACCAGTTGGTGGTCTCCGGGTCGATCAGGCCGATCGAGCCCGCGATCTGGCTGACCATGCCGTCCTGTGGCTGGAAGAGCCAGATCCACACGTACGTGCCGGTCACCGCGGGCATGGCCCAGGCGGCGAGGATCGCGATGGAGCAGATCAGCCGCCAGGTGGTGCCGAGGCGGTTGAGCAGCAGCGCCACGAGGGTGCCGAGCGCGACGGTGAGGCCGACGCAGGCGATGGCGAAGAAGACGGTGTTGGGCAGGACCGTCTTCCACAGCAGGCCGCTGGAGAGCAGGTCGCTGTAGTGGTCGAAGCCGGTGAACGTGCTGACGCCGCCGCCGAACTTGACCTCGTAGTCCTCCATGGAGAGCTTGCCGACCTGGATCAGCGGCCAGAGCAGCAGGCCCGCGAGGACCACCAGGGAGGGGGCGAGCAGGAGCCAGGGCCGGGTGAGGTTGATCAGGTTCTTGCGGCGGCGGGCCGCTTCGGCTCCGCCGGTGTCCCGCTTCAGGGGGCCGCGGCGGGCCGGAGTCTCCTCCGGCCCGTCGGCGACGAGCGCGTCTGTCACGACTGTCGCGTCCTTCACTGTGCCGAACTCGACCTCGCTCACTTGTCCTTGGCGAAGATCGCGTCCATGTCCTTGGCTGCCTTGCCGGCGGCTTCCTCGACGGAGGCCTTGCCGGTCAGGATCGACTGGACCATGCCGGGGATGACCTTGGATGCCTGGATCTCGCCGTACGCCTTGGTCTTGGGGACCGTGGCGCCCGCTTCGAGCATCTGCTTGGCGAACGGCTCGACCAGCGGGTCCTTCTTCGCGGCGATCTTCTTCAGCTCGGAGTTCTGGCCGGGGAAGTAGTTGGTCTGCTCGGCCCACTTGGCGGCGAACTCACCGGTGGTGAGCATCTTGACGAACTCCCAGGCGAGTTCCTTCTTGTCCGTGTTGAACGTGGACAGGTAGGAGCCGCCGAGGAAGGACTTGCTCATGCCGCCGTTCTCGCCGGGGATCGGCACCGCGCCGAGCTTGCCCTTGAGGTCGGGGTTGGCGTCGACGATGGCCTTCGGGGTCCAGTTGCCGCCGATGGCCATGGAGATCTCGCCCTTGTTCCAGGCGTCGCCGACCTCCTTCTCGGTCCAGGTGTTGACCTTGGCCGGGGAGACCTTGTCCTTGGTGGCGAGGCCCGTGTAGAACTCGATGCCCTTGATCGCCTCGGGCGAGTCGATGCCCGACTTCCACTTGCCGCCGGACTCGGTGGCCAGTTCGCCGCCCGCGCCCCAGACGAAGGGGGCCGCGAACATCTCGGCGCCGCCCGCGACGGGGAAGGCCACCTTCCCCGGCTCCTTCTCCTTGAGCGTCTTGGCGGTGGCCTGGAGTTCCTTCCAGGTGGTCGGGGGCTTCAGGTCGTGCTTCTCGAAGAGGTCCTTGCGGTAGACGATGGACCGCACGCCCGCGTACCACGGCATGCCGTACTGCTTGCCGTCGAGCGTGCCGGCGTCCTTCAGGCCCTCGACGAGGTCGTCGCCGAGGCCGGACTTCTTCACGTCGTCGGTGACGTCGACGAGCGCGTCGGTCTCGGCGAACTGCGGCACCCAGGTGGTGCCGACCTCCGCCACGTCGGGCACCTGTTCGGCTCCGCCCTCGATGGCGGTCGTGAACTTCTTCTGGGCCGTGGCCCACTGCTGGTACTCGACCTTGATCTTGGCGCCGGTCTTCTTCTCGAAGGCGTCGCCGGCCTCCTTGAAGAACGGGCGGGCGTCGGGGTTGGTCCCCTCCATGATCCACACGGTCAGGGTCTTGCCCTTGCCGTCGGTGGCCTTGCCGCCGTCGCCGCCGTCATCGCCGCCGCACGCCGTGGCGGTCAGTCCGATACTCATGGCGATACAACCAGCTGCGATGACAGGTCGCTTCATGCCGGCCCCCTCCAGGTTCGATTGGTGGGAGCGATTGTGGTCACACGGGGTCTAGGCGGTCTAGACCCATTGGGATAAGCGGCCGAACCGTAATGAGGGTTGCGGGTGACGCAACATACGCTCATACCATTGCGTCACATGCAACGCAGGCGTCGCGGGACCCGGTCCCGCGACCGCCCCCGAACGCCACGACGCCCGCCTCCGTCCGGTCGGGGACAAAGCGGGCGCCGCGTCAGTTCCGCACACCGTTGTACGGGACGTTCTCGGGGTGTCGTACGCGATGACGGCGTACGGGTCAGACCATGAGGGCTCGGTCGGTCGGGCGGATCGGGGCCGGAAGATCACTCGCACCGGTGAGGAAGCGGTCGACCCCGCGTGCCGCCGAACGGCCCTCGGCGATCGCCCAGACGATGAGCGACTGGCCGCGGCCGGCGTCACCGGCGACGAAGACGCCGGGGACGTTCGTCTGGTAATCGCCGTCGCGGGCGATGTTGCCGCGCTCGTCGAGCTCCAGGGCGAACTGGTCCACCAGGCCGTTCTCCCGGTCCGTGCCGGTGAAGCCCATCGCGAGGGTGACGAGCTGGGCGGGGATCTTGCGCTCCGTGCCCGGCTTCGGCGTCAGCCTGCCCTCGATGAACTCCACCTCGACCATGTGCAGGAACTGGACGTTGCCGTCCTCGTCCCCCTCGAAGTGGGTGGTGTTGACGGAGTAGACCCGCTCACCGCCCTCCTCGTGCGCGGAGGTGACCTTGTACAGCATCGGGAAGGTCGGCCACGGCTGGTGCGGCGCGCGGTCCTCGCCCGGCTTCGGCATGATCTCCAGCTGGGTCACGGAGGCCGCGCCCTGGCGGTGGGCCGTGCCCACGCAGTCCGCGCCGGTGTCGCCGCCGCCGATGACGACGACGTGCTTGCCCGCGGCGGTGATGGGGGGCGCCACGAAGTCGCCCTCCTGGACCTTGTTGGCGAGCGGCAGGTACTCCATCGCGAAGTGGATGCCGTTCAGGTCGCGGCCGGGCACCGGCAGGTCGCGGGAGACGGTGGCGCCCGCGGCGATGACCACGGCGTCGTAGCGCTTGCGCAGCTTCGCCGCGTCGATGTCGCGGCCGATCTCCACGCCGGTGCGGAACTTGGTGCCCTCCGCGCGCATCTGCTCGATGCGGCGGTTGATGTGCCGCTTCTCCATCTTGAACTCGGGGATGCCGTAGCGCAGCAGGCCGCCGACGCGGTCGGCGCGCTCGTAGACGGCGACCGTGTGGCCGGCCCGCGTGAGCTGCTGGGCGGCGGCGAGGCCCGCGGGGCCCGAGCCGATGACCGCGACCGTCTTGCCGGAGAGCCGCTCCGGGGCCTGGGGCGCGACGTCGCCGCGGTCCCAGGCCTGGTCGATGATCGAGACCTCGACGTTCTTGATGGTCACGGGCGGCTGGTTGATGCCGAGCACGCACGCCGACTCGCACGGGGCCGGGCAGAGGCGGCCGGTGAACTCCGGGAAGTTGTTCGTGGCGTGCAGGCGCTCCTGCGCGGCCGACCAGTCCTCGCGGTAGGCGTAGTCGTTCCACTCCGGGATGAGGTTCCCCAGCGGGCAGCCGTTGTGGCAGAAGGGGATGCCGCAGTCCATGCAGCGCGAGGCCTGCTTGGAGATGATCGGCAGGAGCGAACCGGGGACGTAGACCTCGTTCCAGTCCTGGACGCGCTCACCGACCGGGCGGGTCCGCGCGACCTCGCGGCCGTGGTTCAGAAAGCCCTTGGGATCAGCCATGGGTCGCCGCCTCCATCATCTTCTCGGTGATCTCGGTCTCGGAGAGACCGGCTCGCTCGGCGGCGTCCTTGGCGGCGAGCACTGCCTTGTACGTGCTGGGGATGATCTTGCTGAAGCGGTCCACGGAGACGGACCACTCGGCGAGGAGCTTCTCGGCGACGGTGGAGCCCGTCTCCTCGTGGTGGCGGCGCACGACGTCGTGCAGCCACTGCTCGTCGGACTCGTCGAGCGGTTCGACGGCCGCCAGGTTGCCGGCGTTGACGTTGTCGCGGTCCAGGTCGATGACGTACGCGACGCCGCCGGACATGCCGGCCGCGAAGTTGCGGCCCGTCTCGCCGAGGACGACCGCGTGGCCGCCGGTCATGTACTCGCAGCCGTGGTCGCCCACGCCCTCGGAGACCACCGTCGCGCCGGAGTTGCGGACGCAGAAGCGCTCGCCGGTGCGGCCCCGCAGGAACAGCTCGCCGCCGGTCGCGCCGTACGCGATGGTGTTGCCGGCGATCGTCGAGTACTCGGCGAGGTGGTCGGCGCCGCGGTCCGGGCGGACGATGATCCGGCCGCCGGAGAGGCCCTTGCCGACGTAGTCGTTGGCGTCGCCCTCCAGGCGGAGCGTGACGCCGCGCGGCACGAAGGCGCCGAAGGACTGGCCGGCCGAGCCGGTGAAGGTGATGTCGATGGTGTCGTCGGGCAGGCCCGCGCCGCCGAACTTCTTCGTCACCTCGTGGCCGAGCATGGTGCCGACCGTGCGGTTGATGTTGCGGATGGCGACCTGCGCGCGGACGGGCTGCGCGTCGGTGGCGCCGGTGGCCGAGAGCGCGTCGGCGGAGAGCTTGATCAGCTCGTTGTCGAGCGCCTTCTCCAGGCCGTGGTCCTGGACGGCGATCTGGTGGCGCACGGCTCCGGCGGGCAGGGCCGGCACGTGGAAGAGCGGTGCCAGGTCGAGGCCCTGCGCCTTCCAGTGCGAGACGGCCTTCTCGGTGTCGAGCAGCTCGGCGTGGCCGACGGCCTCCTCGATGGAGCGGAAGCCCAGCTCGGCGAGGAGCTCGCGGACCTCTTCGGCGATGAACTCGAAGAAGTTGACGATGTACTCGGCCTTGCCGGAGAAGCGCTCGCGCAGCGCCGGGTTCTGCGTGGCGATGCCGACCGGGCAGGTGTCCAGGTGGCAGACGCGCATCATGACGCAGCCGGAGACGACGAGCGGCGCGGTCGCGAAACCGAACTCCTCGGCGCCGAGCAGCGCGGCGATGACGACGTCGCGGCCGGTCTTCAGCTGGCCGTCGGTCTGGACGACGATGCGGTCGCGCAGGCCGTTGAGCAGCAGGGTCTGCTGGGTCTCGGCGAGGCCCAGCTCCCAGGGGCCGCCCGCGTGCTTCAGCGAGGTCAGCGGGGACGCGCCGGTGCCGCCGTCGTGGCCGGAGATGAGGACGACGTCCGCGTGGGCCTTGGAGACACCCGCGGCGACCGTGCCGACGCCGACCTCGGAGACCAGCTTCACGTGGATGCGGGCCTGCGGGTTGGCGTTCTTCAGGTCGTGGATCAGCTGGGCGAGGTCCTCGATGGAGTAGATGTCGTGGTGCGGCGGCGGCGAGATGAGGCCGACGCCGGGCGTCGAGTGGCGCGTCTTGGCGACCCACGGGTAGACCTTGTGGCCGGGCAGCTGGCCGCCCTCGCCGGGCTTCGCGCCCTGCGCCATCTTGATCTGGATGTCGTCGGCGTTGACCAGGTACTCGGAGGTCACACCGAAGCGGCCGGAGGCGACCTGCTTGATGGAGGAGCGGCGCGCCGGGTCGTACAGGCGCTCCGGGTCCTCGCCGCCCTCACCGGTGTTCGACTTGCCGCCGAGCTGGTTCATGGCGATGGCGAGTGTCTCGTGCGCCTCGCGGGAGATCGAGCCGTACGACATGGCGCCGGTGGAGAACCGCTTGACGATCTCGGAGGCCGGCTCGACCTCGTCGAGGGAGATCGAGGGGCGGTTCGCCTTGAAGCCGAAGAGTCCGCGCAGGGTCATCAGCCGCTCGGACTGCTCGTTCACGCGGCCCGTGTACTGCTTGAAGATGTCGTAGCGGCGGCTGCGCGTGGAGTGCTGGAGGCGGAAGACCGTCTCGGGGTCGAACAGGTGCGGCTCGCCCTCGCGGCGCCACTGGTACTCGCCGCCGATGTCCAGGGCGCGGTGCGCCGAGGGGACGCCGGAGGCCGGGTACGCCTTGGCGTGCCGGGCGGCGACCTCCTGGGCGATGACGTCGAGTCCGGCGCCGCCGATCTTCGTCGTCGTCCCGCTGAAGTACCGCTCCACGAAGGACTGTTCGAGGCCGACGGCCTCGAAGACCTGGGCGCCGCGGTAGGAGGCGACGGTGGAGATGCCCATCTTGGACATGACCTTGAGGACGCCCTTGCCGAGGGCGTGGATGAGGTTGCGGATGGCCTGCTCGGCCCCGCCGTCGACGGCCTGCAGGAACGTGCCCGCGCGGACGAGGTCCTCGACGGACTCCATCGCCAGGTAGGGGTTGACCGCCGCGGCGCCGTAGCCGATGAGGAGGGCCACGTGGTGGACCTCGCGCACGTCGCCCGCCTCCACGAGCAGGCCCACCTGGGTGCGCTGCTTGGTCCGGATGAGGTGGTGGTGGACGGCCGCGGTGAGCAGCAGCGAGGGGATCGGCGCGTGCTCGGCGTCGGAGTGCCGGTCGGAGAGCACGATCAGGCGGGCGCCGGCCTCGATGGCGGCGTCGGCCTCGGCGCAGATCTCGTCGATGCGGGCGGCGAGGGCCCGGCCGCCGTCGCCGACGCGGTAGAGGCCCGAGAGCGTCGCGGCCTTCATGCCGGGCATGTCGCCGTCGGCGTTGATGTGGATGAGCTTGGCCAGCTCGTCGTTGTCGATCACCGGGAAGGGCAGCGTGACGCTGCGACAGGACGCGGCGGTCGGTTCGAGCAGGTTGCCCTGCGGGCCGAGCGAGCTGTGCAGGGAGGTGACGAGCTCTTCACGGATGGCGTCGAGCGGCGGGTTGGTGACCTGCGCGAAGAGCTGCGTGAAGTAGTCGAAGATCAGCCGGGGGCGCTCGGAGAGGGCCGCGATCGGGGTGTCCGTGCCCATGGAGCCGAGCGGCTCGCCGCCGGTCTTGGCCATGGGCGCGAGGATGATGCGCAGCTCTTCCTCGGTGTAGCCGAAGGTCTGCTGGCGGCGTGTGACGGAGGCGTGCGTGTGCACGATGTGCTCGCGCTCGGGCAGGTCGGACAGCTCGATCTCGCCGGCCTCCAGCCACTCCTGGTAGGGCTTCTCCGCGGCGAGGCCCGCCTTGATCTCGTCGTCCTCGACGATGCGGTGTTCGGCGGTGTCGACGAGGAACATGCGGCCGGGCTGGAGGCGGCCCTTGCGGACGACCTTCGCGGGGTCGATGTCGAGGACGCCGACCTCGGAGCCGAGGACGACGAGGCCGTCGTCGGTGACCCAGTAGCGGCCGGGGCGCAGACCGTTGCGGTCGAGCACGGCGCCGACCTGGGTGCCGTCGGTGAAGGTGACGCAGGCGGGGCCGTCCCAGGGCTCCATCATCGTGGAGTGGTACTGGTAGAAGGCGCGCCGTGCCGGGTCCATCGAGGCGTGGTTCTCCCAGGCCTCGGGGATCATCATCAGGACGGAGTGCGGGAGCGAGCGGCCGCCGAGGTGCAGGAGTTCGAGGACCTCGTCGAAGGACGCCGAGTCGGAGGCGTCGGGCGTGCAAATCGGGAAGACGCGGTCGAGGCTCTTGTCCGTGCCGAACAGGTCGGAGGCGAGCTGCGACTCGCGGGCCCGCATCCAGTTGCGGTTGCCCTTGACGGTGTTGATCTCGCCGTTGTGCGCGACGAAGCGGTACGGGTGTGCGAGCGGCCAGCTCGGGAACGTGTTCGTCGAGAAGCGGGAGTGGACGAGCGCGACGGCCGTGGCGAAGCGGCGGTCGGACAGGTCGGGGAAGAACGGCTCCAGCTGGCCGGTGGTCAGCATGCCCTTGTAGACGATCGTGCGGGCGGAGAGCGAGGGGAAGTAGGTGCCCGCCTCGCGCTCGGCGCGCTTGCGCAGCACGAACGCCTTGCGGTCGAGGGCCAGGCCGGTGTTCTCGCCGTCGGCCACGAAGATCTGCCGGAAGACGGGCATCGTCGAGCGGGCGGTGGCGCCGAGCAGCTCGGGGGCGACGGGGACCTCGCGCCAGCCGAGGACGGTCAGGCCCTCCTCCGAGGCGATCGTCTCGATCTGTGAGACGGCGGCGTCGGTGGTGCCGGCGGTGTCGACGGGCAGGAAGGCGATGCCTACCGCATAGGCACCGGCCGCGGGGAGTTCGAATCCGGCCACCTCGCGGAGGAACGCGTCAGGGACCTGGAGCAGGATGCCCGCGCCGTCGCCGGAGTCGGGCTCGGACCCGGTGGCGCCCCGGTGTTCGAGGTTGCGCAGTACCGTCAGCGCCTGTTCGACCAGCTCATGGCTGGCAACACCGGTGAGGGTGGCCACGAACCCGACACCGCAGGCGTCGTGCTCGTTACGGGGGTCGTACATGCCCTGGGGGGCGGGGCGACCATCCATGGGCGACCAGGCGTGGGTACGCATCGGCACTCCCGTCGTCGTCGTGGCTGGGAACCTCCCAGGCCGCTCGGGCTCTGGGGGTACGTGTGGCGAGGGACGACTTTGGCCCTGGCGAAATTTCGTGCAGGTTACATGATGGAACGCTTCTCGAAAAGCGGATACTTCATTCCAACATGTGGACACCGCCCGCGCAGCTGGGGCGGTGCGGAAGGGGCTCGGCGGACAGATCGGTGACCGGCGGCCCAGAGCGACACAGGCCTCATTGCCCGCAGCGCTTACGGCTCATGCCCACTGGCCACAGAGTCGAAACCGCTGATTAACGGTTACTTATGCGAGTGCTCGCATAGCCCTGCGGCGCGCGGCGGCTCATCCTACGGCCGTACCGAACAGTGTGCCCAGGGCGTACGTCACACCGGCCGCCGCACCGCCGAGCGCGAGCTGCCGCAGACCGCTGAACCACCAGGACCGCGCGGTCACCTTGGCGACCACGGCGCCACAGGCGAAGAGCCCGATCAGGGCGAGCAGCAGGGCGGGCCAGAGGGCGGTCGCGCCGAGCAGGTACGGCAGGACGGGAAGTAGGGCGCCGAGCGCGAAGGCGCCGAAGGAGGACACCGCGGCCACGGCCGGCGAGGGGAGGTCACCGGGGTCGATGCCGAGCTCCTCGCGGGCGTGGATCTCCAGGGCCCGCTCGGGGTCCGCGGAGAGCTGCCGGGCGACCTCGCGGGCGAGACCGGGCTCGACGCCGCGCGACTCGTACAGCGCGGCGAGCTCCTTCTCCTCGTCCTTGGGGTGCTTGCGCAGCTCCCTGCGCTCGACGTCCAGCTCGGCCTGGACCAGCTCGCGCTGGGAGGCGACGGAGGTGTACTCGCCCGCCGCCATCGAGAAGGCGCCGGCCGCGAGACCGGCGAGCCCGGTGATGACGATGGTCTGATGGGCGACGGAGCCGCCGGCGACACCGGTCATCAGCGCCAGGTTGGACACGAGCCCGTCCATCGCCCCGAAGACGGCGGGGCGCAGCCAGCCGCCGTTCACGTCCCGGTGCGTGTGGTTGTCGCGGTGCGCCTCGTGCAGCGTCGCTTCGGTCTCGATGATCGCCATGGTGGATGGACCCCCTCAATGTTTGGACAAGGTCGAACGTACGCTCCAAAAATCCCTCCCGCCAGCAAGGAAGGCCGTACTTACCTGCGAAAACGCGCCTCGGGCGGGGTCCGCGGGACCCCGTTCCGGAGGGGGTCCGGAGCACGGCGAAGGGGTGATCCGGGCCCGCTCGTGCTCGGGTGAGCGGCTTACGTGGCAAGCATGCAGGGACGCGCGGTCCATCCGTCCGCGCGACAGGGAGGCACGGCATGGCATCCAGCGCATGCGTCACGTCGGTCCCGGCGCCGGGCGGCGCCGCGGAGCTCCGCGAGCGGGCACGGGGCGCGCTCCTCGGCCTGGCGGTCGGTGACGCGCTCGGCGCGCCCGCGGAGAACATGAAGCCGTCCGAGATCCGCGCCCGCTGGGGGCGCATCACCGGTTACGTCGCCGAGCACCCGGCGGGCACCGACGACACCGAGTACGCGATCTTCTCGGGGCTACTGCTGGCCCGGCACGGGTCCGCGCTGACCGTCGCCCACGTCGAGGCGGCCTGGCACCAGTGGATCGCCGACCTGGACGTCCCCTTCCGGGGCGCGGGCTTCTCCGAGCGCGGCACGCTGGAGAACCTGCGGCGCGGGCTCGCCGCGCCCATCTCCGCCCAGCACCGGCACGCCTGGAGCGACGGGCTCGCGATGCGGGCCGCCCCCTTCGGCGTCTTCGCCGCGGGGCGCCCCGCGGAGGCGGCGCGGCTCATCGCCGTCGACGGCTCCGTCAGCCACGACGGCGAGGGCATCTACGGCGGCCAGGCGGTCGCCGCGGGGGTCGCGGCGGCGATGGGCGGCGCCCGGGTCGACGGCGTCGTGGCGGCGGCGCTCTCCGCTGTCCCCGAGGACAGCTGGACCTCGCGGTCGCTGCGGCGGGCGGTGGCCGTGGCGCACCGGGGCGAGCGCGCGGTCCGCTCGGCCGTGGTCGTCGGGGGGTACCCGTGGACCGACCTCGCCCCCGAGGCGGTGGGGCTCGCCTTCGGCGCGTACGCGGCGGCGCGCGGGGACTTCCGGTGCGCGGTGCTCTCCGCGGTGAACATGGGGCGGGACGCCGACACCACAGGGGCCGTGGCGGGGGCGCTGGCCGGGGCCACGTGCGGCGTCTCGGCCATCCCCGCCGCCTGGGCGTCCGCCGTCGGGGCGGCCCGCGGGAGCTGCCTGCCGTCCATGCGGGGGCACCACGTACTGGACGTGGCCGATCTGCTCGTACCGGAGGGGGAGGCGGCGTGAGCCCGGACGGGGCCGCCGCCGCGCGACCGGTCCCCGCCGCCGGTTTCGCCCCCCACGCCGGCCGCCGTCCCGGCCGGAGCCGGTCCCGCACCGAAGGGCTGCTCATCGGCCTCGCCGCGGGGGACGCCGCCGGGTGGCCCGCCGCCCGGCACCGCGCGGCCCGGATGCCGGAGTGGACCCGGCGGCTCACCCGCGAGCTGGACACCTTCGCCGAGCAGAACGCCACCACCACGCTCCCCGTCCCGATCGCCCTGAACCAGCCGCCCGAGCCGCTGCGCCTCGGCCCGTCGGACGACGCCGAATGGGCGGCGTTCACCGCCGAGTCCCTGCTGCGGGCCGCGGGCGGCGGGCCCGGCCAGGGGCCGCCTTCGGACCGCCGGGTCCGCGCGGCGCTCGACCTCGCCTGGTCGGCGCTGGCCGCCGAAGTGGCCGACGCGGCGGCCCGCGCCCCCGAGGTGGAGTCCGCCGTCCTGCCGCTGCGCGCCCGCATCTCCGTCCGCGCCGGACTCGGCAACCTCGCCGCGGGGCTGCGCCCGCCCGCCACCGGCCACGACAACCCGCACTTCTTCGACGACGCCGCCTGCGTACGGGCCTGCGTGCTCGCCCTGGTCCACCCCGGCGACCCCGAAAGGGCCGCCCGCCTCGCGGAGTTCGACGCCCGCTACACCCAGGACGGCGACGGCGTCCACGGCGCCCGCGCCATGGCCGCGGCCATCGCGGCGGCCCTCGGCGGCGCGGGCGTCACCGCGGCCGTGGACGCCGCGCTCGCCCGGCTCCCCGCGCACACGGAGATCGGCCGCAACGCCCGGCACGCGGTGAAGCTCGCCCAGGACGCCAGTTGCGCCTTCGACCTCGTACCGCTGCTCGAACACCAGATCGTCGACCACGTCTACAGCTACGGGATCGCCGCCGCCGAGACGGTCCCCGTGGCCCTCGCCCTGGCCACCGCCGCCCGGGGCCGCATCCGCGAGGCGGTGCCCGCCGCCGCATGCCTGTCCCGCGTCGCCGACTCGGCGCCCGCCCTGGCCGGTGCGCTGACCGGGGCGCTCGGCACGGCCGCCGCGATCCCCGAGGCGTGGCGCGACGCCTGCCGGACCCTCTCCGGGTGCGCGCTGCCCCGCCTCGCCGGCACCGACCTGGTGGAACTCGCCGGGCACCTGGCAGCCACGGAACGGGCCACTCCAGGTGGACAATCCCGACATGACGCCCACATCTAGCCGCCTCACGGCCGTTGCCCCGCCCGCCGGCTCCCCCGTACCCGGCACCCTCGCCGACCGCATCACCGGCAGCCTCGTCGGCGCGGCCGTCGGTGACGCGCTCGGCGGGCCCGTCGAGGGGTACTCCCCCGAACAGATCGGCGAGCGGCACGGCGGCCGCGTCGACGGCATCGTCGGCCCCTGGAACGGCGAGCGGTGGCGCACGGCCCGGCCCCTCGCGCCGTACCACAAGGGCGACGGGCACATCACCGACGACACCTTGATGACCCACGCGCTCGTCCGGGTCTACGCCACCGTCCGCGACCACCTCGACGCGTACGCGGTCGCCGACCACCTGGTGCCGGACCTGATGACGACCCCGCGCTGGATTCCGGAGCTGGAGGCCGAGGCGCTCCCCCTGCACCGGATCTTCCTCGCCGAGAAGTGGCTCGTCGCCCGCCTCCACTACGGGCACGTCGACCCGCGCGAGGCCGGTTCGGGCAACATCGTCAACTGCGGGGCCGCGATGTACATGGCGCCGGTCGGCCTGGTCAACGCGGCCGATCCCGCCCGCGCCTACGCCGAGGCCCTGGACATCGCGGGCGCCCACCAGTCCTCGTACGGCCGGGAGGCGGCGGGCGTGTTCGCGGCGGCGGTCGCCGCGGCCTGCGCGCCCGGCGCCACGGCGGCCTCGGTGGTCGAGACGTGCCTGGCCCTCGCGAAGGACGGCACGCGCGCGGCGATCGAGGCGGTCGCGGACGTGGCCGGGCGCCACCACGACACCGAGGCGGCCATCCGGCCGCTGCGCGCCGCCGTCACCCCCTTCGACACCGTGGGACCCGACTACCGCGCCCCCTCCCTCGGCGCCCGCCGCCCCTCCCGGCTGCACTCCGTCGAGGAGCTGCCCATCGCCCTCGGCATGCTCCTGGTGGGCGGCTCCGACTACCGCCGCACGGTCCTCGGTTCCGTCAACTACGGCCGTGACTGCGACTCCATCGCGACGATGAGCGGTGCCCTCGTGGGCGCGCTGCACGGCGAGGAGGCCGTCCCCGCCTCGTGGGCGGACGCGGTCTCCGAGGCGAGCCGCACCGACCTGCGCTCCCCCGGCGCGGTCCTCACGGAGGTCGCCAGGGAGGTCTTCGCGCGGGACGTACGCCGTCGCCGCGCCCACGAGGCGGCCTTCACGGCGCTGGCGGCCGCCCCGTGAACCGCGTGACCTGGGTCCAGCCCGAGGACCTGATCGGCCATGAGCTGCGCCAGGCCGACGAGGACGGCAGGGACGCCTCCGCCGTGCGCGCCCGCTGGCTCGCGGCGGGCGGCCACCCGGCCCCGGACCGGGCGGGCGCCTCCCCCGTCCCCGCGCCGCCGCCCCTGCGGGCCCTGGCCGAGCGGCTGCTCGACGAGCTGGCGTCGCTGCCCTGCCCCGACGGGGAGCAGGCTTCGGAAGCACCGGAGACCGCGGACGCCGGACCGCCGACGGCCGTCGCCCCCGGGCTGCGCGACCGGCTGCACGCCGCCTGGCTGGGCAGGGCCGCGGGCTGCGTGCTCGGCAAGCCGGTGGAGAAACTGCCCCTCGACGGCATCCGCGCGCTCGCCGCGGCGACCGGAAACTGGCCGCTGACCAGCTGGTTCACCGAGCGGGGCGTGCCGCACGCGCTGATGGCCGCGTACCCCTGGAACAGGCGCTCGGCGGCCACCTGCCTCGCCGAGAACATCGACGGGACGCCGGAGGACGACGACCTCGACCACCCGCTCATCGGCCTCCTCCTGCTCCAGCGCCACGGCAGGTCCTTCACCACCGGGGACGTGGCGCGGCTCTGGCTGGACGAGCTGCCCGCGGGCCGCACCTTCACCGCCGAACGCGTCGCGTACCGCAACCTCCTCCAGGGCATCGAGCCACCGCACACCGCCCGGCACCGCAACCCGTTCCGCGAGTGGATCGGCGCCCTGATCCGCGCCGACGTACACGGCTGGACCAACCCCGGCGACCCCGCGGCCGCCGCCCGGCAGGCCTGGCGTGACGCGCGGTTGAGCCATACGGTGAACGGCGTGTACGGCGCGATGTTCGCGGCGGCCACCATCGCCGCGGCGGCCGGCGGGCGCGCCGACGTCCACCAGTGCCTGCGGGCGGGCCTCGCCGCCGTACCGGCGCGCTCCCGCCTGGCCCGCGCGGTCCGCGACGCCGTCCGGCTCGCCTCCACCACCCGGCACTTCGACGACGTGGTGGACCTGCTGCACGCCGCCCACGGCCACCACCACTGGGTGCACGTCGTCCCCAACGCCGCCCTGCTCGCCGCCGCCCTCACCCACGCCGACGGGGACTTCCACGGCTCCATCACACGGGCGGTCTCCGGCGGCTGGGACACCGACTCCAACGGCGCGACCGCGGGCTCGGTCGCGGGCCTGCTCGCCGGGCACCCGGACGCGCTCCCCGAATGCTGGACGGCGCCCCTGAAGAACCGGCTCGCCACCACCGTCGCCGGCTTCGACGGCATCGGCTTCGACACCCTCGCGGACCTCACCGCCGCGCTCACCGCACCCACCGTCCCGGAGGCACCCCGCCCATGACGCACACCCCCCACATCGCCGTCCTCGGCAGCGCCAACATGGACCTCGTCACCTACGTCGCCAGGGCCCCGCGGCGCGGTGAGACCGTGACGGGCCGCGAGTTCCGTACGATCCCCGGCGGCAAGGGCGTCAACCAGGCCGTCTCGGCGGCCCGCGCGGGCGCGACCGTCTCGATGATCGGCGCGGTCGGCACCGACTCCTACGGCACCCAGATCCGCTGCGCCCTCGCGCAGTCCGGCGTCGACACGGACCTGCTGCGCACCGTCGACGCCCAGTCGGGCACCGCGCACATCGTCGTCGACGACGAGGGCGGCAACGCCATCGTCGTCATCCCCGGAGCCAACGGCACCGTCGACGAACTCTCCGCGGCGGACGAAGCCGTGATCGCCGCCGCCGACGCCCTGCTCCTCCAGCTGGAGATCCCGGTCGACGGGGTGCTCGCCGCCGCGCGGGCGGCCCGCGGCCACGGCGTCCGCACGATCCTCACCCCGGCCCCCGCCCAGCCGCTGCCGGAAGCGCTCCTCGCGGCGACCGACCTCCTGCTGCCCAACGAACACGAGGTCCGCACGCTCACCGGCATCTCCGACGACCCGCGCGCCGCCGCGCTCGCCCTGCTCCCGCACGTCCCCGAGGTCGTCGTCACCCTCGGCTCACGCGGCAGCCTCTACGCGGCACGGGGCGCCGAACCGGTCACGGTCCCCGCCCGCGCGACCACGGCGGTCGACACCACCGGCGCGGGCGACACCTTCGCCGGGGCCCTGGCCGTGGCGCTCGCCGAGGGCAGGCCGATGACCGACGCGCTCGGCTGGGCGTCGGCGGCGGCAGCGCTCTCCGTCCAGCGGCCCGGCGCCTCGGCCTCCATGCCGTACCGCAAGGAGATCGACGCCAGGACGTCCGGCGCGGCGGAGGGCTCCCCCTCATGACGGAGCCCCTGACGACCGGGCCGCCCACGACGAAGCCCCTCACCGGACTGCGCGTCCTCGACCTCGCGACCCTCTTCGCGGGGCCGCTCGCCGCCACGATGCTCGGCGACTTCGGCGCGGACGTCGTCAAGGTCGAGCACCCCACGCGCCCCGACCCCTCCCGCGGCCACGGCCCCTCGAAGGACGGCGTCGGCCTGTGGTGGAAGCTGCTCGGCCGCAACAAGCGGACGATGACACTGGACCTCTCGACGCCCGGCGGCGGCGAGACGCTCCTCCGCCTCGCCGCCACCGCCGACGTGGTCGTCGAGAACTTCCGCCCCGGCACCCTGGAGAAGTGGGACCTGGGGTGGGAGGAGCTGAGCGCGGCCAACCCCCGGCTCGTCCTCACCCGCGTCACCGGCTTCGGCCAGTTCGGCCCCTACGCCCGCCGCCCCGGCTTCGGCACCCTCGCCGAGGCGATGAGCGGCTTCGCCGCGATCACCGGCGATCCGCAGGGCCCGCCCACACTGCCGCCCTTCGGACTCGCCGACTCCATCGCCGGGCTCGCGACCGCGTACGCGGTGCTGACGGCGCTCGCCGCCCGCGACCGCACGGGGCGCGGACAGGTGGTGGACATGGCGATCATCGAACCGATCCTCACGGTCCTCGGTCCGCAGCCGCTCTGGTACGACCAGCTCGGCCACGTGCAGCCGCGCACCGGCAACCGCTCCACGAACAACGCGCCCCGCAACACCTACCGCACCGCCGACGGCGGCTGGGTCGCGGTCTCCACCTCCGCGCAGTCCATCGCCGAACGGGTGATGCGCCTGGTCGGCCGCCCCGAACTGACCGCCGAGCCGTGGTTCGGCACGGGCGCGGGCCGGGCCCGCCACGCGGACGTCCTCGACGGGGCGGTCGGCGCCTGGATCGCCCGGCACAGCCGCGCCGAGGTGATCGACGCCTTCGAGAAGGCGGAGGCGGCCGTCGCCCCCGTCCAGGACGTCACGGACGTGATGACCGACCCCCAGTACGCGGCCCTCGACACGATCACCACCGTCGACGACCCGGAGCTGGGCCCGCTGCGCATGCAGAACGTCCTCTTCCGGCTCTCGGAGACACCGGGCGGCATCGGCTGGGCGGGCCGCCCGCACGGCGCGGACACCGACGCCGTCCTCACCGAGCTGGGCCTGTCCCGGGCGGAGATCACCGCCCTGCGCAAGGAGGGCGCCCTGTGATCGCACCGCACCCCCACCCCCTGACCTGGCTGTACGTCCCCGGCGACCGGCCCGCGGTGGTGGCCAAGGCCCTGCGCGCGGGCGCCGACGTGGTGATCGTCGACCTGGAGGACGCGGTCGCCCCCGACCGCAAGGAGTACGCGCGCGCGGCCACCGCCGAACTCCTCTCCGAGCCCCGGCCGCACGGCGTGCCCGTCCACGTCCGGGTGAACGCCCTCGACGGCCCCTTCGCCGAGGCCGACCTCCGCACGATCGCCCCGCTCCCCGGCCTCGCGGGGCTGCGGCTGCCCAAGGTCACCTCGCGCGCCGAGGTCGTCCGGGTCGCGGACCGCGCCGTGCCGTCCGACGGCGGCGCCCCCATCCTGCACGCCCTGCTCGAATCGGCGCTCGGCCTGGAGCACGCCTTCGCCATCGCCTCCGCGCACCCGGCCCTGCACGGCATCTCCCTCGGCGAGGCCGACCTCCACGCGGACCTGGGCGTACGGGAGGACGCGGGCCTGGACTGGGCGCGCTCCCGCGTGGTGGTGGCGGCGCGCGCGGCGGGCCTCGCGCCGCCCGCCCAGTCGGTCCACCCGGACATCCGCGATCTGGCGGGCCTTGCCGCGTCCTGCGCCAGGGGCCGTTCGCTCGGCTTCCTCGGCCGCGCGGCGATCCACCCCCGGCAGCTCCCGGTGATCGAACGGGCCTATCTGCCGACCCCCGTCGAGATCGAACAGGCGGAAGAGATCATCGAGGCGGCGGCGGGCGAGGCGGGCGCCCAGGCCCTGCCGGGCGGCCGCTTCGTGGACAGAGCGGTGGTGGAGGGCGCCCAACGGGTCCTGGCGCTGGCCGAGCGTGCGTAAGCCTGCCCGAAGGCCTCGGGCGGCGGACCACGCGTGAGCCTCGGAAGCCGACCGCTCGCACGGCCTCCGGCCGCTTCCGGCCACCGCGGCACGTTTCCGCCGCGGCACGTTTCCGCCGCGGCGGCGGAAGGCCGAACACACCCTTTCGGCGGTGCCGAACTGCCGCGTCCCGCTCCTGCTCCCACCCCATACGAGACGGAGCCGTCGGATCAACCGATCCGGCGGCCCCGTCGACGTACGACCGGCAGACGTCAGCTCTTCTCGGCCGACTCGGGCTTCGTCTCCTGCTTCGGCTCCGACTTCGGCTTCGGCTCCGATGCCTTCGGCGCCTTCGCCTCCGGGACCGAGGCCGGCTCCGCCTCGCCATCCTTGCCCTTGGCGAGCTTCGAGGCCCCGTCACGCTGCTTCGCCTCCCCGGCAGGGGGCTCGTCACCGCCCGCCCCGCCGGAGGCGACGGGCTCGACGACCTCCTCGCGCCCCGGACGCATCCGGGCGGAGAGGACCAGGTAGACCACCGCGAGCACGAAGACCGCGATGGCGGTCCACACGTTCAGGCGCACGCCGAGCACGTGGTGGGCGTCGTCCACCCGCATGTACTCGATCCAGCCGCGCCCGGCGCAGTACGCGGCGACGTACAGCGCGAACGCCCGCCCGTGGCCGAGCTTGAAGCGGCGGTCGGCCCAGATGACGAGCACGGCGACACCGACGCACCACAGCGACTCGTACAGGAACGTCGGGTGGTAGGTGCCCGGGACCCGGCCGTCCTCCGCGGAGGTGATCTTCAGCGCCCAGGGCACGTCCGTGGCCTTGCCGTACAGCTCCTGGTTGAACCAGTTGCCCCAGCGGCCGATGGCCTGGGCGAGGACGATGCCGGGGGCCAGCGCGTCGGCCCAGGCGGGCAGCGGGATGCCCCGCCTGCGGCAGCCGATCCACGCGCCGACCGCGCCGAGCGCGATCGCGCCCCAGATGCCGAGGCCGCCCTCCCAGATCTTGAAGGCGTCCACCCAGTTCCGGCCCTCGCTGAAGTACAGCTGGTAGTCCGTGATCACGTGGTAGAGACGCCCGCCGACGAGGCCGAACGGCACGGCCCACACGGCGATGTCGGCCACGGTGCCGGGCTGGCCTCCGCGGGCGACCCACCGCTTGTTGCCGAGCCAGACGGCCACGAAGACGCCGATGATGATGCAGAACGCGTAGCCACGCAGCGGAATGGGGCCGAGTTCGACCACACCGCGCGAGGGACTGGGGATGAAGGCAAGGTCCATGGCAGGACCGACGCTACCGTGCCGGGCGGCGCGGACGGGAACCAGCCCGGCTACGGGTCCATAACAGGCGCCCCCCCGCCCCTAGGACTTGTCGGCGTCCAGCACCATCTGCCGCAGCTTCGCCGGGGTCAGCGGATTGCTCTGGTCTCCGAAGATGCTCTTGCCGTTGAGCTGCACGGTCGGCGTGCCCTGGAGCTTGGCGTCCTGGAAGGCCTGGTGGGACTTGGCGACCCACTTGTCGTGCTTGCCGTCGTTCACACACTTCTTGAACGTGTCCGTGGCGAGGCCGTCGACCTCACCGGCCAGCTCGATCAGCTTGTCGTTCTTCCCGAAGGCGTCGTCCGGCTCGGCGGGCTGGTTCTTGAAGAGCACGTCGTGGTACTCGGTGAACTTGCCCGCGTCCTGGGCGCAGCCCGCGGCATTGGCGGCGCGGAGGGAGCCGCTGCCGCCCATGTTCCCGTCGATGAGCGTGGCCAGGTGATACTCGACCTTGAGCCGGCCCTGGTCGGCCAGCTCGTGGATCGTCGAGCGATAGCTGTCCTCGAAGCCCTTGCAGGCCGGGCAGCGGAAGTCCTCCCAGATGGTGAGCGTCGACGTGGCGCTCTCCTTGCCCAGCGGGATCGTCAGCGAGTCCTTGCCCGTCGCCCCCTTGGGGACGCTCACCGGACCCGATGTGTCGCTCTTGTCGTCGCCGGAGCCGGCGGCGAGCAGACCCACCACGGCGGCGAGACCGAGGACGCCGACCACCGCGGCGCCCACGATCAGCGCACGGCGCCGCTTGTCGCGCGCCCTCTGCCGCTCTCGCTCCGCGGCCACCCGCTCGCGGGCCGTTCGCTTTCCCTCACTGTTCTTCTCACTCACACCCCGCCAACGAACCGGGGAGGCACGAGCGTGCCTCCCCGGTCCAGGTCCACCCGTACGAGTGAGGGCCCGCGGCGGGGCCCCGGCGCGGGCCCTTACGCCGTGCCGCGGACCCCGTCGGCGAGTTCGGCGGCGAGCGCGCGCACGGCGGCGAGCCCGGCGGCCTCGTCCTCGGCGTCCAGCATCCGCTGCACGAAGGCCGAGCCGACGATCACGCCGTCGGCGAAGCCCGCGACCTGTGCGGCCTGGCGCGCGTTGGAGACGCCGAGGCCGACGCAGACCGGCAGATCGGTGGTGGCCCTGGTGCGCCGCACCAGCTCCTGCGCCTGTTCGCCGACGGACTCGCGGGTGCCCGTGACGCCCATCAACGACGCCGCGTACACGAAGCCGGAGCCCGCCGCCGTGATCGTGGCGAGCCGCTCGTCCCTGCTGCTCGGCGCGACGACGAAGACGGTGGCGAGGCCGTGCTTCTCCGCGTGCTCACGCCACAAGCCTGACTCCTGGACCGGCAGGTCGGGCAGGATGCACCCGGCGCCGCCCGCCTCGGCGAGTTCGGCGGTGAAGCGCTCGACGCCGTAGCGGTCGATGGGGTTCCAGTACGTCATGACCAGCACCGGCTTGCCGGTCGCCGCGTACGCCTCGCGGACCGTGCGCAGCACGTCGCGGATCTTGAGGCCGCCGCGCAGGGCGATGTCGTCGGCGGTCTGGATGACCGGGCCGTCGAGCACCGGGTCGCTGTGCGGAAGGCCGACCTCGACCACGTCGGCGCCGCCGTCGAAGACCGCCTTGACCGCCGCGATGCCGCCGTCGACCGTCGGGAACCCCGCGGGCAGATAGGCGATGAGCGCGGAGCGTCCCTCGGCCTTCGCGGCGGCCAGGGTCTCGTCCAACAGCCGGATGTTGCCGCTCACTTGGCGTCCCCCTCGATCTCCGCGGTGGCCGCCGCGTCCGCCTCGACGGCGGCGTCCGTGTCGTACAGGCCGAAGTACCGCGCGGCCGTGTCCATGTCCTTGTCGCCGCGCCCGGAGAGGTTGACGACGATCAGCCCGTCCTCGCCGAGCTCCTCGCCGACCTCGATGGCGCCGGCGAGCGCGTGGGCGCTCTCGATGGCCGGGATGATGCCCTCGGTCCTGGAGAGCAGCCGCAGCGCCTGCATGGCCGCGTCGTCGGTGACCGCCCGGTACTCGCCGCGCCCGCTGTCCTTGAGGTAGGCGTGCTCGGGGCCGATGCCGGGGTAGTCGAGTCCGGCCGAGATCGAGTAGGGCTCGGTGATCTGGCCCTCCTCGTCCTGGAGGACGTAGCTGCGGGAGCCGTGCAGGATGCCCGGCTCGCCCGCGGTCAGCGTGGCCGCGTGCTCGCCCGTCTCGACGCCGTGCCCTGCGGGCTCGCAGCCGACGAGGCGGACACCGGCGTCCGGGATGAACGCGTGGAAGAGGCCGATGGCGTTGGAGCCGCCGCCCACGCAGGCGACGGCGGCGTCGGGCAGCCGCCCGGCGCGCTCCAGGATCTGCCGCCTGGCCTCCACACCGATCACGCGGTGGAAGTCGCGCACCATGGCGGGGAAGGGGTGCGGTCCCGCCACGGTCCCGAAGAGGTAATGGGTGCGGTCGACGTTGGCGACCCAGTCGCGGAACGCCTCGTTGATGGCGTCCTTGAGGGTGCGGCTGCCGGACTTCACGGCGATGACCTCGGCGCCGAGCATGCGCATCCGGGCCACGTTCAGGGCCTGGCGCTCGGTGTCGATCTCGCCCATGTAGATGGTGCATTCAAGGCCGAAGAGCGCGCAGGCGGTGGCGGTGGCGACGCCGTGCTGGCCCGCGCCGGTCTCGGCGATGACGCGGGTCTTGCCCATGCGCTTGGTGAGCAGGGCCTGGCCGAGCACGTTGTTGATCTTGTGCGAGCCGGTGTGGTTGAGGTCCTCGCGCTTGAGGAAGATCCGGGCGCCGCCCGCGTGCTCCGCGAAGCGGGGGACCTCGGTGAGGCTGCTGGGCCTCCCGGTGTAGTCGACCAGGAGGGCGTCCAGTTCGCGGGCGAACTCGGGGTCGCTCTTGGCCTTGTCGTACTCGACGGCGACCTCGTCCACGGCGGCGACGAGGGCCTCCGGGATGAACTTGCCGCCGAACGCGCCGAAGTAGCCTTCGGCGCTGGGGACCTGACCCTCGGGGTCCGGGATGAAGAACTCGCTGGGCATGGCTGATCCTTGTCAGAACTGGCGATGGCAACGGGGGCACTGGTGCGCCCCCTTCAGGGGCGCGGGGAACTGCGCGAGAAGCCCACGACGGGCCGCGGTCGCGACGAAACCCTGGCCGGCGACGGCGCGAGGGCCCTTCAGCTCAGGCGCCGCCGTGCCATCGCATCCCGGGGATCTGGCCCGGCTCCGAGCCGATGTGGTAGCGCACCCGCCTGCCCCGCACACGCCGCGCGGGCGCACGGCAGCCGCGGGGGCGGCAGCCGGGGGCGAGGCGGGCGGAGATCGGCATCGGGAGGGTCAGCTCCGTCCGTGGCGGAGGGCCGGGTGGGCGCCCGCCGCGACGAGGTCGGAGACCGCCGACTTCGGGTCGCGCCCGGTGACCAGGGACTCGCCCACGAGCACCGCGTCGGCGCCCGCGTTGGCGAAGGCGATCAGGTCGTGCGGCCCGCGGACACCGGACTCGGCGATCTTGACGACGCTGTCCGGCAGCTCGGGCGCGATGCGCTCGAAGGTGGAGCGGTCGACCTTGAGGGTCTTGAGGTCGCGGTTGTTGACGCCGATGACCCGGGCGCCCGCGTCGACGGCGCGCTCGGCCTCCTCCTCGTCGTGCACCTCGACGATCGGCGTGAGGCCGATCGACTCGGCGCGCTCGATGAGGGACTCCAGGGCGGGCTGCTCAAGCGCGGCCACGATGAGCAGCGCGACGTCGGCGCCGTACGCCCTGGCCTCCCACAGCTGGTAGGAGGTGACGATGAAGTCCTTGCGCAGGACGGGGACGTCGACCTTGGCGCGGACGGCCTCCAGGTCGGCGAGCGAGCCGCCGAAGCGGCGCTCCTCGGTGAGCACGGAGATGACGGCCGCGCCGCCCGCCTCGTAGTCCGCGGCGAGCCCGGCGGGGTCGGCGATCGCGGCGAGCGCGCCCTTGGAGGGGCTGGAGCGCTTCACCTCGCAGATGACCTTGACGCCGTCGCCGCGGAGGGCCGCCGCGCCGTCCCTGGCCGCGGGAGCCTTGGCCGCGCGCTCCTTGAGCTCGTCGAGGCTGACGCGCGCCTGCCGCTCAGCGAGGTCGGCACGGACTCCGTCGATGATCTCGTCGAGCACACTCACGCGAGCGGTCCCCTTCCCTGACGGTTGAAGCTGACGTTCAAGCTGGTCACTGCGATGGTATCCGCAGCAGGCCGAAGCCCCCGCATCCGGTTGACACCCGTCCCAGGACCTGGACACGCGCCACCCGCGCTGCCTGCGGTTTCAGGGATGCAGCCAGGAGCCGAACGGCAGGTTCCTCACGAGGGTGAAGACCGCGACCAGGGCGCCGAGGCCCCACAGCGGCACCGGGCCCCACGCGAGGCGCAGGGGTCGTCCGCGCACCGCGTGAATCACCCAGACGGACCAGAGGGCGGCGAAGGCGACGTAGCCGGCGACGGCGAGGGCGTTGGCGCCGAGGGCCGCGGTGAGGTCGCCGTGGGCGAAGGCGTGGGCGCTGCGCAGGCCGCCGCAGCCGGGGCAGTAGATGCCGGTGAGGCGCAGGAGCGGGCAGGCGGGGTAGTGGCCGGGTTCGTTCGGGTCGACGGCGCCGACGTAGGCGAAGGCCCCGGCGACCGCGGCGAGCAGACCGGCGGGGACGAGCAGCCGGCCGAGGACGCCGGCCTCCGGCCGCTCCCCGGAGGGGCCTGGCGCGGCGCCTCGCGGAAGGTCGCTCCCCTGCATGGCACTCACGCTCCCGGCTCCGGTGCCCGCGCTCTCGGTTTCGGCGGTCATCCGTGCATTCTGCCCCGCGGGCGGGCCCGCCGCCCGGGCCCCGGCATGCCGGGAGGCGGCCCCGGCGACCGCCGGACCGCCTCCGGGCGTACGGATGCTCAGGCTTCGGCGCGCCGGACCTCGCGCTGCGGGCGCTTCTCCTGGCCGAGACCCATGAGGCGCATGATGCCGCCCACGATGCCGCCGATCGCGATGACGGCCATGCCGGCCCAGAAGCCGGGCACGTTGGCCATCACCATGAAGGCGCCCGCGACGCAGAAACCGATGAAGGCGATGATGACACCGGTCCAGGCGGCCGGGGTGTGTCCGTGTCCGTGGCTGCTGCCCGCCATGACTTGCTCCTATTTGCTGTATGCGTGGTGATGGGTGGGAAGCCCACCGCGAGTCGGACGCTCGCCGACATTGTCCCGTACCCGTGCGTATCGCGTGAGGTCGGGGTCACGCTTCGCGCGTCGGGTCCTCGCCGCGGTCGAGGGCCTTCCACAGCTCCTCGGGCCGCTCCGGGTCCGGGGCGCGGCGCGCCTTGCGGGGGCTCGGTGAGCCGTCGCGTTCGTACCGGCCCGACATCGCGGGCCACGTACGGCCGTAGGTGAGCGCGAGGAGTCCCGCGAGCAGGATCAGGCCGCCCGCGGCCGCGGCGGCGTACGGCCATCCGGTGTGGGAGAGGCCGTCGATGGTGGTGGCGGCGTCGCCGGACGCCGTGGCGGCCTTCTCGTCGAGCGCGGAGGCGTCGTCGGCGCCGAGCAGGGCGGCGGCCACGATGCCCGCGCCGCTCAGCGTGAGCAGCAGGGAGACCAGGACGCGTCCGGCGCGGCGGACCGCGAAGACCGCGACCAGGGCGGCGAGGCCGACTATCGCGAGCGCCGCGGGGACGCCCGTGACGTCGCTGCCCTTGGCGGTCAGCGGGAGGGCGCCGCCCGCCACCGAGGCGGTCCCGTGGGCCCAGTCCTGGCGGGAGGCGAGGAGCGCGAGGGCCGCGCCGAGGGCGCCGAGCAGCAGCGCGGCGCCGACGGTGCGCCTGCTGCCGCGCTGGGCCGGGGTCTCGGCGGTCGGCGCGTCGGTACGGGGCGGTGGTACTGCGGAAGTCACCTGTCCACTATCCCTCACCGCTTCCGGCGGCGCGCAGGCGGTTCGCCGTGTGGATGGCGCGGAGCACCGCGGCGGCCTTGTTGCGGCACTCGGTGTCCTCGGCCACGGGGTCGGAGTCGGCGACGACACCGGCTCCGGCCTGCACGTACGCCGTGCCGTCGCGGAGCAGGGCAGTACGGATGGCGATGGCGGTGTCGGAATCGCCCGCGAAGTCGAGGTAGCCGACGCAGCCGCCGTAGAGCCCGCGGCGGGACGGTTCGAGCTCGTCGATGATCTGCATGGCGCGGGGCTTGGGGGCACCGGAGAGGGTGCCCGCGGGGAAGCAGGCGGTGAGCACGTCGAAGGCGGTGCGGCCCTGGGCGACCTGGCCGGTGACCGTGGAGACGATGTGCATGACGTGGGAGTACTTCTCGATGGACATGAAGTCGACCACCTCGACGGAGCCCGGTTCGCAGACCCGGCCCAGGTCGTTGCGGCCGAGGTCGACGAGCATCAGGTGCTCGGCGCGCTCCTTGGGGTCGGCGAGCAGCTCGTCGGCGAGCGCCTGGTCCTCTCGCGGGGTGGCGCCGCGGTGGCGGGTGCCCGCGATGGGGTGCAGCAGGGCCCGCCCGTCCTCGACCTTGACGAGGGCTTCGGGGCTGGAGCCGACCACGTCGAAGCCGTCGAGGCGGAGGAGGTACATGTACGGCGACGGGTTGGTGGCCCGCAGTACCCGGTAGACGTCGAGCGCGCTCGCCGTGCAGGGGGTCTCGAAGCGCTGCGAGGGCACGACCTGGAAGGCCTCGCCGGCGCGGATGCGCTCCTTGATGTCCTCGACGGCGTCCTGGTACTGCTCGCCGCCCCACAGCGCGGTGAACTCGGGCAGTTCGGAGGCGGGCAGCGCGGCCGGGGGCTGGGCGACGGGCCGGGAGAGGTCGGCCTCCATGGCGTCGAGGCGGGCGACGGCGTCGGCGTACGCCTCGTCGACACCGGAGTCGAGGTCGTTGTGGTTGATCGCGTTGGCGATCAGCAGGACGGAGCCGTCCCAGTGGTCGAGTACGGCGAGGTCGCTGGTGAGCAGCATGGTCAGCTCGGGGAGCCGCAGGTCGTCCCGCTCGCCGGGGCCGATCCTCTCCAGGCGGCGCACGATGTCGTAGCCGAGGTAGCCGACCATGCCGCCGGTGAAGGGCGGGAGCCCGGCGGCGCCGGCCACGTCGCGTGGGGTGTGCAGTATGGCGATGGTGGCGCGCAGCGCTTCGAGCGGGTCGCCGCTGGTGGGGACGCCGACGGGCGGGGTGCCGAGCCAGTGGGCGGCGCCGTCGCGGACGGTGAGGGTGGCGGCGCTGCGGACGCCGACGAAGGAGTACCGGGACCAGGACCTGCCGTTCTCGGCGGATTCGAGGAGGAACGTGCCGGGGCGTTCGGCGGCGAGCTTGCGGTAGAGGCCGACGGGGGTGTCGCCGTCCGCGAGGAGCTTGCGGCTGACGGGGATGACTCGGCGGTCGGACGCCAGCTTGCGGAAGGTCTTGAGGTCCATGGCAGCAGACCCTACTGACCTGCGGCCGTGTCGCCCGTCGTGTCCGGTGCGCCCGGCGCGGGGACGCCGGAGAGCGGGAGCACATCGGAGTCGAAGCAGGTGCGCGTGCCGGTGTGGCAGGCGGCGCCGACCTGGTCGACCTGGACGAGGACGGTGTCCGCGTCGCAGTCGAGGGCGACTTCCTTGACGTACTGGAAGTGCCCGGAGGTGTCGCCCTTGACCCAGTACTCCTGGCGGCTGCGGGACCAGTAGGTGCAGCGTCCCGTGGTGAGGGTGCGGTGGAGTGCCTCGTCGTCCATCCAGCCGAGCATCAGCACCTCGCCGGTGTCGTACTGCTGGGCGATGGCGGGGAGGAGTCCGTCGGGGCTGCGCTTGAGTCGCGCGGCGATCTCCGGGTCGAGGCCGCTGCTGGGCGGGGGCACGCTGGTCATGCGCCCATTGTGCCGCGCGCGGGGCGGGCTCAGGGCGCCCGTCCACTGTCCGGACCGGGTGCGCGGTCGTAGGCTTGGGCGTATGTCGACCCATGCGAAGCGTGAACGACTTCTCCTCGCCGACCTGTTGGAGGCGGAGGGCCCCGAGTCCCCGACGCTGTGCGAGGGCTGGAGGACCCGTGACCTCGCCGCCCATGTGGTGGTGCGCGAGCGCCGCGCGGACGCCGCGGGCGGACTTCTGATCAAGCAGCTCGCCCCGCGCCTGGAACGGGTGCAGGCCGAGTTCGCCGCGAAGCCGTACGAGGAACTGATCCAGTTGATCAGGACGGGCCCCCCGCGGTTCTCGCCCTTCTCCCTCAAGCAGGTCGACGAGGCCTCGAACGCCGTCGAGTTCTACATCCACACCGAGGACGTGCGCCGCGCGCGCGCCGACTGGGTGCCGCGCGAACTGGACCCGGTCTTCGCGGACGCCCTCTGGTCCCGCCTGGAGCGCACGGCCCGCCTGATCGGCCGCAAGGCCCCGGTGGGCCTGGTGCTGCGCCGCCCCGACGGCCGCACGGCGGTGGCCCACCGCGGCCTCCCGGTGGTGACGGCCACGGGCGAACCCTCCGAACTCCTCCTCTTCGCCTACGGCAGGCAGAGCGTCGCCGAGGTGGAGCTGGACGGCGACAAGTCGGCGATCGCCACCCTGCAGGAGACGAAGCAGCTGGGGTTGTAGGGACGGTCAGCGGGCCCCTGCCTCCCCTCGTGTGGGGAGGCAGGGGCCCGGAAAGCCGTGCCCGGGGCTATCGCACCGGGTGGCCGGTCTCCCGCAGGGTCTGCTTGACCTCTCCGATGCGGAGGTCGCCGAAGTGGAAGACCGAGGCGGCCAGGACCGCGTCGGCGCCCGCTTCGACGGCCGGGGGGAAGTGGGGCAGGGCGCCCGCGCCGCCGGAGGCGATGACGGGGACCGTGACGTGCCGGCGGACGGCGGAGATCATCTCGATGTCGTAGCCGTCCTTGGTGCCGTCGGCGTCCATCGAGTTCAGCAGGATCTCGCCGGCGCCCAGCTCGGCGGCCCGGTGGGCCCACTCCACGGCGTCGGTCCCCGCCGACCTGCGGCCGCCGTGGGTCGTCACCTCGAAGCCGCCGGACGGCGTGCGGCGGGCGTCCACCGAGAGGACGAGGACCTGGCGGCCGAAGCGCTCCGCGATCTCGCGGATCAGGTCGGGGCGGGCGATGGCCGCCGTGTTGACGCCCACCTTGTCGGCGCCCGCGCGAAGCAGCTTGTCGACGTCGTCGGCGGTGCGTACCCCGCCGCCGACCGTGAGCGGGATGAAGACCTGCTCGGCGGTGCGGCGGACCACGTCGTACGTCGTCTCGCGGTTGCCGGACGACGCGGTGATGTCCAGGAAGGTCAGCTCGTCGGCGCCCTCGGCGTCGTAGACCTTGGCCATCTCGACGGGGTCGCCCGCGTCCCGCAGGTTCTGGAAGTTGACGCCCTTGACGACGCGGCCGTTGTCCACGTCGAGGCAGGGGATGACACGTACGGCGAGGGTCATGCCGCACCTGCCCGCGGGCCGTAGGCCTCCACCTCGACCTCGACGACCAGGCTGGGGTCGATGAAGCCGGACACGATGAGCATGGACGCGGCCGGGCGGACGTCGTCGAACAGCTCCTTGTGGGCGCGGCCCACCTCGTCGACGTCCCGCGCGTGCGTGAGGTACATGCGCGTGCGGACCACGTGCTCGCGGCCGAGGCCGAGCTTCTTCAGGGCGTCGAAGGCCGTGGTGAAGGCGTTGACCGTCTGTTCGTAGGGGGTGCCCGCGTCTATGACGCCGTTCACCACGGACGTGCAGCCGGAGACCAGGACCAGGCCGTTCGGCAGCTCGACGGCGCGGGAGTAGCCGATGGCCTCCTCCCAGGGGCCGCCCGAGCTGACCCGGCGTACGGCGTCGCTCATGAGGACGCCACCGCGGCGAGCGCCTCTTCCAGCGTGAACGCCTTGGCGTACAGCGCCTTGCCGACGATCGCGCCCTCGACGCCGAGCGGGACCAGCTCGGAGATGGCGCGCAGGTCGTCCAGGGACGAGACGCCGCCGGAGGCGACGACGGGGCGGTCCGTGGCCGCGCAGACGTTGCGCAGGAGCTCCAGGTTCGGGCCCTGGAGGGTGCCGTCCTTGGCGATGTCCGTGACCACGTACCGCGCGCAGCCCTCGGCGTTCAGGCGCTCCAGGGTTTCGTAGAGGTCGCCGCCGTCGCGGGTCCAGCCGCGACCGCGCAGCGTGGTGCCGCGTACGTCGAGGCCGACCGCGATCTTGTCGCCGTGCTCGGCGATGACCTTGGCGACCCACTCGGGGGTCTCCAGGGCGGCGGTGCCGAGGTTGACGCGGGTGCAGCCCGTGGCGAGGGCGGCGGCGAGCGTGTCGTCGTCGCGGATGCCGCCGGAGAGTTCCACCTTGATGTCCATGGCGGCCGCGACCTCGGCGATCAGGGCGCGGTTGTCGCCGGTGCCGAACGCGGCGTCCAGGTCGACCAGGTGCAGCCACTCGGCGCCCGACCGCTGCCAGGCGAGGGCGGCCTCCAGCGGGGAGCCGTAGGAGGTCTCCGAGCCGGACTCGCCGTGGACGAGGCGTACGGCCTGGCCGTCGCGGACGTCGACGGCGGGGAGGAGTTCGAGGGAGCTCACAGTGTTCCGATCCAGTTGGTGAGGAGCTGGGCACCGGCGTCGCCGGACTTCTCGGGGTGGAACTGGGTGGCGCTCAGGGCGCCGTTCTCGACGGCCGCCACGAAGGGCTCGCCGTGCGTGGACCAGGTGACGTGCGGGGCGCGCATCGCCGGGTTCGCGACTTCGAGTGACCAGTCGTGCACCGCGTAGGAGTGCACGAAGTAGAAGCGGGCGTCGGCGTCGAGGCCGTCGAAGAGGGTGGAGCCGGCCGATGCCTGGACGGTGTTCCAGCCCATGTGCGGGACGACCTCGGCCTTCAGCGGCTCGACCGTGCCGGGCCACTCGTCGAGGCCCTCGGTCTCCACGCCGTGCTCGATGCCGCGCGAGAAGAGGATCTGCATGCCCACGCAGATGCCCATGACCGGGCGTCCGCCGGCGAGGCGGCGCCCGACGATCCAGTCGCCGCGCGCCTCCTTCAGGCCGCGCATGCAGGCGGCGAAGGCGCCGACGCCGGGCACGAGCAGGCCGTCGGCGGCCATGGCCGTGTCGTAGTCACGCGTGATCTCGACGTCCGCGCCCGCGCGCGCGAGGGCGCGCTCGGCGGAGCGGATGTTGCCGAAGCCGTAGTCGAAGACGACGACCTTCTTGGGAGTGCTCATGTCTCGTACGCCCCCGTCAGTTCCAGTAGTCGAGCCGCAGGATGCCCGCCGCCAGGCACATCACGGCGCCGATGGAGAGCAGCGTGATCAGGCCCTTGGGCATCCCCTGCTTGACGAAGGAGATGACGCCGCCGATCAGGAAGAGGCCGACGACGATGAGGATGGTGTTGAGGCCGGTCATGGCTCTACAGGGCGCCCTTCGTGGAGGGGAGGATTCCGGCGGCGCGCGGGTCTCGCTCCGATGCATACCGCAGCGCGCGGGCCAGGGCCTTGAACTGGCACTCCACGATGTGGTGCGCGTTGCGGCCGTAGGGCACGTGGACGTGCAGGGCGATCTGCGCCTGCGCGACGAAGGACTCCAGGATGTGCCGGGTCATCGTCGTGTCGTACGCGCCGATCATCGGCGCCATGTTCTCCGGCTCGGTGTGCACGAGGTAGGGGCGGCCGCTCAGGTCGACGGTCACCTGGGCCAGCGACTCGTCGAGCGGGACCGTGCAGTTGCCGAAGCGGTAGATGCCCACCTTGTCGCCGAGGGCCTGCTTGAAGGCGGCGCCGATGGCGAGCGCGGTGTCCTCGATCGTGTGGTGCGAGTCGATGTGCAGGTCGCCCTCGGTCTTGACGGTGAGGTCGAAGAGGCCGTGGCGGCCGAGCTGGTCGAGCATGTGGTCGTAGAAGCCGACGCCGGTCGACACGTCGACCTTTCCGGTGCCGTCGAGGTCGATCTCGACGACGACCGACGTCTCCTTCGTGGTGCGTTCGACCCGTCCTACGCGGCTCATGCGTGTCGCTCCTTCTTGAGTTCGCGTACCGCATCGAGGAACGCGTCGTTTTCGTCGGGGGTTCCCGCGGTGACCCGCAGCCACCCCGGTACGCCGTTGTCCCTGACCAGGACGCCCCGGTCGAGGATCTTCCGCCACACCTCGTGGGTGGCGCCTTCTCCCTCGAACCGTCCGAACTGCACGAAGTTGGCGTCGGACTCGGTCACCTCGTACCCCGCCGCGCGCAGCTCGGCGACGAGGCGGTCCCGCTCGGCCTTGAGCTGCTCCACGTACTTCAGGAGCGTGCCGGTGTGTTCGAGGGCGGCGAGCGCGGTGGCCTGGGTGACGGCCGAGAGGTGGTACGGCAGGCGCACGAGCTGCACGGCGTCGACGACCGCCGGGTCGGCGGCGAGGTAGCCGAGGCGCAGCCCGGCCGCGCCGAAGGCCTTGGACATGGTCCGTGAGACGACGAGGTTCTGCCGCCCCTCGATCAGGGGGAGCAGCGAAGCGCCGTGACTGAACTCGACGTAGGCCTCGTCGACCACGACCAGGGACGGCTTCGCGGCCTGCGCGGCGTCGTACAGCGCGCGGACCGTCTCGGCGGGGACCGCGGTGCCCGTGGGGTTGTTGGGCGTGGTGATGAAGACGACGTCGGGGCGGTGCTCGGCGAGGGCGCGCTTCGCGGCCTCGACGTCGATGGTGAAGTCGTCGTCGCGGGGGCCCGAGATCCAGCCGGTGCCGGTGCCGCGCGCGATCAGGCCGTGCATCGAGTACGAGGGCTCGAAGCCGATGGCCGTCCTGCCGGGCCCGCCGAAGGTCTGCAGGAGCTGCTGGATGACTTCGTTGGAGCCGTTGGCCGCCCACACGTGGGCGAGGGTGACCTCGTGGCCCGCGGTGTCGCTGAGGTAGCGCGCGAGGGCGGTGCGCAGCTCGACCGCGTCCCGGTCGGGGTAGCGGTTGAGGTCGCGGGCGGCCTCGCGCACCCGCTCGGCGATGCGCTCGACGAGCGGTTCGGGCAGCGGGTAGGGGTTCTCGTTGGTGTTCAGGCGTACGGGTACGTCGAGCTGGGGCGCGCCGTAGGGGGACTTGCCGCGCAGCTCGTCGCGGACGGGGAGTCCGTCCCGGGGCGGCGGGGAGGGGTTCTTCGTCACTTGGCTCCCGGCACCTTCCATCCGAACCTCGCCTTGATCGCCGCGCCGTGCGCCGGGAGGTCCTCGGCCTCGGCGAGCGTCACGACGTGGTGCGCAACGTCGGCGAGGGCCTCGCGGGTGTAGTCGACGATGTGGACGCCGCGCAGGAAGGACTGCACGGACAGGCCCGAGGAGTGGCAGGCGCAGCCGCCGGTGGGCAGGACGTGGTTGGAGCCCGCGCAGTAGTCGCCGAGGGAGACGGGCGACCAGGGGCCCACGAAGATCGCGCCCGCGTTCTTCACGCGGTCCGCGACGGCGGCGGCGTCGGCGGTCTGGATCTCCAGGTGCTCGGCGCCGTACGCGTCGACGACGCGCAGGCCCGCGTCGAGGCCGTCGACCAGGACGATCGCGGACTGGCGGCCCCTGAGCGCGGGCTCGATGCGGTCCTCGACGTGCTTGGTGGCCGCGACCTGCGGCTGGAGCTCCTTCTCCACCGCGTCCGCGAGGGCGGGCGAGTCGGTGACGAGCACGGCGGCGGCGAGCGGGTCGTGCTCGGCCTGGCTGATCAGGTCGGAGGCGACGTGCGCCGCGTCGGCGGTGTCGTCGGCGAGGACCGCGATCTCGGTCGGCCCGGCCTCGGTGTCGATGCCGATGCGGCCGGTGAAGTAGCGCTTGGCCGCGGCGACCCAGATGTTGCCCGGGCCGGTCACCATGTTGGCGGGGGCGCAGCTCTCGGTGCCGTACGCGAACATCGCGACGGCCTGGGCGCCGCCGACCGCGTACACCTCGTCGATGCCGAGGAGGGCGCAGGCGGCGAGGATCGTCGGGTGCGGCAGGCCGCCGAAGTCGGCCTGCGGCGGGGAGGCGAGCGCCATCGACTCGACGCCGGCCTCCTGAGCGGGCACCGCGTTCATGATCACGGAGGACGGGTAGACGGACCGGCCGCCCGGGGCGTAGAGCCCGACGCGCTCGACGGGCACCCACTTCTCGGTGACCGAGCCGCCGGGCACGACCTGGGTGGTGTGCGGGGCGCGGCGCTGCGCGCGGTGGACGGCGCGGGCGCGGCGGATCGACTCCTCCAGTGCCTCGCGCACGGCCGGGTCGAGACCGGCCAGGGCCTCGGTGAGCGCGGCGGCGGGCACCCGGACCTGGTCCAGGCGGACGCCGTCGAACTTCTCCGCGAACCCGATCAGCGCCGCGTCGCCACGATGATGCACGTCCTCGCAGATGGGCCGCACCTTCTCCAGGGCGGCCGCGACGTCGAAGTCGGCACGGGGCAGCAGGGCGCGAAGGGCGGACCCCGACGGAAATTCCGTGAGGGCGTCGCCGCGCAGATCGATTCGAGAGATCACATGGCCAATTCTCTCAGACCTTCTTTCGGTACCCGACGTCTGTATCACTGGCTGATATGGACCCCGGAAGGCGGTGTTCACCACTAGCGTTCAGCCGGTCACACAGCGGGCATGAAACAGGTGTACGAAGTGGTGCGCCGCGGGGACGGAGAGGACGACAGCAGTGGTGGACGACGCCGGTACCGGGGACCCGCCCGACGGGCTGACCGCCGCGGAGATCGGCATGTGGCAGGCCTTCCGCAACGGCACCGTCTACGACCTCAGGTCGGGCGACGCCGCGGCGGACGACCCGCACGGCGGGCACCCGTGGGGGCCCGAGCGCAGCGTGCGGGCGCGCATCGTGTGCTGGCTGCTCCTGGACGGCCCGCCGGCCCTCGCGGGCCGGGTCTCCTCGCTGAAGCTCGCGGGCGTGCAGATCACCGACGCCCTCGACCTGGCGGGCGGCACCGTCGCCCCGTACACCGAGCTGAAGCACTGCCGCTTCGAGAAGGAGGTGCTCCTGCCGGAGTCCCGCTTCGCCACGCTGCGCCTCGTCGACTGCTCGATCCCGCGCATCGAGGCGGCCCGGCTGCACACCGAGGGCGATCTGCACCTGCCGCGCTGCCGGGTGCACAACGGCATCCGCCTCACGGACGCCCAGATCGGCACCGACCTGCTGCTCAACCAGGCGGTGGTCTACCGCGACCGGCGCGGCCGCTCGATCACCGGCGACGGCCTCACCGTCGGCCAGGACCTCCAGGCCGAGATGATGGAGTCGCACGGCGAGCTGAGCATGCGCGGCGCGAAGATCGGCGTCTCGCTGAGCCTGCGCGGCAGCAGCCTGATCAACCAGTACGGCCGGTACGCGCTCAACGCCCCGCAGCTCACGGTCGAGCGCACGCTCTACCTGACCCCGGCCGCCGTCGGCAATCCCCCGCAGACGTCCGGCACCACCCCGGCGCGCGGCACGCGCGTGCAGCGCTTCGCGTGCGAGGGCGGCGTCCGGCTCGACGACGGCCGCTTCGGCGACGCCATCGACTTCGCGCAGGCCGCCTTCGCCCTCCAGAACGACCAGGAGATCTCGCTGCGCCGCGTCCAGACGCCCGAGCTGCGCTTCCTCGGCGAGGCGCCGCAGCGCGGCAAGGTCGTGCTGTCCGGCGCCAAGGTCGTCAACCTCATCGACAGGGCGACGAGCTGGCCGGGCCCCGGCGGCCTCCAGATGGGCGGCTTCACCTACGAGAACCTCGTGCCGCAGGGCAGCTTCACGCTGGAGCGGCGCCTCGCCTGGGTGGCGGCGGCGACCGCCGAGTACAACCCCGAGCCGTACGAGAAGCTGGCCGCCGTGCTGCGCAACGGGGGCGAGGACGCCGACGCCCGCGAGGTGCTCCTCGCCAAGCAGCGCAGGCGCCGCGAGACGCTGCCGCTCGCGGCGAAGCTGTGGGGCTACGCACAGGACTGGACGGTCGCGTACGGCTACCGGCCGGGCAGGGCCGCGGTCTGGATGGCCGTGCTGTGGGCGGTCAGCGCGGTCGCGTTCTCGCGCGCCTCCCATCCGCCCCTCAAGGAGGGCGAGCACCCGAACTGGAACCCCGCGCTCTTCGCCCTGGACCTGCTGCTGCCCGTCATCAACCTCGGCCAGGACACCTACTGGCAGCTCCGCGGCGGCTGGCAGTGGTTCTCCACGGCGCTGATCCTGCTCGGCTGGGTCCTCGCCACGACCGTCGCGGCGGGCGCGACCCGGCTCCTGCGCCGCAACTGAGGGCCCGCGTCACGGCCCGGCCGCCGCCCCTGCCTGCGGCTGAACCGTTATCCGCCCCCGCGCAACCTTCGCCGGCCCTGGACCGTCATCCCAGCGCAGGCAGACAATCGAGCAACCACGAAGGTGACCGGCGGGCCGCGCGAGCGCGCGCCGGTTGAGGCGCAAAGGAGGGCACGGTGCTGCGTGCCTTCATCCGTACCGCCCGCATGGTGCGGCACACCCCGCGCCTTGCCGTCGGTCTCCCGCCGGACGACGAGGTGCTCCTCGACGTACCCGACGAGCGGCTCGCCCCGGCCCTCGTCGCCGCGGGCCGCGGCGACCACGGCCCCGCGGCCAAGCTCCTCGCCATGACCCGCGAGGCCGCCGAGTGGGAGAACCGCGACCGCTACACCACCCGCCTCGCCGCCTTCGCCCGCTCCCGCCCCGAGTGGTTCGACGACTGGCTCTGCGCCTCCCCGCACGACCCCGACCTGCTGCTCCTCAAGGCCGAGCTGGCCGTCGTCCGCGGCTGGGAGTCACCGGCGCGGGCCGAGCTGCTGCGCGAGGTGAGCCCGCTGCTGACCGCCGCGGCCGAGGCCGACCCGCGCGACCCCGTGCCCTGGCGGATCGCCCTGGACCACGCGCGCGGCACCCACGCCCCGCACACGGTCTTCGAGCAGCTCTGGGAGCACGCGGTACGCCGCTCCTCGTACCACTACGGCTGCCACGCCTCGGCCCTGCAGTACCTCTCGGCCGCCTGGTACGGCTCGCACAGCGAGTGCTTCGACTTCGCCGAGCGCGCCGCCGCCGACGCGCTGCCGGGGTCGCTGATACAGGTCCTGCCGGCCCGCGCCGCCTTCGCCTACCTCACCAGTCCCACGGGCAAGGTGCCCCGTGAGCGCCTGGACGCGGCGGCCGACCTCGCCATCGGCCTCTCCCGCGACTACGACGCCGGGGACCCCTGGCCCGCCGAGGTCCGCAACCTCCTCACCTACGTCCTGGTCCGCCTGGAGCGGTGGGACGACGCCCTGGAGCAGCTGCGCCTGATCGGCCCGTACGCCACGTCCTTCCCCTGGGACCGGCTCTCCGACGATCCGCTGGGCCAGTTCCTCGAACTGCGCGACGGCGTGCGCATCGAAGTGGCGTCGATGACGCCGCTGCGCCCTCCGCGCGGACGCGGACGCTCCGACGACCATTAGGCTTGCCGGTCGTGACCATCCGGCTTCCGCTCTTCCCGCTCAACTCGGTGCTGTTCCCCGGCCTCATGCTGCCGCTGAACGTCTTCGAGGAGCGATATCGCGCCATGATGCGCGAGCTGCTCAAGACCCCCGAGGGGGAGCAGCGCCAGTTCGCCGTCGTCGCCATCCGCGACGGCTCGGAGGTGGCGCCGAGCGCGCCAGGGCTCCCCGACCAGACGGCCGTGCCCGTGCACGGCCCCGCCGCGGGCTTCGGCGACGACCCCGCCAGGGCCTTCCACGCCATGGGCTGCGTCGCGGACGCGACGACGATCAGGGAGCGGGAGGACGGCGGCTTCGAGGTCCTCGCCACGGGCACGTCCCGCGTCCGAATCCGTTCGGTCGACGCCTCGGGCGCCTTCCTCACCGCCGAGGTCGAGGAGGTGCCCGAGGAACCCGGCGAGGGGGCGGGCACGCTCGCCGAGGGCGTCCTGCGCGCCTTCAGGTCGTACCAGAAGCGCCTGGCCGGGGCGCGGGAGCGCTCGCTGACCACGGGGGCCGAGCTGCCGGACGAGCCGTCCGTGGTGTCGTACCTGGTCGCCGCGGCGGCCGTGCTCGACACCCCCACCAAGCAGCGGCTCCTGGAGGCGGCGGACACGGCGGCGCGGCTGCGGGACGAGCTGGCCCTGCTGCGCTCGGAGACGGCGATCATCCGCAATCTGCCGTCACTGCCCGCGCCGGAGCTGACCCGCGGGACCACCAGCCTGAACTGACGTACGAGGCGCGAGAGGGCGCGAGACTGTGGCGAAGAAGCAGAAGAAGCAGACGGGCGGCGCGGGCGGCACCCCGGCGACGGTCGCCCTCACCGCGGCGGGCACCGCCTTCACGGTGCACGCCTACGAGCACGACCCGTCCCACCCCTCGTACGGCGAGGAGGCCGCCGAGGCCATGGGCGTGTCCCCGGAGCGGGTCTTCAAGACGCTGGTCGCCGAGGTCGACGGCGAGCTGACCGTGGCCGTGGTGCCCGTCGCGGGCTCGCTCGACCTGAAGGCGCTGGCCGCCGCGGTCTCGGGCAAGCGCGCCGTGCTGGCCGACCCGGCGGCGGCCGAGCGGACCACCGGCTATGTGCGGGGCGGCATCTCCCCGCTCGGCCAGCGCAAGAGGCTGCGCACGGTCCTGGACGACTCCGCCGCGGGGCATCCCACGATCTGCGTCTCGGCGGGCCGCAGGGGCCTTGAGGTGGAGCTGGCACCGGGCGACCTGGCGGAACTCACCTCCGCGGTCCTCGCCCCGATCGGCCGCGCCTGACGGCCCTCCGGCCACCCGCCGCGTACGACGTGAAAGCGCCCTCGACAGGGCCGCGGGGCGCGACTAGTACCGAGGGCATGTCGAAGAAGACGCGGATGCGGAAGTGGCGGGCGAAGAAGCGCAGGGCCAACCACGGCAAGCGCCCCGCCTAGGGTCGGCCCTGCGGGCCCTGGGGGCGGGTGCCGTCGTCGAGGGGCTGCCCGTAGAAGTCCACCGGCGGGTACGGCTCGGGGTCGCGCGGTCCGAACAGCGCGGTGAGGCCGAGGTGCACGGCGAGCGCGGCCACCGGCCAGGCGAGGAGCGTGCCCTTGGCCTTGATCTCCAGCGGGGCGTCGAAGACGACGCCCTTGCCCGCGGCCTTGGCGTGCGCCACGACGTCCGTCTCGGGGCCGAGCCATATCCCGGCCCGCCACGCGAGCACGGCGCCCAGGAGGCTGCCGAGCGCGAGGCCGGCGACCAGCGGTATGCCGCCACGCCTGCGCAGCAGGAAGACGACGACGCCGCTGACGACGCCGAAACCGAGCGCGAGCAGCGTGAACGTTCCGTCGACACCGATGGCCTGCTCGCCCTCGGTGTCCTTCAGGTACACCGCCTCGCCGTCCGAGACGAGCGGCACGCGCGGCGCCAGCCACATCCACAGGAGGCCGAGGACCACTCCGCTGACCGCCACCACGGCCGCGATCACCGCGGCCTGCCGCACTTCCGTCTTCATGCCGGGCCCGTCCTCCTCGTGTCCGGAAGGAGCTGCGGCTCCCGACGGCTGCGCGGGGGCCTGCCAGGGATCGTGCGGGGGTTGCGGTGTCAGCGGTGCGGTCACCCACACATCGTGCCAGTAGTACCTGTGCGGCGCGTCACCGGACGGCCGCCCGGCGGTAGGCCCACGTGGCGACGGCGAGCGAGGCCACGCCGACGCCCGCGCAGACCGCCAGATCCAGGGCGACGAGCGCCCAGTCCGGGTCGGGTCCGAAGGTGTTGGCGAACGCCTCCACGCCGTACGTGGAGGGCAGCAGGTCGCGCGCGTACTGCAGCGGCGTCGGCATGCGGTCCGCCGGCAGGACGCCGAGCAGCAGCGCCGCCGACATGCCCAGCTGGCCGAGGAGCGTGGCCAGCTCGGGGCGCGGCGCGAGGAGCCCGAGGGCGGCGCCGAGCCCCGCGAGGGCGGCTCCGGCGAGCGGGATCACGGCGACGAGCACCCAGAGGTGGGTGAGCGGCAGCCCGAAGAGCCCGCAGCCCACGACCGCCGTGACGATGGTGCCCGGCACCGTGAACGAGGCGTACGCGGCGGCGGCGCCGAGGACCACGGCGGCGGGCGGCACGGGCAGCGTGGCGTAGTGGTCGAGGCCGCCGTCGGCGCGGAGCCGTCCGAAGTACTGGGCGAGCAGGTTGAGCGCGACGAACGCGACGACGAGCACGGAGGAGCCCGCGACCACGGCCCGCGCCTCACCGCCCCCGTCCACGACGCCCCGCATCAGGATCATGATGCCGACGGACTGGAAGGTCGCCACGAAGAGCAGCGGAATCCGCGCGACCCTGGCCCGCGAGAGCTGGGCCCGGTAGACGGCCGCGAGCGCGGGAAACAGCCGGGCGGGCGGCCCGAGGGCCGCGGGACCCGCGGGACGGGCCTCGGTGCGCCCCTCCTCCCGCACCACGGCATCAAGCGGAACGGCACTCACCGCAGAACCCCTCTGTAACTGTCCGTACTCTCCGTACGCGTACGACTCGACACGGGCAACCCGGCTCCCTCACCCCTTCACCAGTCCCCTGCCGCTGCCGCCCAGGGCGAGGTACACGTCCTCCAGGCTGGGCGTCGCCAGGGTGAAGTCGTCGAGGGCGGCGAACGCGGCCCCGCCGGTGACCGCGGCGACGGCGGCACGCGCCTCGTCCGGCGCCAGCCGCAGGGCCCACCGCCGTCCCGACTCCACCGCGGAGGACCGCAGCGCGGCGACCTCGGGGACGTCGAGCGGCGCCCGCTCCCGCCACACCAGCTCCACCCGCACCTCGTCCGCGACCTGCTCCTTGAGGCCGGCCGGGGTGTCGCAGGCGATGACCTTGCCCTCGTCGAGCACGGCGACCCGGTCGAGGACGGTCTCCGCCTCGATGACGTTGTGCGTGACGAGCACCACGGTCGTCCCGCGCTCGGCCCGCCGCGAGTCGATGGCGGTCCAGACGGCCCGCCGGGCCACGGGGTCCATTCCGGTGGTGGGCTCGTCGAGGACGAGCAGCGGCCGCTCCCCCACCAGCGCGGTGGCGAAGCAGGCGAGCCGCCGCTGTCCTCCGGAGAGCTTCTTGAGGGGGCGCGAGGCCAGCGGGGCGAGCCCCAGTTCGCCGAGGACGGCGTCCCGCTCGGCTCGCGCCCGGTGCACGTCGAGCCCGCGCAGCCGCCCGGTCGTCTCGACGGCGAGGGACACGGTCAGCTCGTCGAGGGCGGTGGAGTCCTGTCCGAGGTAGGCGAGGAGCCGCGCGGCCCGCTCGGGGTGGCGCACGATGTCGTGGCCGAGGATGTCGACCCCGCCGCCGTCGGGCCGCATCAGGCCGGTCAGCTGGCGTACGAGGGTGGACTTGCCGGCGCCGTTGGGCCCGAGCAGACCGAAGATCTCGCCGCGCCGCACCGTCAGGGTAATGCCGTCGGTGGCGCGGACCTCGGGGGTCGCGGGCCTGCCGCGCCTGCCACGGGCGGCGGGGTAGGTCTTGACCAGGTCGCGCACCGCGCAGACGGCGTCGATGCCGTGTTCCTTGCGGCTCTCCTGTCGGACTGCCGGTGCCGGGCGCGTACTCACGAAGGACGAGACTACGGGGTCCACGGGTGCGGGCGACGCCCGGGGCGCCCCGTACGCCCCGAATCAGTCTCCTGCCCGGTCCCCCGCGGTGGCGTGCTCGGCGGCCGTGCGCGCGTCGACCTCGCGCCAGAATCCCGCCCGGATCGCGTACCGGTCGTGCTCGTCGATCTGGTCGTCCTTGTGGGCGAGCAGGCCGAAGCGCGCCGCGTACCTGAGGAGCTCGCCGTCGACGCGGTGCGGGATGCGGGGGTACATCGCCGACAGCTTCTGGAGGTTGTGCTGCTCGGGGAGGCGCGCCATCCAGCGCCGCGCGAACACCTGTCCGACCTCGTAGGGGTCGCCGCCGACCGTGGTGATGTCCTCCTCGCGGTCGGCCCAGCGCTGCTCGGCCGTGGTGAGCTGGGCGAGGGTCGGCAGGGCCGCGGCCTCGGGGCCCTCGGGCGCGCCGCCGGGCCGCTCGACCCAGCCCTTGTCGGAGGACCAGCGCAGCGTCGCGCCCGCCGGGTGCTGCGCGGCCTGGGTGCCGGGGCCGCGCAGGGCGGCCAGGTCCTTGGGGGTGGGCACGGTCCTGCCCGCGGGGCCGCGGTGCTCGGCGGCCTCCTGTCCGTTGGCCCCGGTGTCGGGGGTGTGCCCGGCGGGGGTCTCCTCCTCGGTGCGCTGCGCGGCGGCGGCGAGGGCGGACTCCGGGAGCGGCGCGGAGAGGATGGCGGCGATCTCGGGGCGCGGCACGGGCGGCGGCGCGCAGACGCCGGTCAGCTCCTTGGGGCGCACGGCCTTGGTGATCCAGGCCCGGTCGAGCACCCGCCGCTCGTCGGCCTCGGCGACGAGGTCCTCGGACTGGTTGTAGTCGCCGTCGGCGGCCTGCACGGCCCAGAGGTGGACGGCGACGCCGTGCTCCTTGGCCGCCATCATGCCGGGCAGCAGATCGCCGTCGCCGGTGACGAGCACGACGTCGGAGCAGGCGCGGTTGCGGGCCAGCTCGGTCAGTTCGGCGTGCATGGCGGCGTCCACGCCCTTCTGCGCCCACCGTCCGTCGCTGCGGGTCAGGGCGCCGAGGCGGACCGTGACGCGGGGCATGACGCGCAGCCGCCGGTGCTCGGGCTGGGGCACGCGGTCGGGGGCTCCGTCGAACCAGTAGATGCGCAGGAGCGGGCGTTCGGTGTCGGCCTCCGCGCGCTCGCGCAGGCCCTGGACCAGGGCGGTGTGATCGACGGTGATCCGGGACCTGGACGGTTCTCCCGCGAGGAGACTCGCGGCCGCGCCCAGCAGATACCCGGCGTCCACCAGGACGATGCAGCGGTCCACGCGATCCACCCTCTTTCCCTGGCGTTCCCGGGAGTTCCTGAAAAGTGCCCGGAGGTTTCTGGACGTTCCCTCGAAGGCCCACGAACACACCCTGTGACGGCGACGAATCAGGGGTGCGGGTCCGCGTCGGGTTCTGCTTCGAGTCTGCCCGACCCGGCGGAGGTTAACGGGCGGAACTCGATCTTCGGCGTGGCGTATCCACGGTTCCCTCACCGACAGCCCTTATCACGCAGGGTAATTCTCTGAAATGCGGCGTTTGTCCGCCTATGCGAATCTGGACGCGTCATGGCCCCCGGATCCCCTTCAGGAGGAAGATCACCATGGCCAAGAACAAGAATCGCAAGCAGGGCGGCCAGCAGAGCCGTGCCTCATCGGCGGAGCAGGCCTCGGAGCAGGCCAAGTCGACCGCGGTCGAGGCCCAGTCGTCGATGCAGTCGCAGGCCCAGGGCAGTCCTGCTGATGTTGCCCGTAAGCACCAGCGTCGCTTCGGCCACAACTGACGGCCGTACAGGCACGCGTGAGGGGCGCACCCGGTCCGGGTGCGCCCCTCACGTCGTTCACGCGCTCGCGCCTCGCGGCGGCGCCTCTCAGCCCGCCAGGCAGGACGGGCCGAGCAGCACCTTCAGGTCGCCGAAGAGCGCGGGATCGGGCTTCACGCGGTGCCGGTCAAGCCGCAGGACCGTCGTCTTCTGCGCGCCCTGGAGCTTGATGCGCACCTCGCTGTTGCCCCGGTGGTGACTCAGGACCTCACCGAGACGGGTGACCATCGGCGGGCTGACCTTGACCGTCGGAATGGTGATCACCACGGGCGCGTTGGTGCCCGCGTTCGACAGGTCGGGGACCTGGAGCTCCATCGCGACCAGGCGGGGCACGTCCTCGCGCTTGTCGAGGCGGCCCTTGACGAACACCACGGCGTCCTCGACCAGTTGCGTCGACACCAGCTGGTAGGTGGCGGGGAAGAACATGCACTCGATGGAGCCCGCGAGGTCCTCGACGGTGGCGATGGCCCAGGCGTTGCCCTGCTTGGTCATCTTGCGCTGGAGGCCGGAGATGATGCCGCCGATGGTGACGACCGAGCCGTCGGAGAAGTCACCGCCGGTGAGCTGGCCGATGCCCGCGTCGGCCTTGTCGGAGAGCACGTGCTCCAGGCCGAAGAGCGGGTGGTCGGAGACGTACAGGCCGAGCATCTCGCGCTCCTGGGCGAGCAGGTAGGTCTTCTCCCACTCGTCCTCGGAGAACTCCACGTCGAGCCCGAATCCCGGCTCGTCGCCGCCGGTCTCGTCGCCCATGCCGCCGAAGAGGTCGAACTGCCCCTCGGCCTCCTTGCGCTTGACCGCGACCACGTTGTCGATCATCGGCTCGTACTGGGCGGTCAGGCCCTTCCGAGTGTGCCCCATCGTGTCGAAGGCGCCCGCCTTGATGAGCGACTCCGTGGTGCGCTTGTTGCAGGCGGTCGCCTCGACCTTGTCGAGGTAGTCGGGGAAGGAGGTGAACTTCCCCTTCGCCTTGCGCGAGCGGATGATCGACTCCACCACGTTCGTCCCGACGTTGCGCACGGCCTCCAGGCCGAAGAGGATCACGTCGTCGCCCTGGGCGGCGAAGTTGTGCACCGACTCGTTCACGTTCGGCGGGAGCACCTTGATGCCCATGCGGCGGCACTCGTTCAGATAGACGGCCGACTTGTCCTTGTCGTCCTTGACCGAGGTCAGCAGGGCGGCCATGTACTCGGCCGGGTAGTTCGCCTTGAGGTAGGCGGTCCAGTAGGTGACCAGGCCGTACGCGGAGGAGTGCGCCTTGTTGAACGCGTATCCGGCGAAGGGGACGAGGACGTCCCACAGGGCCTGGATCGCCTCGTCCGAGTAGCCGTTCTTCCTGGCGCCGGCCTGGAAGAGGACGAAGTTCTTCTCCAGCTCCTCGGGCTTCTTCTTGCCCATCACGCGGCGCAGGATGTCGGCCTCGCCGAGGGAGTAGCCCGCGACGATCTGGGCGGCCTTCTGCACCTGCTCCTGGTACACGATGAGGCCGTAGGTGAGGCCGAGCGTCTCCTTCAGGGGCTCTTCGAGCTCCGGGTGGATCGGCGTGATCTCCTGGCGGCCGTTCTTGCGCTCGGCGTAGTTCGTGTGCGAGTTCATGCCCATCGGGCCCGGCCGGTACAGGGCCGAGACGGCGGAGATGTCCTCGAAGTTGTCGGGCTGCATCTGGCGCAGCAGCGAGCGCATCGGGCCGCCGTCGAACTGGAAGACGCCGAGCGTGTCACCGCGGCAGAGCAGTTCGAAGGTCTTGGGGTCGTCGAGCGGGAGGGAGAGCATCTCCAGGTCGACGCCCTTGTTCGCCTTCACCATCTTGACGGCGTCGTCCATGATGGTGAGGTTGCGCAGGCCCAGGAAGTCCATCTTGAGCAGGCCGAGCGACTCGCACTGGGGGTAGTCCCACTGCGTGATGGTCACGCCGTCGGTGTGCCGCGTCCAGAGCGGGGCGTGGTCGACGATCGGCTCGCTGGACATGATCACGCCGGCCGCGTGCACGCCCATCTGCCGGACCAGGCCCTCCACGCCCTTGGCGGTGTCGATGACCTTCTTCACGTCCGGCTCGTTCTCGTACATCCCCCGGATCTCGCCCGCCTCGCTGTAGCGCGGGTGCTTGGGGTCGGTGATGCCGGAGAGGTCGATGCCCTTGCCGAGGACGTCGGCGGGCATGGCCTTGGTGAGGCGGTCGCCCATCGCGTACGGATATCCGAGCACGCGCGCGGAGTCCTTGATCGCGTTCTTCGCCTTGATCTTGCCGTACGTGCCGATCATGGCGACCTTGTCGGCGCCGTACTTCTCCGTCACGTACCTGATCACCTCGACGCGCCTGCGCTCGTCGAAGTCGATGTCGACGTCGGGCATGGAGACGCGCTCGGGGTTGAGGAACCGCTCGAAGATCAGGCCGTGCGTGATCGGGTCGAGGTCGGTGATGCCCATGGCGTACGCGACGATCGAACCCGCCGCGGAGCCTCGTCCCGGGCCGACCGCGATGCCGTTGTTCTTGGCCCACATGATGAAGTCGGCGACGACCAGGAAGTACCCCGGGAACCCCATCTGGATGATGATGTCCATCTCGTACTCGGCCTGCTTCTGCCGGTCGTCGGGGACACCGCCCGGGTAGCGGCGCTCCATGCCGCGGCGGACCTCCTCCTGGAACCAGGTGACCTCGGTGAAGCCCTCCGGGATGTCGAACTTCGGCATCAGGTCGCGCTTCTCGAACATGCCGGTGGTGTCGATCTGCTCGGCCACCAGGAGCGTGTTCCTGCAGCCCTCCTGCCACGCGTCGGAGGAGTCGATGGCGTACATCTCGTCCGTCGACTTCAGGTAGTAGCCGGTGCCGTCGAAGCGGAAGCGGTCCGGGTCGGAGAGGTTTTTGCCGGTCTGGATGCAGAGCAGGGCGTCGTGCGCGGTCGACTCGTGGGCGTAGGTGTAGTGCGAGTCGTTCGTCACCAGGGGCGGGATGCCGAGCTTCTTGCCGATCTCCAGGAGCCCGTCGCGGACGCGGCGCTCGATCTCGATGCCGTGGTCCATCAGCTCCAGGAAATACCGGTCCTTGCCGAAGATCTCCTGGTACTCTGCGGCCGACTTCAGCGCCTCGTCGAACTGGCCGAGGCGGAGCCGGGTCTGCAGCTCGCCCGAGGGGCAGCCGGTGGAGGCGATCAGCCCCTCCGACCACTGGGAGATCGTCTCCTTGTCCATGCGGGGCCACTTCTGCAGCCAGCCCTCCGCATAGGCGTCCGAGGAGAGCCGGAAGAGGTTGTGCAGACCCGTCTTGTTCGCCGCCCAGATCGTCTTGTGGGTGTAGCCACCCGAACCGGAGACGTCGTCGCGCTTCTGGTGCGGCTGGCCCCACTGGATCTTCCGCTTGTTCCTGCGGGACTCCGGCGCCACGTACGCCTCGATGCCGATGATCGGCGTCACGCCGGCCTTCTGCGCCGAGTGGAAGAAGTCGTACGCCCCGTGGAGGTTGCCGTGGTCGGACATGGCGATGTGCGTCATGCCCATTTCATTGGCCGCGTTGAACATGTCCTTGAGCCGCGCGGCACCGTCAAGCAGCGAGTACTGGGTGTGCACGTGCAGGTGCGTGAAGGGCGGCTTGGTCACGGCGGAAGGCCTCCGGGGAAACGGTGGACGACAGGCTGCGGGCAGTCTGGGGGGACAGCGACGAAGTCTAATCCGGGGTGCCGACAGCGGACGGGCACTCGGGAGTACGGTCGTGCGTTGAAAGGGCGGAAAGGCCGTGTCGCGGGGCGAGAAGAATCACGCGCCGCACGCGCTTCCGGCCCTTCCGCCGAAGACCCCTCTCCACCCCTTACCACCACCCCGTATCAGGAGGCACCCAGCGATGTCGGTCCCGCAGCCCACGGCTGAGCAGCGCGGCGAGGAGATCCTCGCCGTCTTCGGCACGGCGTTCGGCGAGCTGCTTGCCGCGGACCCCGCCGCGTTCCGGGTCAAGTTCCGGAAGATGGCCTCCTCCGCCTTCGCGTTCTACCGCGGCACGGCCTCCCTGTTCTACGCCGACCTGGAGCGCGAGCAGCACGGCGGGCCCTACCTCGACGACCGCACGGGCCGGGTGTGGATCCACGGCGACCTGCACGCCGAGAACTTCGGCACGTACATGGACGCCCAGGGCCGCCTGATCTTCAACGTGAACGACTTCGACGAGGCGTACGTCGGCCCCTTCACCTGGGACCTCAAGCGCTTCGCCGCCTCCGTGGCCCTGATCGGGTACTCGAAGGCGCTCAGCGACGAGCAGATCACCGACCTCGTGCGGATCTACGCCGCGGCCTACCGCGAGCGCATCCACGACCTCGCCACGGGCGCCAAGAGCGACGAGGTGCCGCCCTTCACGCTGGACACCGCCCAGGGGCCCCTCCTGGACGCCCTGCGCGACGCCCGCTCCCTGACCCGCTTCGGGCTGCTCGACTCGATGACGGAGATCCGCGACTTCGAGCGCCGCTTCGCCGCGGGCGGCGGCTCCATCGAGCTCGACGCCGCCACGCGGTACAAGGTGCTCGCCGCCTTCGACGGCTATCTGGAGACCCTGCCCGAGTCCTCCCTGACCCGCCCCGACTCCTACCGCGTCAAGGACGTCGTGGGCCGGCGCGGCATCGGCATCGGCTCCGCGGGCCTGCCGTCGTACAACATCCTCCTGGAGGGCAACAGCGACGCCCTGGAGAACGACGTCGTGATCTACCTCAAGCAGGCGCAGACCCCGGCGGTCTCGCGCCACATCACCGACCCGGCGGTCCGCGGCTACTTCCGGCACGAGGGGCACCGCACGGTCATCTCGCAGCGCGCGCTCCAGGCGCACGCCGACCCCTGGCTCGGCTGGACCGAGCTGGACGGCGCGGGCCAGCTCGTCGCCGAGGTCTCGCCGTACGCGGTGGACCTGGACTGGTCCGACATCGACGAGATCGAGGAGATCGCCTCCGTCATCGCGGACCTGGGCCGCGCCACCGCGACGATGCACGCCGCCGCGGACGACGAGAGCGGCCACTCCGACCTGGTGCCGTTCTCCACGGAGCGCGCCATCGACGCCGCCATCGCGGCCGACGAGGCGGGCTTCGGCGACCTGCTCGTGGACTTCGCGCACGCGTACGGCGCGCGGGCCCGGTCCGACCACCAGATCTTCGTCGACCTCTTCCGCAACGGGCGCATCCCGGGCCTGTGAGCCTCCGGAGGCGGTCTCCGGGGCTGGTCTCCGGGGGCGGTCTCCGGGGCCGTGCGGAATTCACAGGCCCCCTTTAAGGACCCCCTACGGGAACACGTGACACACTCCTGTCGCGATGGACATATCCGGGACCCAGCTACGAGCCGTGCGCGCGGCGCTCTTCACGGCGCTCGTCGTGACGCTCTCCGCCGCGTCCCACGTGCTGCTCTCCCGGGTCCCCCTGCCGCTGACGACGGTGGCGGCCATCGCCGCCGCCGTCTTCGTCCTCGCGTACGCGCTGGCGGGCCGCGAGCGGGGCTTCGGGCGGATCGCCGCCCTGCTGATCCCGCTGGAACTGGCCGCGGACACGGTGTTCACCGCGGGCCAGCACGTCTGCTACGGCGAGGCGGGCGGCCCCGTGGCGGGCCCCCTGCGCTCCGTCGGCTTCGACGTGCTGTGCGGCGGTACGCCGATCGGTACGCCGCTGGCGCGGATGACCGCCGAGGGGCACGGCGGCGCCGCGGCCCTCATCGCCGAGGCCGACCCGGGCGCCGCCTGGCTGCTCCTCGGGGCGCACGTCGGCGTGGGGCTCCTCGCGGCGGCCTGGCTGCGGCGCGGCGAGCGGGCGCTCGCCCAGCTGCTGGGCGCCGTCGCGGCGGCCACGTTCCGGCCGCTGCTGCTCGCGACCGCCACGGTGGCGGCGGCCGGGCCTCCCGCGCGGCGGCTGCCGCGCCCCGAGCGGCGGGCCCACGCCCTGCGTACGCGGCTGCTCGTGCACTTCGTGGGGCGGCGTGGACCGCCGTGCTCGGTCCGCACCGCCTGAGCACGTCACACCCCACGCAGTAACCACACGGAGAAACGCATCATGAGCAAGCGCAACAGCCAGGCCGCCAAGTCCGCCGCCCGCGAGCGCATCCGCGCCCAGCAGGAAGCCGAGCGCAAGCGCGAGAAGCGCAAGCGGGCGACGATCGTCGGCGTCTCGATCGTCGCGGTCCTCGCGATAGCCGGCGGCGTCGGCTACGCGGTCATGCAGTCCAACGAGCCGGGCGCGTGGGAGGCCGCCGAGGACGCCAAGCTGGTCAAGCCGGCGAACGCCACGGGCGAGAACGGCACGACCGTCGTGATCGGCAAGGACTCCGCGAAGAAGACCCTCAAGGTCTACGAGGACCCGCGCTGCCCGATCTGCGCCTCCTTCGAGCAGACCGTCGGCCCGACGGTCGAGAAGGACGTGAAGGACGGCAAGTACAAGATCCAGTTCATCGGTGCCACCTTCCTGGACCGCAACATCCCTGGCGAGGGTTCGCGCAACGCCCTCAGCGCGCTCGGCGCGGCGCTGAACGTCAGCGACGAGGCGTTCATGGAGTACAAGAAGACCCTCTTCTCCGCGGACTTCCACCCGGCGGAGCAGGACGACAAGTTCAAGGACGACGCCGTCCTCCTGAAGGCGGCCGCCGAGGTGCCCGCCCTGAAGAACAACGACAAGTTCGAGAAGGACGTCAAGGACGGCACCTTCGACCGCTGGGCCATCGAGATGTCGAAGGAGTTCGACGACAACAAGGACGGCGTCCAGGGCACGCCCTCGTTCGTCATGGACGGCAAGCCGGTGACCGCGCCGGGCTCGAAGAACGCCCCCAGCACGGTCGAGGACTACAAGACGGCGATCGACAAGGCCCTCAAGGGCTGACCCCGGGCGGACGGACCCCGCCTCCCGGCGGGGCGCGTGAGGAAAGAGCGGGCGAACTTCTCGGTTTCGCCCGCTCTTTGCGATTACCCCTGAGTAAGGTGATCGCCCGTGACCAGTCGAAACGATCTTTCTCAGCCGCTCGGCTCCACGGCGCCGAGCCGCCGTACCGTCGTCAAGGCCGCCGCCGCCACCGCCGCGCTCGGCGTCCCCCTCGCCGCGGCCCCCGCGCACGCCGTGGAGGGGCCCGCCTTCCACCACGGGGTCGCCTCCGGGGACCCGCTGCCCGACGGCGTCCTGCTGTGGACCCGGGTGACGCCCACCCCTGACGCCGTGCCCGGGTCGGGGAAGGGGCCCGACGTCACGGTGCGCTGGGAGATAGCCGAGGACAAGGGGTTCACCCGGGTCGTCGGCCGCGGCGGCACCACCGCGCGAGCGGCGTCGGACCACACCGTCAAGGCCGATGTCAGGGGCCTGCGCCCGGCGGCCACCTATTACTTCCGGTTCTCGGTGAGCGGCACGGGCGGCGACGCCGAGGAGGTCCGCTCCCCCGTCGGCCGCACCCGCACCACCCCCGCGCACGACGCCGCCGCGCCCGGCGTCCGCTTCGGCGTGGTCTCCTGCGCCAACTGGGAGGCCGGCTACTTCTCCGCCTACCGCCACCTCGCGGCCCGCACCGAACTCGACGCGGTCCTGCACCTCGGGGACTACCTCTACGAGTACAGGAGCGGCGAGTACCCCTCCGCCGAGAACGTCGTACGGCCGCACGAGCCTCGGCACGAGATCGTCACGCTCGCCGACTACCGCACCCGGCACGGCGCCCACAAGACCGACCCGGACGCGCGGGCCATGCACGCCACGCACCCGGTCATCGCGATGTGGGACGACCACGAGTTCGCCGACAACGCCTGGTCGGGCGGTGGCGTGAACCACTCGCCGGAGACCGAGGGCCCCTGGGAGCGGCGCATGGCGGCGGCCAAGCAGGCGTACTTCGAGTGGATGCCCGTACGCCCCTCCACCGAGGGCACCGTCTACCGCCGCGTCCGCTACGGCAGGCTCGCCGATCTGCACCTGCTCGACCTGCGGTCCTTCCGCTCCGAGCAGGCGGGCACCGGCAGCGGCGAGGTCGACGCCCCGGACCGTACGATCACGGGCCGCGCCCAGCTCGACTGGCTGAAGGCGGGCCTCGCCTCGTCCGACGCCGCCTGGAAGCTGGTCGGCACCTCGGTGATGATCTCGCCGGTCGCCTTCGGCTCGCTCCCCGCCCACCTCCTCGAACCGCTCGCGGAACTGCTCGGCCTGCCCAAGGAGGGCATCGCCGTCAACGTCGACCAGTGGGACGGCTACACCGACGACCGCAAGGAACTCATCTCCCACCTGCGGGACAACGACATCCGCAACACGGTCTTCCTGACCGGCGACATCCACATGGCGTGGGCCAACAACGTGCCCGTGAAGGCCGCCACGTACCCCCTGTCGCCCTCGGCCGCCACGGAGTTCGTGGTCACCTCGGTCACCTCCGACAACGTCGACGACATGCTGAACGTCGCCCCGCACACGGTCTCGCTGGTGGCGGTGGCCGCCGTCAAGGCCGCCAACCGCCATGTGAGGTGGCTGGACATGGACTCGCACGGCTACGGCGTCCTCGACGTCACCGCCGAGCGCTCGCAGATGGACTACTACGCCCTCTCCGACCGCACCGACCCCGACGCGACGTCCTCGTGGCTCCGCTCCTACCGCACGCTCAGCGGCACGCAGAGGGTCGAACGGGCGGACGCCCCGGTGCGCTGAGGCCCCGGGGTTCCGGCCGGCCCCGGGAGCCGGGGCTCAGAGCGTCTCCAGGAAGCCGAGTGCCGTGCGCCACGTCGCCTCCGCGGCCCGGGCGTCGTAGTCGTCCAGGCCGGGGTCGGTGTAGAGGTGCCCGGCGCCGGCGTAGCGGTAGATCTCCACGTCGGCTCCGGCCCGGCCCATCCGCAGGTACCAGGCGCTCAGCCAGTCGTCCGTCTCGAACGGGTCGGGCTCCGCCACGTGCAGCTGCACCGGCAGGTCGTCCGCCGAGGCGTTCTCCGCGATGTCGGAGGTGCCGTGCAGCAGGAGCAGGCCGCGCGCCTTGGCGTCACCGAGGGCCAGGGTCTGCGCGGTCGCGGCGCCGAGGGAGAAGCCCGCGTAGACGAGTCCGCGCTCGGAGTAGGGCGCGGCGGCGAGGATCGCCCGCTTCAGGAGCTCGTCCTTGCCGACCTCCGCGCTGTACGCCCTTCCCGACTCGACGTCGTCGAACGTGCGGCCCGCGAAGAGGTCGGGGGTCCACACCTCGTGGCCCGCGGCGCGCAGCCGGTCGGCGGCCGCGTGCACGGCGGGCCGCGGCCCGTACGTCGAGTGGAAAAGCATGATGTTCATGGGCCCATCGTGCCATCCGGGGCGGCCACCCTCCCCGACCAGGCTTCGCGCCGGTACCCCTACCCTCGGAGGCATGGAGAACGTACTGCGTCCGTTGATCGTGATCGGCGGCTCGGTCGTGCTCACGGTGGTCGTCGGCTGGCTGGCCGACGTGCTGCTGCGCCGAGCCGACCAGCGGCACCACGACACCCCGCTCTGGGGGCTGCTGCGCCGCTGCCGCGTCCCCCTTCACCTCACCCTGTGCACCGCCCTGCTGCGAGGCTCCTACGACCAGGCCGATCTCACCCACAGGCACTCGACGGCCGTGGGCCAGATCCTGAGCCTCGTCCTCATCGGCTCCGCCGCCTGGCTGGTGATACGTATCTCCGCCGCGGTCGTCGAATCCTCGTACGCCCGTTACGCGGCGGCCCACCGCGACCCGGCGCGGGTCCGCCGGGTGCGTACGCAGGTCACGCTCATCCAGCGCGTGGTCGCGGCCATCGTCGGGACCGTGGCCGTCGGCGCGATGCTGCTGACCTTCCCCGCGATGAAGGCGGCGGGCACCTCGCTCCTCGCCTCCGCGGGCATCATCGGCATCGTCGCCGGTGTCGCCGCCCAGTCCACCCTCGGCAACCTCTTCGCCGGCCTGCAGATCGCCTTCGGCGACATGGTCCGCATCGGCGACACCGTCGTCGTGGACGGCGAGTGGGGCACCGTCGAGGAGATCACGCTGACCTTCCTCGCCGTGCGCACCTGGGACGAGCGCCGGATCACGATGCCCGTCTCGTACTTCACGTCCAAGCCCTTCGAGAACTGGTCGCGCGGTGGCGCGCAGATGACCGGCACCGTCTTCTTCCACCTGGACCACTCGGCGCCGGTCCACCAGATGCGCGACAAGCTCAGGGACATCCTGCGGGACTGCGCGGCCTGGGACGGCAGGGACTGGGGCCTCGCCGTGACGGACACCACACCGACCACGATGCAGGTACGCGCCCTCGTCACCGCGAAGGACGCCGACGACATCTGGACGGTGCGGGTCACGGTGCGCGAGCAGCTCATCCAGTGGCTGACCGCGCACCACCCCTACGCGCTGCCGCGGGTCACCACGGCCTTCGCCGAGCCGTCACCGGACGCGCGGCCCTCCGACAACGGCCACGGCCCGCGCTCCGCCTCCGTGCGGGCGCCGCGCACGGGCCGCGGCTGACCCCGCCCGCACCGCCCGCGGTCCTCGCCCCGGTCAGCGCAGACTGCGCACGTCCAGGTGGTGCAGCACCCGGTCGACGACCTCGGGGTCGGCGCCGGGTTCGCTGCGCGCGGCGAGGACCTCGTGGCGGGCGGCCGACATCATCTCCCGCTGGATGCGCTGCACGGCCTTCAGGCGGTCCACGCGCTTGGCGTACCGCTCACGCCGCTCGTCGTCGATCATGTCGGGGCTGATCCTCGCCCCGATGTCGAAGGCGCCGCGCTGCAGTCGCTCGGAGACGTCCTCGGGCAGCTCCTCGACCTCCTCGATCTCCTTGAGGCGGCGCTTGGCGGCCCTGGCGGCGCGCAGCGCGAGGTCGCGCTCGATCTGCCGCTCCACGTCGCCGTCGGCGCGCACCCCGAGCTTCTTGACCAGCAGCGGCAGCGTGAGGCCCTGCACGACGAGGGTCGCCATGATGACGCAGAACGCGATGAAGACGATCTCGTCGCGGGCCGGGAACGGCGAGCCGTCGTCCGTCTTGAGCGGAATGGCGAGCGCCAGGGCCACGGACGCCACGCCGCGCATGCCGGCCCACCACATCACGACGGTCTCGCGCCAGGTCGTCGGGATCTCCTCGTCGATGTCCCTGCGCTTGTGCAGCCGCTTGGCGAGCCAGGTCGCGGGCAGCAGCCACAGCAGCCGTACGCCGACGACGGCCCCCACGATCGCCGCGCCCCAGCCGGCCATCTCCCACTCGCGGCCGCTCGCGACCCCGAAGACGTTGTGCAGTTCCAGGCCGATGAGGCCGAAGGCGGCGCCGGTCACCAGGGTGTCGACGATCTGCCAGAAGGTCTGGCCGGTGATGCGGCCGAGCACGTCGTCGGCGTCGACGGCGTTCTCGGCGAGGTAGAGCGCGGTGGTCAGGACGGCGAGCACACCGGAGCCGAGCAGCTCCTCGGCGAGGACGTAGCTGACGAACGGCACGAGCAGCGACAGGCCCGTCTGGAGCGTGGCGTCGCCGAGCAGCCCCATGACCTTGTTGGTGATCCAGCCGAGGACGAGCCCCACGAGCACGGCGACCACGGCGGACAGCACGAGCCGGCCCACCGCGGACGGCCAGGAGAAGGTGCCGCTCACCGCCGCCGCGATCGCCACGTGGTAGAGCACGATCGCCGTGACGTCGTTGAAGAGCCCCTCGCCCTCCAGGATCGACACGAGCCTGCGGGGCAGTCCGAGCGAGCCCGCCACGGCGGTCGCGGCGACCGGGTCGGGCGGCGCGACGAGCGCCCCGAGCGCGACGGCGGCGGCGATGGGCAGGCCGGGTACGACGGTGCCCGCCACGGCGGCGACCACCGCGGTCGTCACGAACACCAGCGCCACGGCGAGCAGGAAGATGGGCCTCCGGTTGGCCGCGAACTGCCGCCACGAGGTGCGCTGCACGGCGGCGTAGAGCAGCGGCGGCAGGACCAGCGGAAGGATGTAGTCCGGCGGGATCTCCACATTGGGCACGAACGGCAGCAGGGCCATGCCGATACCCGCCAGCGTCATCAGGACCGGCGCGGGCAGCCCCAGCCGGTCCCCGAGGGGCACGGTGACCACGGCACCCAGCAACAGGATGAGCAGCAGCGCCAGCTGGTCCACGGTGCGCCCTCCGGCGGTTCGTAGCAGGGACGATCAGGACCTCAACCCTGCCACGCCGCGCCCGTGAACCGGATCAATGCCCCCCGTTTACCCGCTCGCGCCGACGGCCCGCGGGGCAGGCCCTAGCGCAGCGCCTTGCGCATGGCGCGGTGCGGGATGCCCGCGTCGGGGAACTCCGGGCCGTAGACCTCATACCCCAGACGTTCGTAGAAACCCAGGGCGTGGGTCTGGGCGTGCAGGTCCACCGCCGTCAGACCGCGCGCGCGTGCCGCGTCCTCGATGGCCGCGACCAGCCGCGCGCCGACGCCGAGCCCGCGCGCGGTCCGGCGCACCGCGAGCCGTCCGAGCGCGCCGATGCCCTTCTCGCCGCCGTTCTTGGCGGCGGCAGCGGCGCCGGTCAGGAGGCGGCCCGTGCCGAGCGGCGTGCCGTCGTCGCGCACGGCGAGGACGTGGACCGCGCCGGCGTCGTACGCGTCGTACTCAAGGTCCTCGGGGACCTGCTGCTCGACCACGAAGACCTCCTTGCGGACCGCGAAGCAGGCCTCCAGTTCGTCGGGGCCCTCGGCGGTCCTGACCGTCACCTCGCTCACGAGCTCTCCGCCCGCACCCGGTCGAGGGCCTGCTGGAGGTCGTCGGGGTAGCGGCTCTCGAACTCGGCCCACCGGCCGTCGCCCGGGTGCTCGAAGCCGAGCCGGACGGCGTGCAGCCACTGGCGGGTGAGGCCGAGCCGCTTGGCGAGCGTGGGGTCCGCGCCGTACGTCAGGTCGCCGACGCAGGGGTGGCGGTGTGCCGACATGTGGACGCGGATCTGGTGCGTGCGGCCCGTCTCCAGCTTGATGTCGAGCAGGGAGGCGGCGCGGAACGCCTCGATGAGGTCGTAGTGCGTCACGGAGGGCTTGCCCTCGGCCGTGACCGCCCACTTGTAGTCGTGGTTCGGGTGGCGGCCGATGGGGGCGTCGATGGTGCCGCTCATGGGGTCGGGGTGGCCCTGCACCAGCGCGTTGTACCGCTTGTCGACCGTGCGCTCCTTGAACTGGCGCTTCAGCGACGTGTACGCCCGCTCGGACTTGGCGACCACCATCAGGCCCGAGGTGCCGACGTCGAGGCGGTGCACGATGCCCTGGCGCTCGGCGGCGCCGGAGGTCGAGATGCGGTACCCCGCGGCGGCGAGGCCGCCGATCACGGTCGTCCCCGTCCAGCCGGGGCTCGGGTGCGCGGCCACGCCGACCGGCTTGACGATCACGACGATGTCGTCGTCGTCGTGCACGATCTCCATGCCCTCGACGGGCTCGGCCACGATCTGCACCGGAGCGGCGGCCTGCGGCATCTCCACTTCCAGCCAGGCGCCGCCGTGCACCCGCTCGGACTTGCCGACCACCGAGCCGTCGACCGAGACCTTCCCCGCCGCGGCGAGCTCGGCGGCCTTCGTGCGGGAGAAACCGAACATGCGCGAGATGGCGGCGTCGACGCGCTCGCCCTCCAGGCCGTCCGGCACGGGCAGGGTGCGGATCTCGGGAATCGTGCTCACCCATTGAGTATGCAGGAGCCCAGCGGCACTCCCGCACCTCAGTCCTCCGCGACGGGCCCGCCGCGGGCTCGCGCCGGGGGCCTCAGTCCTTGTGGACGGTGCCGTCCGGGTCGAGTCCGCGGAAGGAGAGCAGCACGATCAGGATGCCGCCGCAGACGATCGCCGAGTCCGCGAGGTTGAAGACCGCGAAGCCCTTGGGGGCGATGAAGTCCACCACCGCGCCCTCGAACACGCCGGGCGCGCGGAAGATCCGGTCGGTGAGGTTGCCGAGCGCCCCGCCGAGGAGCAGGCCGAGCGCGATGGCCCAGGGCAGGCTGTAGAGCTTGCGGGCGAGCCGGGCGATCACCACGATGACGCCCGCGGCGATGCAGGTGAAGATGATGGTGAAGGCCTCGCCGAAGCCGAAGGCGGCGCCCGCGTTGCGGATGGCGTTGAAGCGCAGCCACTCGCCGAGGATGTCGATCGGCTCGTGGTGCTCCAGCTTCGCGACCACGATCATCTTGCTGATCAGGTCGAGGGCGTACGCGACGGCAGCCACGGTGAAGAGCACGGCGATCCTGCGCCTGCCCCTGGACGCCGGCCGGTCCCGGCCCGCGTCCCCGTCCGGCTCCTCCGCCGTGGCGTCGCCGGACGGGTCGCCGGGGGTGCCCGCCGCCTTCCCGTCCGCGTCCGGACCGGACCGCTCCGGCTCGGGCCCGGCCGTCCCGGGGATGTCCGGCGTACCGATGATGCGCTCCGCCTCTGCCACGTGAGTCCCTCAACCTTAGGTACCTGACTGGGGACGAGGGTACGGCACACGCGTGCGGGCGCAGGTGCCAAGGCCGCGCTCAGTAGCGCCGTTCCTGCTTCTGCTTGCACTCCACGCACAGGGTCGCGCGCGGGAAGGCCTGCATGCGCGCCTTGCCGATGGGGTTGCCGCAGTTCTCGCAGAGCCCGTACGTGCCCGCGTCGAGCCGTTCCATGGCCCGCTCGGTCTGCTCCAGCATCTCGCGCGCGTTGGCGGCGAGCGCCATCTCGTGCTCCCGCGTGATGTTCTTCGTGCCGGTGTCCGCCTCGTCGTCGCCCGCACCGTCGCCCGAGTCCCGCATCAGCCCCGCGAGTGCCGCCTCCGAGGACGCGATCTCGCTGGTCAGCCGCTGGGTCTCGCCCTGGAGCCCCGCGCGGGCCTCCTCGACCTCGTCCGGGGTCCACGGGTCCTCGCCCGGACGGACCGCGAGCTCGCCGGGCTCCACCGCGGCGGCACGCGCCTTGGGAACCGCCGTCGGCTTCTTCGCCGCGGTCGCCGTGCCCGGAGTCTTCTTCGCAACCACTGTCGTGGCTCCCGTCGTCTCCGCGGCCTCAGCCGCACCTTCGGCCGCGGACGCGGCCGACTCCTCCGGGCTCCGCCCGGCCCCACGTGTCCTGCCCCGGCCCTGCCCGTCCTTCTCGGCCCGGCCCGTCCCCGCACCGCTCCTCCCGGCGGTGCCGCCGCCCGACTGTCCCGTGTCCGGCTCCTCGGCCGCGCCGCTCTCGACGGCCGCCCTCTTCACCGGGCCCGGTGCCGGGGCCTCGCGCCCGGGGACCGCGTCCGCCGCCGCGACCTGCGTACTCGCGTCCACGATGGCCGCGTCCCCGGCGTCGGCTCCGCTGGACGCCGCTCCGCCGTGCGGGGCCTCAGCCGGTGAGTGCTTCTTGGCGGCGGCCTTCTTGGCGGTGGCTTTGGCGGTGGCTTTGGCCGTGGTCTTCTTGGCGGTGGTCTTCTGTGCGGCGGCCGTCTTGCCCGCGGCCTTCTTCCCCGCGGCCTTGGGTGAAACCTTCTTGGCCGCGGTCTTCCCCACCGCGGTCCTCCCGGCCGTCGCCTTACCGGGCGGCGCCTTGCTGCCCGCCGGCTGCTCGGCGCCCGCCGGCTCCCCGGCGGCACCCTCGCCGGCCGGAGCACCCCCGCCGGGCACGGTGGATCTGCCGGACGCCGACTGCTGTACGGCGGTCTTCTTCGCCACCATGGCCGCGGCCCCTTCACATATTGTGATCTTGCACGCGAATCGTGCTGGGACGATAAATCGACTCCAGGCCCGCGGCAACGGGGCACGCCGCCCGATCCGCCCGCCGCGCGGCTCCCGCGCGGCGAGTCTGCAAGCGTTGTGCCCAGCTCTCCGGCGGGTAATCCGCCGCCCGGCGCTCGCGGCGATCACCTCGCCCCGCATGTCGCCATTCGGGTCACCCGGCACCCCGGCCCCCGCGCCCCGCCCGGCTCCCGGAAAACCGGTCGGCCGCGCCTCCGCGGGCGCCGTACACTGGGCGGCAGCGAGAAGCGTGGATGGGGACGAGTAGCGGCGTACGCAGCCATGAGCGACCCGGGGACGGTGTGAGCCCGGGGGCCCGCGCGACGTGAAGATCACCCCGGAGCCGCCGGAAGAACGCCGAAGCGTCACAGCGGAGGTCAGTAGAGCCGGTTTCGCGACCCCAATGAGGGGGCTCACCGGCACGGACCTCGTGCCGGAGGGCCAAGGAGGGTGGTACCGCGGGAGCGCGCCGCACGAGGCGCACACGGCTCTCGTCCCTCCGACGGAAGGCAGCACATCCGCCGGAGGACTCGTTGAACACGCCGCCGCAGTACCGCCAGGTGCCCGCCCAGGTCGACCTGCCCGCCCTTGAGCACGCCGTGCTCGACTTCTGGCGCGAGCAGAAGATCTTCGCCAAGAGCCTCGACCAGTCCGAGGGGCGCCCCGAGTGGGTGTTCTACGAGGGCCCGCCGACCGCCAACGGCATGCCGGGTGCCCACCACATCGAGGCCCGCGTCTTCAAGGACGTCTTCCCGCGCTTCCGCACCATGCGGGGCTACCACGTGGCCCGCAAGGCCGGCTGGGACTGCCACGGCCTCCCCGTGGAGCTCGCGGTCGAGAAGGAGCTGGGGTTCAACGGCAAGAAGGACATCGAGGCGTACGGCATCGCGGCGTTCAACGCCAAGTGCCGCGAGTCCGTCACCCGGCACACCGACGCCTTCGTCGAGCTGACGACCCGCATGGGGTACTGGGTCGACCTCGACGACGCGTACCGCACGATGGACCCCGAGTACGTCGAGTCGGTGTGGTGGTCCCTGAAGGAGATCTTCGACAAGGACCTGCTCGTCCAGGACCACCGCGTCGCCCCCTGGTGCCCGCGCTGCGGCACGGGCCTGTCCGACCACGAGCTGGCGCAGGGCTACGAAACGGTCGTCGACCCTTCCGTCTACGTCCGTTTCCCCCTCACCTCCGGTCCCCTCGCGGGCGAGGCCGCCCTCCTGGTCTGGACGACGACCCCCTGGACCCTCGTCTCCAACACCGCCGTCGCCGCGCACCCCGACGTCACGTACGTCGTCGCGACGGACGGCGAGGAGAAGCTGGTCGTCGCCCAGCCGCTCGTCGAGAAGGCCCTCGGCGAGGGATGGGAGACCACCGGCGAGACCTTCACCGGCGCCGAGATGGAGCGCTGGAACTACCAACGTCCCTTCGAGCTCGTGGAGTTCCCGGCCCCCGCGCACTACGTGGTGAACGCCGCGTACGTCACCACCGAGGACGGCACCGGTCTGGTCCACCAGTCCCCCGCCTTCGGTGAGGACGACCTCAAGGTCTGCCGGTCGTACGGACTGCCGGTCGTCAACCCGGTGCGCCCCGACGGCACCTTCGAGGAGGACGTCCCGCTCGTGGGCGGCGTCTTCTTCAAGAAGGCCGACGAGGCCCTCACCAAGGACCTGGACGAGCGCGGCCTGCTCTTCCGGCACATCGCGTACGAGCACAGCTACCCGCACTGCTGGCGCTGCCACACGGCGCTGCTGTACTACGCGCAGCCGTCCTGGTACATCCGCACCACGGCCATCAAGGACCGCCTCCTCCAGGAGAACGAGAAGACCAACTGGTTCCCCGACTCGGTCAAGCACGGCCGCTTCGGCGACTGGCTGACCAACAACGTCGACTGGGCCCTCTCCCGCAACCGCTACTGGGGCACCCCGCTGCCCATCTGGCGCTGCGAGGAGTCCCACCTGACCTGCGTCGGCTCACGCGCGGAACTCTCCGAGCTGACGGGCACCGACCAGTCGGACCTCGACCCGCACCGCCCGTTCATCGACGGGATCACCTTCGCCTGCCCGCAGGAGGGCTGCGGCTCGACGGCCACGCGCGTGCCCGAGGTCATCGACGCCTGGTACGACTCGGGTTCGATGCCGTTCGCCCAGTACGGCTACCCGTACAAGAACAAGGAGCTGTTCGAGAGCCGCTACCCGGCGCAGTTCATCTCCGAGGCCATCGACCAGACGCGCGGCTGGTTCTACACGATGATGGCCGTCGGCACCCTGGTCTTCGACAAGTCGTCCTACGAGAACGTGGTCTGCCTCGGCCACATCCTCGCCGAGGACGGCCGCAAGATGTCCAAGCACCTCGGGAACATCCTCCAGCCGATCCCGCTCATGGACCAGCACGGCGCCGACGCGGTCCGCTGGTTCATGGCGGCCGGCGGCTCCCCGTGGGCGGCCCGCCGCGTGGGCCACGGCACCATCCAGGAGGTCGTCCGCAAGACGCTCCTCACGTACTGGAACACGGTGGCCTTCCAGGCGCTGTACGCGCGTACGTCGAAGTGGGCCCCCAGCGACGCCGACCCGGCGCCCGCCGACCGCCCGCTCCTCGACCGCTGGCTGCTCAGTGAGCTGCACGCGCTCACCGACCAGGTCACCCAGGCCCTTGAGTCCTACGACACCCAGCGCGCGGGCAAGCTCCTGTCCGTCTTCGTGGACAACCTCTCCAACTGGTACGTACGCCGCTCGCGCCGCCGCTTCTGGCAGGGCGACAAGGCGGCCCTGCGCACCCTGCACGAGGTCGTCGAGACGGTCACGCGCCTGATGGCCCCGCTGACACCGTTCATCACCGAGCGTGTCTGGCAGGACCTGGTCGTGCCCGTCACCCCGGACGCGCCGGAGTCGGTCCACCTGTCCTCGTGGCCCGAGGCCGACCTGTCGGCGATCGACCCGGAGCTCTCGCAGCAGATGGTCCTCGTGCGCCGCCTGGTGGAGCTGGGCCGCGCCACGCGCGCGGAGTCCGGCGTCAAGACCCGCCAGCCGCTGTCCCGCGCGCTGGTGGCGGCCTCCGGCTTCGAGGCGCTCAACCCCGAGCTGCACACCCAGATCACCGAGGAGCTGAACGTCTCCTCCCTGGCGTCGCTCTCCGAAGTCGGCGGCTCCCTGGTCGACACCACCGCGAAGGCCAACTTCCGGGCGCTCGGCAAGCGGTTCGGCAAGGGCGTCCAGGCGGTCGCCAAGGCCGTGGCCGAGGCCGACGCCGCCGCGCTCTCCCTCGCGCTGCGTGAGGGCACCGCGTCGGTCGAGGTCGACGGCGAGACCGTGACGCTCGCCCCGGACGAGGTGATCATCACGGAGACCCCGCGCGAGGGCTGGTCCGTGGCGTCCGACTCCGGGGCCACGGTCGCGCTCGACCTGGAGATCACCGAGGAGCTGCGCAGGGCCGGGCTGGCCCGCGACGCGATCCGCCTGATCCAGGAGGCCCGCAAGAACAGCGGCCTCGACGTCGCCGACCGCATCGCCCTGCGCTGGACCTCGACGGACCCGGCGGTGCTCACGGCGCTGGCCGAGCACGCCGAGCTGATCGCGGACGAGGTCCTCGCGACCGACTTCGCGCAGGGTGAGGCGGACGACACCTACGGTCAGCCGTTCACGGACGAACCCCTGAAGCTGACCTTCCGCCTCCGCAAGGCGTAAGCGTCCACGGGAACGACGCGAAAGGCCCGGCCCCTGGGATTCGCCGAGGGGGCCGGGCCTTTCGCGTTGCCCCGCCCGACAACGCCCCGCAGCGCCCCGCGCCCCGCAGCGCCCCGCAAGCGCCTCACGGCACAAAAGGGCCGGGCCCCCAGAAATCTGGGGGCCCGGCCCTGAACGCTGCCGACGCCTCTACGGCGTGGGATCGCCCGTCAGTTGTCGTCCTCGTCGATGAGGAAGCCACGCATCGGGGACGGAGCCTGCTGCATGGGCTGCTGGCCCTGCGGCCGCACCGGTGCCATCGGCTGCGTCATCGCCGGGGACATCTGCTGCTGGCCGCCGTAGGACGGACCGCCGGCGCCCTGGTTGCCGCCGTAGGACGGGGCACCCGCACCGGCCGGAGCCATCGACGGCGCCGGGGACGGCGGCAGCGAGGCGGTGGCCGGAGTACGCGGCGGGGCCAGGGAGTCGTCGGCCTGGGTCTCCAGCTGACGGAGCTGCGACTCCAGGTACGACTTCAGACGCGTGCGGTACTCGCGCTCGAAGCCGCGCAGGTCCTCGACCTTGCGCTCCAGCGTGGCGCGGGCGGACTCCAGGGAGCCCATCGCGACGCGGTGCTTCTCCTGCGCGTCCCGCTCCAGGGCGTCGGCCTTGGCACGGGCGTCACGCTCAAGGCCCTCGGCGCGCGAGCGGGCCTCGCCGACGATCTTGTTGGCCTCGGAGCGGGCCTCCGCGATCGCCTGGTCGGCGGTCTGCTGCGCCAGGGAGAGCACCCGGGCGGCACTGTCGCCACCGGGGCCCTGACCGGGCTGCGGCATCTGCGGAGGACCACCGTGGCCGCCCATGGGACCGCCCATGGGGCCACCCATCGGACCCTGGCCCATCGGACCGGGACCCTGCGGACCGCCCTGGGGGCCGTGACCGCTCGGACCTGCGGGCAGCTGGGGTGCGCCGCCGGGCAGCTGGGGCGGGCCGCCCATGGGGCCACCCATCTGCTGCTGCGGCGGGACCGGCTGCGGGCCCGATATGGCGGCGGGTACCGGGGCACCGGGACCTCGCTGGTCCTGCGGCGGCCCGTCGGGACCCTTGCGCATCCCGCCCTGCTGCTGGTTCTGAGCCGCGGCACGAGTGGCGGCGGCCAGCTTGGCGCGCAGGTCCTCGTTCTCGCGGAGCAGGCGGGTCAGTTCGGCTTCGACCTCGTCGAGGAAGGCATCGACCTCGTCCTCGTCATAGCCTTCTCGGAGGCGGACGGTTGTGAACTGCTTGTTCCGCACGTCCTCGGGGGTCAACGGCATCTCTTCACCTCAACGTAGTCGTCGGCATTCGGCAAGAACGTAGCTGACATCGAGCTCACAGCTGCCTCACGACGGAGATCAGGATGTAGACGATGATCATCAGTACGAAGAAGGACAGGTCGAGCGCCACGCCCCCGAGACGCAGCGGCGGAATGAACCGCCGCAGAAGCTTGAGCGGTGGATCAGTGACAGTGTAGGTGGCCTCCAGAACGACCACCATCGCCTTGCCGGGTTGCCACGAGCGGGCGAACTGGAAGACGTAGTCCATGACCAACCGGAAGATCAGCACGATGAGGAAGCACATCAGCGCGATGTAGAGCACCTGCAAGAACACGCTCATGTCCGCGTTTCCCTCTCCCCTGCCAACTCGTGCTTCGTCGTTCCGGTACTGCGTCTACGGCAACCGCTGCGGCCACTGGGCCTCAGCTCTGGTTGAAGAACCCGCCCTCTGCGATGCGAGCCTTGTCCTCCGCCGTTACATCGACGTTAGCAGGCGACAACAGGAACACCTTCTGCGTCACGCGTTCAATGCTCCCATGGAGACCGAAGACGAGACCGGCGGCAAAGTCGACAAGTCGCTTCGCGTCCGTGTCGTCCATCTCGGTCAAGTTCATGATCACCGGAGTGCCCTCGCGGAAGTGTTCCCCGATGGTACGGGCCTCGTTGTACGTCCGCGGGTGCAGCGTGGTGATGCGGTAGGGCTCCCGCTCGGACACGACCTTGGGCATGATCACCGGTGCGTTCTTCTCCAGGCTCTGGCGTTCAGGTGTGATGGATGCCACGGGGGCGATTCGTGCCGGACGTCCGGATTCCGCGGCCAGCGAAGTGGCATGGGCCGCCGGCTCACGGGGCGCCGGAGGCTGCACCACTCGTACCGATTCGTCCCGTTGGGACTGGTGCGGCTGGCGCGGCGGGTCGTGCCGCCTGCGCTCCCGCTCGGGCTCCGGCTCGGGCTCGAACTCGTCATCGGGATCGAACCCCGGACCGTCGTACCCATCGTCCTCCACGAGGCCGAGGTAGACCGCCATCTTGCGCATCGCGCCGGCCATGCTCTGAGTCCTCCGCTCTGTGGTGGATCGGCTGTCGTCACCAACTGCCCGCGATCCACGAGGTATCCCCGCCGGATCAGCGGGAATGACCATATTTTCTGCTGTGGTCCGACTTCTTGGCGACGTTACCCGAGCCCGGGTCGGACTCCGAGTACCGCCGTACCGACGCGTACATGTGTCGCTCCCGCCGCTACGGCCTGTTCGAGGTCCGCGCTCATCCCTGCCGACACCATGTTCGCAGCCGGATGGGTCGCGCGCATGAGGGTTGAGAATTCCCTCAGCCGCTCGAACGCCGCCTGCTGCCGCCCGGCGTAGGGCCCGGTGAGCGGCGCGACGGTCATCAGACCGTCCAGCCGAAGCCCCGGCGCCGCGGCCACGGACGCGGCCAACTCCTCGATGCCACCGGCCCCGACGCCCCCGCGCTCACCGCGCCCGTGCTCATCGGCGTCGAGCGCCACCTGGATCAGGCAGCCGATCTCGCGCTCCGCGCGGACAGCGGCCGCCGAGAGGGCCGTGACCAGCTTGGGGCGGTCCACGGACTGCACCAGATCGGCATAACCGACCACGGAACGGACCTTATTGGTCTGCAACTGGCCCACGAAGTGCCAGGTGAGTGGCAGATCCGTGCACTGGGCGGCCTTGGGCGCCGCGTCCTGGTCGCGGTTCTCCGCGACATGGCGCACACCCAGTTCCGAGAGAATGCGCACATCACTCGCGGGGTAGGTCTTCGTGACCACGATCAGGGTCACTTCCTCGCGCTTGCGCCCTGCCGCGGCGCAGGCCGCGTCGATGCGCTCCTCGACCTGCGCCAGGTTCGCCGCGAGTTCGCTTCTACGGTCCGTCATGCCCTATCAGTCCAGCCAGACATAGCCCGCCAGACGACCGGTCGTGCGGTCGCGGCGGTACGAGAAGTGGTCACCGGATTCCAGCGTGCACGCCGGGGAACGCCCCCGGTCGCGCACCCCGAGCCGTTCGAGCTGGGCGTGCACCCCCGCGGTCACGTCGACCGCCGGCGTGCCCCAACTCGTCTCGGCGTACGCCGCGGGCTCGACGGCGGCGACTTCGGCGCGCATCGCTCCCGGGACTTCGTAGCAGCGCCCGCAGACGGCGGGGCCGGTGCGGGCGACCACGCGGGCCGGGTCCGCGCCGAGCTTCACCATCGCCTCCACGGCGGCGGGAACGACGCCCGCCACCATGCCGGGGCGCCCGGCGTGCGCCGCCGCGGCCACCCCGGCCACCGGGTCGGCGAGCAGGACGGGCGTGCAGTCGGCGGTCAGCACGGCGAGGGCGAGGCCCCTGCGGGCGGTGACCACCGCGTCGACGGCCGGGACCTCGGCGCCGTGGCCCCAGGGCCCGTCGACCACGGCGACGTCACGGCCGTGCACCTGGTTCATCCAGACCACGTGGCCGGCTTCGACGCCGAGGGACTTGGCGGCCAGGGCGCGGTTGGCGCGTACCGCCTCGGGGTCGTCGCCGACGGCGCCGCCGAGATTGAGCTCCTCGTACGGAACGGCGCTCACCCCGCCCCACCGGTCGGTGAAGGCGAAGTGCGCGCCGTTCGTGGTGCTGTGCTCGCTTATCACTTCGTGAAGTCCGCCATCACTTCAGGAAGTCCGGGACGTCCAGCTCTTCGGCCTGGCTGTCCTGGTAGGGCCGGGCCGGCGGCACCTGCGGGGGCGCCACCGGCGCGGACGGGGTCTCGCCGGCCGTCGGTGCCGTCTCCACGGGCTCCGGTGCCGACGGCTCCTCGCGCGGGGTCACGCTGCCGAGACCGCCGAAGGCCGGACGGGACGATTCGACGGGCCTGGCGGGCGTCGCCGCGGGCGGCGCGGGCTCCTCGCGCTTGGCGGGGCCGGAGGCCGAGCCGAGCACGGTGTCCCGCTTGGACGGCGGCTGCCCGCCGTCGAACCCGGCGGCGATGACGGTGACCCGGACCTCGTCGCCGAGCGCGTCGTCGATGACCGCGCCGAAGATGATGTTGGCCTCGGGGTGCGCGGCCTCGCTGACGAGCTGTGCCGCTTCGTTGATCTCGAACAGGCCGAGGTCGGAGCCGCCGGAGATGGAGAGCAGCACGCCGCGCGCGCCGTCGATGGAGGCTTCGAGGAGCGGCGAGGAGATCGCCATCTCCGCGGCGGCGACCGCGCGGTCGTCGCCGCGGGCCGAGCCGATGCCCATGAGCGCCGAACCGGCCTCGGACATGACCGACTTGACGTCGGCGAAGTCGAGGTTGATCAGACCGGGCGTGGTGATGAGGTCGGTGATGCCCTGGACACCGGAGAGCAGGACCTGGTCCGCCGACTTGAAGGCGTCGAGGACGGATACCTGCCGGTCCGAGATGGAGAGCAGCCGGTCGTTGGGGATGACGATGAGGGTGTCGACCTCTTCGCGCAGCTCCGCGATGCCGTCCTCCGCCTGGTTGGCGCGGCGGCGGCCCTCGAAGGTGAAGGGCCGGGTGACCACGCCGATGGTGAGGGCGCCGAGCGAGCGCGCGATGTTGGCGACGACGGGTGCGCCGCCCGTGCCGGTGCCGCCGCCTTCGCCGGCGGTGACGAAGACCATGTCGGCCCCCTTGAGGACCTCCTCGATCTCCTCGCGGTGGTCCTCGGCCGCCTTGCGGCCGACGGCCGGGTTGGCGCCCGCGCCGAGTCCGCGCGTGAGTTCACGGCCTACGTCGAGCTTGACGTCGGCGTCGCTCATCAACAGGGCTTGCGCGTCGGTGTTGATGGCGATGAACTCGACGCCCTTGAGACCGACCTCGATCATCCGGTTGATGGCATTGACACCACCGCCGCCGACACCGATGACTTTGATGACTGCGAGGTAGTTCTGCGGTGCTGCCACGTCGAAGGCCTCTCGCCTCGAGTTACGTGTCGCCGTTTCGCTCTGACGCGATGCGACGACTGATGCCGAATGGGACGGTCCGAACGCCGACCCGAACCCTAACGCTGAAGTTTAGGGTTACCAGTGTGCCTGTTCCCTGGACTCTTCCGAACAGGACACTAAGTCGACAAGTGGCGCACGTTCAACGAACACGCCGAACCTCCCGTTTTTCTTTTCACCCTATGTGATCAGCCGTAGCGCTGCCGAATCAGGGTGCTGGCCTGCGGTGACGGCCGTCAACTCGCTGCCGAGACAGGGGCGGTGGGGACGCTCACATCGAAGTGCCCGGCCTTCGGGGTCGCTTTCATCAGCGCCGTCAGCGAGGCGGCTTTCGCCCGGCCCTTCTCGCCACTGCCCCACTCGACGGTGCGGGCGCCGCTCAACTCCAGCGAGATGGAGTCGTACGAACGGACCTTGACGTTCCGTGTATCCCGGGCGACGGATTCCGGCAGGTCGCCCGCGACCCGGACCGCCTCGCGCAGCAGCCGGGCGGTGCCGAACCTGCGCAGGCTCGCCGCCCCGCTCTTCCGGTCGAGCGCCAATTCCAGGAGCGGGACGCCCTTGGGCGCGTGCTCGACCGTGGCGAATCGCACTCCCTTGGCGTCCACTTCGATGAACTTTCGGCCCTTTTCGATGAGGAGCACCGGTTTGCGTTCCGTCACTTCCAGGCCGATTCCATGCGGCCATGACCGGCTGACCACAACCGAGTCGATTCGGGGCAATGTCGAACGGAGCCGCTCCTCAAGGGCGCCCGGATCGACCGAAACCAGTGGGTCGTCGACGGGGGCGTCCGCCGCCTCGACGACCTGTCGGGGCGTCAGGACGTCGGTGCCCGAGACCTCCACCCGCTCAAGGCGCAGCCACGGCGAGCCGTAGAGCACCCAGACGCCCCCGGCCGCGACGAGGGCGACGAGGAGCAGGAGCACGACCAGACGGCGTGCGCGCGGCGGCAGTCGCAGCCGTGCGCGCTGCGGGCGGGGCGGGCCGGACTTCTTCTGCTGCCGTTCGGCGGTGGTCGGTCCGGCCACGGTCCCCTGCCTTCTCACGCGTTGCGGCGTGACGCAATCGCCTCGTACACCATGCCGACGAGCAGCTCGTCGGCGTCCCTGCGGCCGAACTCGGAGGCGGCGCGGGACATCTCGTACAGCCGGTGCGGGTCGGCCAGGACGGGCAGGACGTTGCCCTGCACCCACTCGGGCGTCAGTTCCGCGTCGTCGACGAGCAGTCCGCCGCCCGCCTTGACCACCGGCTGGGCGTTCAGCCGCTGTTCGCCGTTGCCGATCGGCAGCGGGACGTAGGCGGCGGGGAGCCCGACGGCGGAGAGTTCGGCGACGGTCATCGCGCCCGCGCGGCAGAGCATCATGTCGGCCGCGGCGTACGCGAGGTCCATCCGGTCCACGTACGGTACCGGGATGTAGGGGGGCATCCCCGGCATCTGCTGCACCTGCGGCAGTTCGTTCTTCGGGCCGACCGCGTGCAGGATCTGGATGCCCGCGCGCTGGAGCACCGGCGCGACCTGCTGGACGACCTCGTTGAGCCGCCGGGCGCCCTGGGAGCCGCCGGAGACGAGCAGGGTCGGCAGGTTGGGGTCGAGGCCGAAGGCGGCGCGCGCCTCCGGGCGGACCCGGGCCCGGTCGAGCGTGGCGATGGTGTGGCGCAGCGGGATGCCGATGTAGCGGGAGTTGCGCAGCTTGCTGTCGGGGGTCGCGACGGCCACCCCGTGGGCGTACCGCGAACCGATCTTGTTGGCCAGGCCGGGGCGCGCGTTGGCCTCGTGCACGACGATGGGCGTCCCGGTCCGTTTGGCCGCCAGGTAGCCCGGCAGGGCCACGTAGCCGCCGAAGCCGACGACGCAGTCCGCCTTCGTCCGCTCCAGGATCTGCTCGGCCGCCTTGATGGTGCCGCGCAGCCGTCCCGGGACGGTGATCAGCTCAGGGGTGGGCTTGCGCGGCAGGGGTACGGCCGGGATCAGCGCCAGTTCGTAGCCCCGCTCGGGTACGAGTCGGCTCTCGAGTCCACGCTCCGTGCCCAGGGCCGTGATGCCCACGGTGGGGTCCTGCCTCCGCAGGGCGTCCGCGAGGGCGAGCGCGGGCTCGATGTGGCCGGCGGTCCCCCCGCCGGCGAGTACGACATGCACCGAAATTCACCGCTCTCCGGACGAACGCGCCTTGACGCGCCGTCGCATCGTGTTCCATCTCACCCGAGGTTGCCGCATGGCCAGGGCCGCCTTCGCAGCGGGGTCCGATCGCGCGAAAGCGATGAGGAGCCCGACGGCGAACATGGTCGGCAGCAGGGCCGAACCCCCGTAGGAGAACAGCGGGAGCGGGACACCGGCGATCGGCAGCAGACCGAGCACCGCACCTACGTTGATCACGGCCTGCGCCGTGATCCAGGTGGTCACGCCTCCCGCGGCATACCGTACGAAGGGGTCCTCCGTGCGTCCGGCCACGCGGATACCCGCATAGCCTAGAGCCGCGAAGAGGGCGAGCACCGACAGTGTCCCTGCCAGGCCGAGTTCCTCCCCGGTGATGGCGAAGATGAAGTCGGTGTGCGGTTCCGGCAGTTGACCCCATTTTTCCACACTCGCGCCGAGGCCGGAACCGAAGAATCCGCCGGAGGCGAGGGCGTAGATGCCGTGCACGGCCTGCCAGCACTGGTCCGAGGGGCCGGGGTCCGTGGCGCCGATGCAGGCGAGCCTGGCCATGCGGTTGGGGCTCGTTTTGATGAGGATCACACCGATGAGGGCCGCGACGCCGAGCACTCCGGCGAAGAGCCGGGTGGGCGCGCCCGCCAGCCAGAGCAGTCCGAAGAGGATCGCCGTGAGAATGATCGCGGTTCCCATGTCGCCGCCGAGCATGATGAGGCCGAGCAGCATGAAGGCGACGGGGACGAGCGGCACCAGCATGTGCTTCCACTGGGTCAGGAGCCGCTTGTCGTATTTACGGGCCAGCAGGTCGGCACCCCACAGGACCAGGGCGAGCTTGCCGAACTCGCTGGGCTGGAGCTGGAAGGGGCCGCCCAGGTAGATCCAGTTCTGGTTGCCGTTGACGCTGCGCCCTATCCCCGGGACCTGGACGAGCACCATCAGGAACACCGAGACCGCGAGGATCGGATACGCCAGCGCCCTGTGCAGCTTGACGGGCATCCGCATCGCGACGCACAGCAGCCCGGTGCCGAGGACGGCGGCCACGAACTGCTTGCGGAAGAAGTACGACGCGGGCAGGTCGAGCTGCAACGCCTGGATCATCGAGGCCGAGTAGACCATCACCAGGCCGAGCACGGTGATCAGCAGGCTGCTGCCGAAAATCAGGTAATAGGCGGTCAACGGCCGGTCCCAGGCCCGCCGGAGCCTGGTGACGAGCCGTCGCGGCCCGCTCTCGCCCGGCGGGTGGGAGGCGCCTCTGGCGCGTACGGGAGCCGGTCGTTTGGCGACCCGCACGGAAGACCTGGCCACGTTCCCTCCCAAGGATGTGCCCGGCGCCCGCCGGACCTGCGGACCCGGTCAGGCGCGCGTGGAGCCGAGTTCGCGGACGGCGTCCGCGAACGCTTCACCACGCTTGTTGTAGTTGGTGAACATGTCCATCGACGCACAGGCCGGGGCCATGAGGACGGTGTCCCCGGACTCGGCGAGCTCCGCCGCCCGCCGTACCGCCTCGGACATCGCCCCAGTGTCGGTCCGGTCGAGGTCGACGACAGGGACCTCGGGGGCGTGTCGCGCGAGGGCTTCGCGGATGAGCGCCCGGTCGGCGCCGATCAGCACGACCCCGCGCAGCCGCCCCGCGGCCCCGGCGACCAGCTCGTCGAAGGTGGCGCCCTTGGCGAGGCCGCCGGCGATCCAGACGATCGACTCGTACGCCGCCAACGAGGCCTGGGCCGCGTGGGTGTTGGTGGCCTTGGAGTCGTCCACGTAGGCGACGCCGGCCACGTCGGCGACGTGCTCGATGCGGTGGGCGTCGGGGCGGAAGGCGCGCAGCCCGTCGCGGACGGCCGTGGCCCGCACGCCGAAGGCGCGCGCGAGCGCCGCCGCGGCCAGCGCGTTGGCGATGTTGTGCGGCGCGGGCGGGCGCACGTCGGAGATCTCCGCGAGCTCCTGCGCCTGCTTCTGGCGGTCCGGTACGAACGCACGGTCGACGAGGATGCCGTCCACGACGCCGAGTTGCGAGGGGGCGGGCGCGTTCAGCGTGAAACCGATGGCGCGGCAGCCCTCTTCGACGTCGGCCCCGCGGACCAAGTCCTCCGTCGACGGCTTGGCGGTGGCGTCGGCGTTGTAGACGCAGGCCACCTGGTTGCCCTCGTAGACGCGGCCCTTGTCGGCCGCGTAGGCCTCCATGGAACCGTGCCAGTCGAGGTGGTCGGGGGCGAGGTTCAGGACGGCCGCGGAGTGGGCGCGCAGGGAGGGCGCCCAGTGGAGCTGGTAGGAGGACAGCTCGACGGCGAGCACGTCGTACGCGTCGTCGCCCTCCAGGACCACGTCCACGATCGGGGTGCCGATGTTGCCGACGGCGGCCGTGCGCAGGCCCTCCGCGTCCAGGATCGACGCGAGCATCTGCGTGGTCGTCGTCTTGCCGTTGGTACCCGTGACGGCGAGCCAGGGCGCGGCGTCGGGGCCGCGCAGCAGCCAGGCGATCTCGACGTCGCCGACGACGTCCACGCCCGCCTCGGCCGCCGCCGCGAAGAGCGGCGCCGACGGCGGCCACCCCGGCGAGGTCACCACCAGGTCGGTGCCGGGCGGCAGGGTCGCCGCGTCCCCGAGGCGTACGGAGACGCCGTCGGCCCGCAGCGCGGCGGCGCGCTCCTCGTGCCCCGCCGACGAGCCGCCGTCCACGACGGTCACCGACGCGCCGAGGCCGGCCAGGGCGCGGGCGGCGCTGACGCCGCTCACGCCGAGGCCGGCGACGGTGATGTTCTTGCCCTGCCAGTCGGACCCAGTGGTCACTTTTCGGCTGCCCATCCCGCGTAGAAGAGTCCGAGGCCGACGATCACGCACATGCCCTGGATGATCCAGAAGCGGACCACGACAAGGACCTCGGACCACCCCTTGAGTTCGAAGTGGTGCTGCAGTGGCGCCATGCGGAAGACGCGCTTGCCGGTCAGCTTGAACGAGCCGACCTGGATGACGACCGACATGGTGATCATCACGAAGAGGCCGCCGAGGAGCGCGAGGAGCAGCTCCGTGCGGGAGCAGATCGCGAGGCCGGCGAGCGCGCCGCCGAGGGCGAGCGAGCCGGTGTCACCCATGAAGATCTTGGCGGGCGAGGTGTTCCACCACAGGAAGCCGAAGCAGGCGCCCATCAGCGCGGAGGCCACGACCGCCAGGTCGAGCGGGTCCCTGACCTCGAAACACGCCTGGGGGTTGGTCAGCGTCGTGGCGTTGGCGCAGGACTCCTGGTACTGCCAGACGCCGATGAAGGTGTACGCGCCGAAGACCATCACCGAGGCGCCGGTGGCGAGGCCGTCGAGGCCGTCGGTGAGGTTCACGCCGTTCGACATCGCGAGGATCATGAACAGCGCCCAGACCACGAACAGGACCGGGCCGATCGACCAGCCGAAGTCCGTGACGAACGACAGCTTGGTGGAGGCCGGTGTCTGGTTGCGGTTGTCCGGCCAGTTCAGCGCGAGCACGGCGAAGCCGATGCCGACGATGAGCTGACCGGCCATCTTCGCCTTGGCGCGGAGGCCGAGCGAGCGCTGCTTGACGATCTTGATGTAGTCGTCGAGGAAGCCCACGAGGCCCATGCCTGCCATCAGGAAGAGCACCAGGAGGCCGGAGAGCGTCGTCTCCGTACCGGTGATGATCTTCGTGAGGAAGTACGCGATGAGCGTGGCCAGGATGAAGGCGATACCACCCATGGTCGGCGTACCGCGCTTGCTGTGGTGCTCGCGCGGGCCGTCGTCCCGGATGAACTGGCCGTAGCCCTTGCGGGCCAGCAGCTTGATCAGCAGCGGGGTGCCGACCAGGGTCAGGAAGAGCCCGATCACACCCGCGAAGAGGATCTGCCTCATCGGCCGGAGACCTGCCCCTCAGAAGACCCTGCGGCGTCGTCGAGCAGCGCCGTGGCGACCTTCTCGAGACCGACCGACCTGGACGCCTTCACCAGCACGACGTCTCCTGGGCGCAGCTCGCTGCGCAGCAGGTCGATCGCCGCCTGTGCGTCGGACACGTGCACCGACTCCTCACCCCACGAACCCTCGTTGTATGCGCCCAGTTGGAGCCAGGACGCTTCCCTGCCCCCGACTGCCACGAGCTTGCTCACGTTGAGCCGGACGGCAAGGCGTCCGACCGCGTCGTGCTCGGCGAGACCCTCGTCCCCGAGCTCGGCCATGTGACCGAGCACCGCCCACGTACGACGTCCCTTGCCCATGGCCGCGAGCGCGCGCAGCGCCGCTCGCATGGACTCGGGGTTCGCGTTGTAGGCGTCGTTGACGACCGTCACACCGTCCGGGCGCTCGGTGACCTCCATCCGCCAGCGGGACAGCGTGCCCGCCTCGGAGAGCGCGAGGGCGATCTCTTCCACGGACATGCCCAGCTCATGGGCGACGGCGGCCGCGGCAAGCGCGTTCGACACGTGGTGCTCACCGTACAGCCGCAAGGTCACGTCGCTGCACCCGGAGGGTGTGTGCAGCGTAAAAGAAGGCTGTCCGGTGCCCGTGAGCCGGACATTCTCGGCACGTACGTCGGCGTCGTCGGCCTCGCCGAAGAGGATCACGCGGGCCTTCGTGCGCGAGGCCATGGCGCGCACCAGCGGGTCGTCGGCGTTGAGGACGGCGGCCCCGTCCGCGGGCAGCGCCTCGACCAGCTCGCCCTTCGCGATCGCGATCTGCTCGCGGCCGCCGAACTCGCCGATGTGGGCGGTCCCGACGTTCAGGACGAGGCCGATCCTCGGCGGCGTCAGTTCGGTGAGGTAGCGGATGTGGCCGATTCCGCGCGCCCCCATCTCCAGGACGAGGAAGCGCGTCTCGTCGGTGGCGCTCAGCGCGGTCAGCGGCAGACCGATCTCGTTGTTGAGCGATCCGGGCGTGAAGACCGTGGGTGCCTTGCGCCGGAGCACCTGCGCGAGCAGGTCCTTGGAGCTGGTCTTGCCGACGGAGCCCGTCAGCGCCACGAGGGTCGCGCCGAGCCGCTTCACCACGTGGCGGGCGAGGGCGCCGAGCGCGGCCTGCACGTCGTCCACGACGATGGCGGGCACGCCGACCGGCCGCGAGGCGAACACGGCGACCGCGCCCGCGGCGACCACGTCGGCCGCGTAGTCGTGGCCGTCGGCCCGCTCGCCGACGAAGGCGACGAAGAGGCTGCCGGGCGCCACTTCACGGGAGTCACGGACGACCGGTCCGGTCACCATGGTGGCCGGATCCGGTATGTCGTACGTCTGCCCGCCGACGACAGTGGCGATCTCGGCGAGGGAGAGGGCGATCACAACTTCATCCCTGGGTTTGCTCGATGGCTTCGCGAAGCACGAGGCGGTCGTCGAAGGGACGCACCACCCCGGCGATGTCCTGTCCCTGCTCGTGGCCCTTGCCCGCGACGAGCACGGTGTCGCCCGGCCGCGCGCGGACCACCGCCGCGCGGATCGCGGCGGCCCGGTCCTCGAAGACGGCGACGTCGCCGCGCTCGTGGGCCGGCACGTCGGCGGCGCCGGCGAGCATCGTGGCGAGGATCGCGAGGGGGTCCTCGCCACGGGGGTTGTCGGAGGTGAGTACGGCGGTGTCGGCGAGGCGGGCCGCGGCGGCGCCCATCGGCATCCGCTTGGTCTTGTCGCGGTCGCCGCCGCAGCCGAGCACGATGTGCAGCTTGCCCTCGGTGACCTTGCGCAGCGCGCGCAGGACCGATTCGACGGCGTCCGTCTTGTGGGCGTAGTCGACGACCGCCAGGTAGGGCTGGCCGGCGTCGACGCGCTCCAGGCGGCCGGGGACGCCGGGCACCGCGGCGACGCCGTCGGCGGCCTGCTGCGGGTCGATGCCCGCGACGGCCAGCGAGACGATCGCGGCGAGGGTGTTGGCGACGTTGAAGGGGCCCGCGAGCGGCGACTTGGCGGTGATCCGCTCGCCCTTGGGGCCGACCGCGACGAACGTCGAGTCGAGCGGTCCGACCTCGACGTCCTCGGCGCGCCAGTCGGCGTCGGGGTGGCCCTCGGCGGAGAAGGTGGTGACGGGCACCTCCGACTCGGTGATGAGCCGGCGCCCGTACTCGTCGTCGAAGTTGACCACGCCGAGGCGCGAGCGGCGCGCGGTGAAGAGCTGCGCCTTGGCCCGGAAGTAGTCCTCCATGTCGGAGTGGAACTCCATGTGCTCCGGGCTGAGGTTGTTGAAGACGGCGACGTCGAAGACGCAGCCGTCCACCCGCCCGAGCACCAGGGCGTGGCTGGAGACCTCCATCGCGACGGCCTCGACGCCGCGCTCGCGCATCACCGCGAACAGCGCCTGGAGGTCGGTGGCTTCGGGGGTCGTGCGCTCCGACTTGATGCGCTCGTCCCCGATGCGCATCTCGACGGTGCCGATGAGCCCGGTCGACCGCACGCCCTTGAGGCCGCCCTCGATGAGGTACGCGGTCGTGGTCTTGCCGGAGGTGCCGGTGATGCCGATCTGGAGGAGGTCGCGGCCGGGGTGGCCGTAGACCGTGGCCGCCAGTTCGCCCATGACGGCGCGGGGGCTGTCGACGACCAGGACCGGGAGGCCGGTCACCGCGGCGCGTTCGGCGCCGGTCGGGTCGGTGAGGATGGCCGCGGCGCCGAGGTCGGCGGCCTGCGCGACGAAGTCGGCCCCGTGCATGCGGGCGCCGGGCAGCGCGGCGTAGATGTCGCCGGGGCGTACCGCGCGGGAGTCGTGCGTGATGCCCGTGATCTCCGCGTCGCCCTGGACGTCGACGCCCAGATGGCCCGCGAGCTCCGTCAGTGAGGCCGCGGAGACCTGGTCAGGCCGCGGCGGTCCCGGGTATGTCACGGGAGCGCCCTTCTGGGTGTGTGGGGACTGATCAGCGTGTGGCACGGCGGTGAGCGTACCGGGCGGACCCCCCGCCAGGCGAAGCGGGCGGTGTGGCGGGGGCTGGTTCCCGGAAGCGGGAGTGATCGTTGTCACGGGCGGTTCCTGGTCGGTCTGCGGGACGGGCCCGCGGTTCGGTCCGCGGGCCGGTCCGCGGGTCAGAAGGTCACCGGCAGCCGGGCCGGGCCCTTGCCGGTGGGCGGCACTTGGAGCGTCTTGAGGGCGAACTCCATGACTTTCTTGTGGATGGGGCCGCAGATCTGGCCGCCGAAGTAGCTGCCCCTGGTGGCGTTCTGGATGGCGCAGTAGACGGTGACGCGCGGCTTGTCGGCCGGCGCGAAGCCGGCGAACGACGAGGTGTAGCCCTTGTAGCGGCCGGTCACGGGGTCGACCCGGTTGGCCGTGCCCGTCTTGCCCGCGACGCGGTAGCCGGGGATGCGGGCCTTGGTGCCGGTGCCCTCCTCGTCGTCGACCACCGACTCCAGCATCCGCGCCAGGGTCTTGGCGGTCCCCGCGCTCACCACGCGGTTCTTCTTCGGCTTCGGCGCGGGGGTGAAGCGGCCGTCGGGGCCCTTCGTGCCGCGCACGAGCGTGGGCTGTACGCGTACGCCGTCGTTGGCGATGGTCGAGTAGACCGAGGTCGCCTGCATGGCGTTGATCGAGAAGCCCTGGCCGAACGGGATCGTGTACTGCTGCGACGTCGACCACTTGTCTGCGGGCGCGAAGATGCCGGACGTCTCGCCGGGGAAGCCGAGCCCGGTCTCCCTGCCGATGCCGAACTTGTGCAGGTAGGAGTGGAGGACCTCGTTGGCCTCCTTCTGTGTCTTGCCCAGCTCTCCGGTGGCCAGGATGGTGCCGATGTTGGAGGACTTGGCGAGCACGCCGTTGAGCGTCAGGTGCCAGGTGGGGTGGTCGATGTCGTCCTGGAAGAGGCGGTCGCCGCGGTGCAGCCGGTTGGGCACGGTCACATGGGTGCCGGGCGTGGCCGCGTTCTCCTCCAGGACCGCCGCCATCGACATGACCTTGGCGGTGGAGCCGGGCTCGAAGGCGTCCTGGAGCGCGGCGTTGCCGAGCGCGGCCCCGTCGGCCCGCGAGAGGTCGTTGGGGTCGAAGCCGGGCGCGTTGGCCATCGCGAGGACCTCGCCGGTCTGCGTGTCCTGCACTATCACGTAGCCGCGGTCGGCCCCCGACTTCTCGACCTGCCGGCTGATGGCGTTCTGCGCGGCCCACTGGATGTCGCGGTCGATGGTCAGCTCGACGTCGGAGCCGGGCACGGCGGGTGTCTCCATGGAGCCCGCGGTCGGCACGCGCCGGCCGCCCGACTGGGCGTAGCGGACCTTGCCCTCCTCGCCCGCCAGCTCCTTGTCGAGCTTCTGTTCGAGGCCGCCCGCGCCCTTGCCCTCGGTGTTGACCCAGCCCAGTATCCCGGCGGCGAGTTCGTCGTTGGGGTAGACCCGCTTGCTGCTGGGGTCCGCGAGAACGCCGGCCAGCACGTTCGGCGAGCCGGGGTCGGCGCCCGCCTTCTCGGCGAGCGCCCCGCGCAGGTCCTTGATCTGCTTCCACACCTGGGGGGTCTGGCGGCGGGCCAGCAGGACGTAGCGCGTGTCGGGGGTCTTCAGCTTGGCGGTGATCCTGCCCGCGTCCATGCCGAGGATGGGCGCGAGGAGCGCCGCCGCCTGCTCGGGCGCGTCCTTGACCTTGGCCTCCTTCGGCGTGAACAGGGAGGGGTCGGCCGTGATGTCGTACGCGTCCACGCTGGCGGCGAGTTCGACGCCCGCGCGGTCGGTGATGCGCCCGCGCTCGGGCGTGAGGGTGTGGGTGAAATAGCGGTTCTTCTCGGCCTTGGCCGTGTACGCGTCGGCGTCGACGGCCTGCACCTGGAGCAGCCGTACGACGAAGGCGAGCATCACCAGGGTCAGGCCGAGGCTGACCATGCGCAGCCGGGGCCGCGGGCTGCCGAGGCGGATGGTGCGGGCCCTGCCCTTGGCCGCGGGGCGGCGGGCGGCGGGGCGCTTGCCCGGCGCGGGCCGCTTGCCGGACGCCGGGCGGCGGGAGGCCGCGGGGCGCACGGGCTTGGCGGGTCCTGGCACGCGACGCCGCGGGGGTTCCCTGTCGGACACTTGTCATCACCTGCCGGGGGGCGTCGTGGGGGCGGGCGGAGGTGCCGGGGCGGCCGGCCGCGGGGCGGGCGGGGCCGGTGCGGTGACGACCGGGGCGGGCGCTCCCTGCGGGCGGGGCGCGGGCGGTCCCGCGGCGGTGCCGGGCACGCCGCGCACGGTTCCGTCGGGGTCGAGGAAGGCGGGGTCGCCGCCGGGGACCATGCCCAGCTCGTCGGCGCGGCGCTGGAGTGCCTCGGGGGCCGCGAAGCCGTCCACCTCGCGCTTGAGCTGCTGCTCCTCCTCCGTGAGGTCCTTGGTCCGCTTCTTCATCTCGCTGAGCTGGAAGGAGCCCTCGTTGAGCGAGGAGTTCAGGATCAGCAGCATGATCAGGCCGCCGCCGAGGAGGAGGACGACGAGGAGGACGAAGGGGGCCCGCGCGGCCTGGGCGGCCGGGCCCTGCGGCAGCAGTCGCGCGAGGCGGGCGGCCCTGCCCCGCAGCTCGGGTTTCTTGCTCATGGAGCCTCCTCGCGGACTCTGCTTCGTGGGGCCTGGCCTCACGGCCTCTCGCGACGCGTACGGGCCTTGCGGCTCACCCGACGTCTTCGCGCACGCGCTGGGCGCCGCGCAGCCGGGCGGGCGCGGCCCTGCGGTTCTCCGCGACCTCTTCCTCTGTGGGCAGTTCGGCACCGCGGGTCAGGAGCTTGAGCCGCGGCTGGTAGCGCTCGGGGACCACGGGCAGTCCGGCGGGGGCGGTGTTCGCCGCACCCGCCGCGAACACCTGTTTGACCAGCCGGTCTTCGAGCGAGTGGTACGACAGGACGGCGATGCGGCCGCCGACGGCGAGCGCCTTCACGGCCGCGGGGACGGCCCGCTCCAGGACGCTCAACTCGCCGTTGACCTCGATGCGCAGGGCCTGGAAGGTGCGCTTGGCGGGGTTGCCGCCGGTGCGCTTGGCGGCCTGCGGCAGGGAGTCGCGGATCAGTTCGACGAGGCGGGCGCTGTTGGTGAACGGCTCCTTCTCGCGCTCGCGCACGACGGCGCCCACGATCCGCTTGGCCTGCTTCTCCTCGCCGTAGGCGCGCAGGATGCGCACCAGCTCACCGGGGGCGTAGGTGTTGAGGACCTCGGCGGCGCTGATGCCGGTCGTCTGGTCCATGCGCATGTCCAGGGGCGCGTCCTGGGCGTACGCGAACCCGCGGTCGGCCTCGTCGAGTTGCATGGAGGAGACGCCGAGGTCGAACAGGACGCCCTGCACGCGCGGGACGCCGAGGCGGTCGAGCACCTCGGGCAGTTCGTCGTAGACGGCGTGCACGAGGGTGGCCCGGTCGCCGAAGGGGGCGAGCCGCTCGCCGGAGAGGCGCAGGGCCTCCTTGTCGCGGTCCAGGGCGATGAGGCGGGCGGCGGGGAAGGTGGAGAGCAGGGCCTCGCTGTGGCCGCCGAGGCCGAGGGTGCAGTCGACGACGACCGCGCCCGGTTCGGCGAGCGCGGGGGCCAACATGTCCAGGCACCGCTGGAGCATCACCGGGACGTGTCGGCTGTTCTCGGTCAAGGGGCCCTCTCAGGTCCGGCGCGGCGCCGCCACGCACCGCCGGGTCCCCGCCCGCTCCGTGAAGGGGATGGCCCGCCGGCGCCGGGGAAGTGGCGTCAGCCGACCGGAGCGGGAGGAGGCCGAGCCGTACGTACGCGCCGCGCACGTGGGGGTTTCGGTGAACCCCCGGGATGTGCGGTCCAGCAGGGAGCAGGTCGCGTCTCCCGCTTCGCGTCACTTTAGTCCACCGTGTCTCCCGGTCAATCAACCGGGATGCGCGTCGCGGACCGTACCGGCGAAGGGGACGAAAGGGAGGAATCACTCGATCATCACCCGTACGGCGGCCCTCGGCGCACCCATGTGCGTTACCTCACAACAAGAGTCTTTGACGTTCTTTGTCCCTTCTCACGACGCACTTGGAGGGTCAGTGCGGACTAACGTCGTCACCATGTCGACTTCCGCATCTCCCTCGGGCCCCACTCCCGCAGAGCCGCTCGGCGACATAGCCGCCGGCACGGTCACCGACCGCCTGGTCGAAGCCAACAAGAAGTACGCGGCCGACTTCACCGACCCCGGCATGGACGCCCGGCCCGTCCTGCGGGTCGCCGTCGTGGCCTGCATGGACGCGCGCCTGGACCTGCACGAGGCGCTCGGCCTCGAACTGGGCGACTGCCACACCATCCGCAACGCGGGCGGCGTCGTCACCGACGACGTCATCCGCTCGCTCACCATCAGCCAGCGCGCCCTCGGCACCCGCAGCGTGGCCCTCATCCACCACACCACCTGCGGCCTCGAATCCCTCACCGAGGAGTTCCGGCACGACCTGGAGATGGAGGTCGGCCAGCGTCCCGCCTGGGCGGTCGAGTCGTTCCGCGACGTCGACCAGGACGTCCGGCAGTCCATCCGCCGCGTGCAGACCTCGCCCTTCCTGCTGCACACCGACGACGTGCGCGGATTCGTGTTCGACGTGAAGACGGGCCTCCTGCGCGAAGTCGAGCCCGCGTGACACCGTGCATGACTGACAAACAGTCGTAAGACCCGACAAATCGGCGCCAGTTATCCACAGGCGAGTGACACGACCCCGTATGCCCAACAACAATGCGGGGGTGGCACCACGCGGAACCATCACGCGTGGTGCCGGTGAATTCGGGGTGGACCGGGCCGCGCGCGACGAGCGGCCCGGAAATGGGGTAATCCCTGCTCCTTGCGAGCTTGGGGAAGGGCCGAGGAGGGCCGGGTGACGACCTATGACGATCGAGCGAGCCTCACTGATCTGACCACCACCGCGGAGCGTGTCCGCGGATCGGTGGAGAGTGTGATCGAGGGCAAGCCAGAGGTCGTTCGGCTCTCGCTGACCGTGCTCCTCGCCGAGGGGCACCTGCTCATCGAGGACGTGCCGGGCGTCGGCAAGACCATGCTGGCCAAGGCGCTCGCGCGGTCCATCGACTGCTCGGTGCGGCGCATCCAGTTCACGCCGGACCTGCTGCCGTCGGACATCACGGGTGTGTCCATCTTCGACCAGCAGCGCAGGGACTTCGAGTTCAAGCCGGGCGCGATCTTCGCGCAGATCGTGATCGGCGACGAGATCAACCGCGCCTCGCCGAAGACGCAGTCCGCGCTCCTCGAATCCATGGAGGAGCGCCAGGTCACCATCGACGGCCAGACCTACGAACTGCCCAGCCCCTTCATGGTCGTGGCCACCCAGAACCCGGTGGAGATGGAGGGCACCTACCCCCTCCCCGAGGCACAGCGCGACCGCTTCATGGCCCGCGTCTCCATCGGCTACCCGACCCCCGAGGCCGAGCTCCAGATGCTCGATGTCCACGGCGGCGTCTCGCCCCTGGACGACCTCCAGCCGGTGGCGCACGCGCACGAGATCGTGAAGCTCATCGACGCCGTCCGCACCGTCCACGTCGCCGACACCGTGCGCAGGTACGCGGTGGACCTGGTCGCCGCGACCCGCAGCCACCCGGACCTGAGACTCGGGGCGTCCCCGCGCGCGACGCTGCACCTGCTGCGCGCCGCCAAGGCCTCCGCCGCCCTCAGCGGCCGGGAGTTCGCCCTCCCCGACGACGTGCAGGCCCTGGCCGTCGCGGTCCTCGCGCACCGCCTGCTGCCCACGGCCCAGGCCCAGTTGAACCGCCGCACGGCCGAGCAGGTCGTCCTGGAGATCCTCCAGCACACCCCGGTCCCCGCCGCCGCCCCGCCCGCCCCCGGGCGGTACTTCGACCAGCAGCCGCCCGGCACCCGGAGGCTGTGATGGCGGCCGGGGGGCGGCCCGCGGGACCCGCCGACGACGACAAGGGCGGGCTGCGCACGGCTCTCGCGGGGCTGACCACCCGCGGGCGCTCCTTCCTCGCGGCCGGCGTCGCCGCCGCCATCTGCGCCTACGTCCTCGGCCAGAGCGACCTGCTGCGGGTCGGGCTGCTGCTCGCCGTGCTGCCGCTGGTCTGCGCCGTCGTCCTCTTCCGCACCCGGTACCGCGTGGCGGGCAGCCGCAGGCTCTCCCCCGCGCGCGTGCCCGCCGGGTCGGAGGCCCGCGTCCACCTGCGGATGGACAACGTCTCCCGGCTGCCCACCGGACTCCTGATGCTCCAGGACCGGGTGCCGTACGTCCTCGGTCCCCGGCCCCGGTTCGTGCTCGACCGCGTCGAGGCGGGCGGCCGCCGCGAGGTGTCCTACCGCGTCCGCTCCGACCTGCGTGGCCGCTATCCGCTCGGACCGCTGCAACTGCGCCTCTCGGACCCGTTCGGGATGTGCGAGCTGACGCGCTCCTTCTCGACGTACGACACCCTCACCGTCGTCCCGCGCGTGGCGGCGCTCCCCCCGGTGCGGCTCACCGGCGAGGCCAAGGGGTACGGCGACGGGCGCAACCGCTCGCTGGCCCTCGCGGGCGAGGACGACGTCATCCCGCGCGGGTACCGCCACGGCGACGACCTGCGCCGGGTGCACTGGCGCTCCACCGCGCGCTACGGCGAGCTGATGGTCCGCCGCGAGGAGCAGCCGCAGCGCGCCCGCTGCACGGTGCTCCTGGACACCAGGGGCGCGGGCTTCCACGGCGCGGGCCCCGACTCCGCCTTCGAGTGGGCGGTGTCGGGCACGGCCTCCGCCCTGGTGCACATGCTGGAGCGCGGCTTCTCGGTCCGGCTCCTCACCGACACCGGGGCGTCGGTGCCCGGCGAGGGCTCGGACGGCTTCGCGGGCGCCGGCCAGGAGTCGGCGGACGCGGCCGGGCTGATGATGGACACCCTCGCGGTGATCGACCACTCCGACGGCGCCGGGCTCTCCCGCGCCCACGACGTCCTGCGCGGGGGCAACGAGGGCCTCCTCGTCGCCTTCCTCGGCGATCTCGACGAGGAGCAGGCGGCGGTGGTCGCCAAGATGCGCCGGCGCAGCGGCTCCGCGGTCGCCTTCCTCCTGGACGGTACGGCCTGGGCGCAGGGCCCGGGCAGCGGCCCCTCCGAGGCCGGTGACGCGCGCGTGCGGATGCTGCGCGAGGCCGGCTGGACGGCCCTGCACGTGCCGCCCGGCGCGAGCCTGAGCGACCTGTGGCGCCAGGCGGACCACGCCCGCGCCGGCGCGGACCCCGCGCCCGCCGCGGGGACGACCACCGGCGGCCGGGCATGAGGGCCCTGCCGGGACCGACGGGTGAGCGGTCGCGTACGACAGTGGGGGGACGGTCATGAGTGGACGCGCGCGGCTCGCGGTCTGCGCCACGGCGGCCACGCTGATGGCGTCGAGCGCGCTGCTGCCGCTCGTCGAGCCCGCGACGTGGTTCCCGCAGGCGGTGTTCCTGCTGGTGCTGCAGAGCGGGGTGGGCGCGCTGGCCCGGCGGGCACCGCTGCCCAGGCCGCTCACCGTGGCCGCGCAGGCACTGGTGACGCTGCTGCTGCTCACCCTCGTCTTCGCCCGTCAGCAGGCCATCGCCGGGTTCCTGCCGGGTCCCGACGTGTTCCGTCACTTCGGGCTGCTCCTCGAAGCGGGCGGCGCCGACGTCGGCCGGTACGCGATCCCGGCGCCGCTCAGCGACGGCATCCGGCTGATGCTGGTCGGCGGCGTCCTGGTGATAGGCCTCGCGGTGGACGCCCTCGCGGTGACCTTCCGCACGGCGGCCCCCGCCGGGCTGCCGCTGCTCGCGCTGTACTCGGTCGCCGCGGGCCTCTCCGGCGACGGCGCCGGCTGGCTGTGGTTCCTGCTGGCCGCCTCCGGGTATCTGCTGCTCCTGCTCGCGGAGGGCCGCGACAGGCTCTCGCAGTGGGGCCGGGTGTTCGGCGGCGCGGCACGGGCGCCGGGGCGGGTCTCCGGCGGCATGGAGAGCAACACCGGGGTGATCGCCCCGGTCCGCACCGGACGCCGCATCGGCGCCCTGGCCCTCGGCATCGCGCTGGTGGTGCCGCTCGCGCTGCCCGCCCTCGACGGCGGCCTGCTGGGCGGCGACGGCGGGCCCGGGGGCGGCGGCTCGGGCGGCGGCGGGACGATCTCCGCGGTGAACCCGCTGGTCGCGCTCCAGGACAGCCTGAACCAGCCGGAGGACCGCGAGGTCATCTCCTACCGCACGAACGCCGAGCAGACCAACGACCAGTACCTGCGCATCGTCTCGCTCGACAAGTTCGACGGCACGACCTGGAAGACGACCGTGCGGCAGATCGAGGACGTGCCCTCGCCCCTGCCGACCCCCCAGGGTCTCGCCCCCGACGTGCGCAGGAGCGAGGTCGACACCAGCATCTCGGCCTCCGACAGCTACGCGCAGAACTGGCTGCCCATGCCCTTCCCCGCCAGCCGCGTGCAGATCGACGGCCGCTGGCGGTACGAACCCGTGGGCCGCGCCCTCGTCGGCGACCGGGGCCAGACCACGCGGGGCGCGAAGTACCAGGTCACGAGCCTGGTCGTGGAGCCCACCGCCCAGCAGCTCGCGAACGCCTCGGCGCCGCCCAGGGAGCTGCGGGAGGAGTTCACGGAGGTCCCCGACTCCCTGCCGGGCATGGTCGCGGACCGCGCCAGGCAGGTCACCAAGGGCGCCTCGAACCCGTACGAGCAGGCGGTCAAGCTCCAGGACTACTTCGCCTCCGACGGCGGCTTCACCTACAACACGCAGGTCAGGGCGGGCAGTGGCCCTTCCGCGATCCGGAGGTTCCTGGAGCAGAAGGAGGGCTTCTGCGTCCACTTCTCCTTCGCGATGGCCTCCATGGCGCGGACGCTCGGCATCCCGGCCCGCGTCGCGGTGGGCTTCACGCCGGGCTCCGCGCAGGCGGACGGCACCATGTCGGTGGGGCTGCGGGACGCGCACGCCTGGCCCGAGCTGTACTTCGAGGGCGTGGGCTGGACCCGCTTCGAGCCGACGCCCAACCGCGGCTCGGTGCCGGAGTACACCCGCTCCGACGTCTCCCCCGGCGACGCGAGCGACCCCGGCACCCCGGAGCCCGAGACCTCGGCCGAGCCCTCGGCGGCGCCTTCGGCGTCCGAGGGCTGCCCGCGCGACCTGGCGCAGCAGGGTGGCTGTGCCGGAGCCGTTCCGGAGGCCGCGGCCGGGGCGGGCGACGACGGGCCGCCCGTGGGGAAGATCGTGGCGCTCTCGGTCGCCGGACTGCTGCTGCTGTTCGCTTTCCTGTCGCCGCTGCTGTGGCGGACGCGGGTGCAGTCGGTGCGCCTGGCGCCGGGGCCGCACGGAGCCGCGCCGGGTGTCCGGGCCCGTGGGGGCGGTGGGCCCACGCCGGAGGCCGCGGCGGCCCGGACGCTCGCCGCCTGGCTTGAGGCGACCGACACGGCCTGGGACCACGGCATCCCGCCGGACGACTCCCTCACGCCACGCAAGGCCGCCGCCCGGATCGTCCGCATCGGCAGGCTGTCGGCGGAGCCCGCGGCGGCCGCGCACCGGCTGGCGACCGCGGTGGAACAGGTGCTCTACGCCCCCACCCCGCAGACCGTGCCGGGCCTCTCCGACGACGTGCGGCGGATACGCCAGGGGTTGCGCGCCTCGGCGACCCGTGCCGTCCGGCTGCGGGCGACGCTCGCCCCGCGTTCGACCGCTCGGGTGGTCTGGGCGGCCTCGGAACGCTGGTCGGCCCTGAGCGAGCGGTGGAGCGAGGGGATCACCAGGCGGTGGACGTCCCTGACGGGCAAGCTGCCGCGCCGGGCACAGCAGAGGGGCTGAGCGGAAGGGCTGAGCGGAGGGGCTGAGGGTACGCGTGAGGGGTGACCGCCACCGGGCGGTCACCCCTCACGATCAACACGACTGTTCAGCTGTTGCGACTCAGCCCGCCGGGCTCCTCACTGGCCGCCCTGCTCGTCGCGGCGGCGCTGCCAGCGCTGTTCAATACGGTCCATGACGGAGCGGCGCTGCCTTGTCTGCCGTCGGGCCTGGGGCCCGCCCTGCGCGGCGGCCGCGCCCTGACCCTGCTCACCGGGTTTCGGGGCCTTGCGCCAACCCGTGACGGCGAGGACCGCGCAGCCCAGCATGACGAGGAACCCCACCACGCTGATCCAGATCTGCTGGGCGACCATTCCGGCCATGAGAAGGGCGATGCCCACCAGGAAGCCCACGACCGCTTGGTAGACCCGCTTCCGGGTGTACGTACGCAGCCCGCTTCCCTCAAGCGCTGTCGCGAACTTGGGATCTTCGGCGTACAGCGCTCGCTCCATCTGCTCGAGCATGCGCTGCTCGTGCTCCGAGAGCGGCACGGAGTCCTCCTCATCGTGCAGTCGCCGGGGCGACCGGGGGTCCCCTTCAGGATAGGCAGGGAATCGCCCCCGTGAAACCCGCCCCTCTGCGCCAACTTCGCCAAACCGGACCTTCATGCCCCTCCGGCCCGCTGAAGCGTGCATTCCCCAGCAGCCGGACTGTCATGCAGGACGGTATGCCTCGATCATACGGCGCCGGTAGCCCGTTCGGGGGGCCTGTGGCGTACTCCATGTGCCGCTGCGCCCCTGATCAGCGGGGCGGCGGCCGGTGCGCCTCAGGCTCCGGCCGCCTCGCGGACCGCGCCGAGCACGTGCAGCTGGGTGGCCACGGAGTGGAAGGCGGGCAGCTCGGCCGCCGCGGCCTCCAGCTGGAGGAGGGCCTCCATGGCGCCGGGCTCGGTGTCCACGAGGACGCCGGGCACCAGGTCGGCGAAGACCCGGACACCGTGCACCGCGTCGACGCGGACGCCCGCGGCCTCGACGAGCGCGGTGAGCTGCTCGGCGGTGAAGCGGCGCGGCACGGGGTCGCCCTCGCCCCAGCGGCCCGCCGGGTCGGAGAGAGCCGTCCGGGCCTCCGTGAAGTGGCCCGCGAGGGCCCGCGCGAGCACGGCTCCGCCGAGTCCGGCGCCGAGCAGGCTGAGGACGCCGCCGGGGCGCAGCGCGTCGACGGCGAGGCGCACGCCCTCGGCCGGGTCGTCCACGTACTCCAGGACGCCGTGGCACAGGACGGCGTCGAAGCCGCCGCGCCCGACCACGTCGAAGAGGCCAAGCACGTCGCCCTGGACGCCGCGCACCCGGTCGGCGACGCCGGCCTCGGCGGCCCGGCGCTCCAGCGCGAAGAGCGCGTTCGGGCTGGGGTCGACGACCGTGACCCGGTGTCCGAGCCGGGCGACGGGCACCGCGAAGTTGCCGCTGCCGCCGCCGGTGTCGAGCACGTCGAGCTCGGAGCGCGACTCCCGGCCCGTGACCTTGACGCGGCGGTCGAGGGCGTCCTTCAGGACGTCCCAGACCACGGCAGTACGGAGAGAGGCGCGGGGACGCGAGGGGTCGGAGCGCAACGATGCCGTCTGCGGGTGGTGGTGGGAGACGGGCGGGCGCATCGGGTCCGACACGGCAGTTGACTCCTCGGCGCGTGGGGTGCGAACAACCCCCACCCTATTGCCTGCCGCCCGGTGCCCCGGTCACCCGTCCCGCACCGCGGGACGCCTCGTCAGCTCGCTTCGGGCGGCCCCTCTCCCGCCTCGGGCGGCTCCTGCCTCGGCTGGGGCAGCACGGGCTGGAGCACCAGCATCCGCTCGACGATGCGCAGGAACATCGTCACGTCCCGCAGCAGGTCGTCGGCGGCGCGGGCGGTGGCGGCGCCCTGGATGCCGGCCTCGGCGCGGGCCCTGCGGGCGGCGCCCGAGGCGAACAGGGCGCTCCACTCGGTCAGTTCGGGTGCTATCTCGGGGAGGACTTCCCAGGCGCTTCGGATGCGCTGCCTGCGGCGCGGGGTCGTCTCGGGCCGGCCGCGCGCGGCGAGGACGGCGGCGGCGGTGCGCAGGGCGGCGAGGTGGGCGGTGGCATAGCGCTCGTTCGGGGCGTCGAGGCGGGCCGCCTCCTCCGTCCCCGCGCGGGCCTGGGCGAGCAGTTCGAGGGCGGCGGGCGGGGCGGTCGCGCGGCGCAGGACGGGGTGGACATCGCTCGCCGGGCCGGTCAGTGAGGGAGCGGCCCCGACGGCGCGGTGCCGGCGCGCGGCTGCTGCGGAAGAGCTGGCCATGACGAACCTCCTGTCGTCGTGTGACGGCGCGGTGGCCGTATGTGCCCATAGTGGAGTACCCCACTGACAATCGGCTCTGACCTGGCATTTCCCCCTTTCTGAGGTGCGACGGCGAGGCCCGGCCCCGGCCCGGGGGCGCCCGGAGCCGGCGCTGTGGGCACGGGCGGACCTGTGAGAATCGGGGCCATGGACAGCAGCACAGCCGGCAGCAGGCGGGAGGCGACCCGGCGGAAGCTCTACGAGGCCGCCGTCACCCTCATCGCGGAACAGGGCTTCTCGGCCACGACGGTCGACGAGATCGCCGAGCGGGCCGGGGTCGCGAAGGGCACCGTCTACTACAACTTCGCGAGCAAGTCCGTCCTCTTCGAAGAGCTGCTCCGGCACGGTGTCGGCCTGCTGACCGCCTCCCTGAAGGAGGCGGCCGACGAGACGGACAGGGCGGGCGGCAGCAAGGTCGACGCCCTCGACGCGATGATCAGGGCGGGCCTCGCCTTCATCGACCGCTACCCGGCCTTCACGCGGCTCTACGTGGCGGAGCTCTGGCGGACCAACCGGGCCTGGCAGTCCACCCTCCTGGTGGTCAGGCAGCGGGCGGTCGAGGTCGTCGAGGACGTGCTGCGGGCGGGCGTCGGGAACGGCGAGCTGAGCGAGGAGATCGACATTCCGCTGACGGCCGCCGCGCTCGTCGGCATGGTGCTGGTCGCCGCCCTGGACTGGCAGGCCTTCCAGCCCGAGCGCTCGCTCGACGACGTGCACGCGGCGCTGTCCCGGCTGCTCCAGGGCCGGGTGAGCGGCACGCGCGCGTAGCGGGGGAGAGAGAAGAACAGCGCCGGTCCGGTGCCGCCCGTTCTCCCGGCGGCACCGGACCGGCGCCTCTCACATCCCCCGTGACCCCCGTGCGACCCCCGTGTGGTCGTCCCCCGAGTCACCCCCGTACCTCGCCCCCGCCCGGCGGCGGGAGGAGCGGCCAAGGGTGCGGCGCCGTTCCGCCGCCCCGTGTCGGCGGTACCGGCGCCACGCCCTTCTCCGTGGCCCTCACTCTTCCGTCTTTGCAGGTGGGGGCCCATCCGCATGCGTACTCATCTCTCCTCCTAGGTACGGATACTCATGCGTGCGCGCTCAAGCCCAGGCCGCTCGGCCCGCGACTGGTTACGATCACGTCCGTGTCCGTACTCCCCCTGGTGTTCACCAGCGGCTGGGCGAGCGGGATCAACGCGTACGCCGTTGTCCTGCTGCTCGGCGTCTTCGGCGCGACCGGCGTCAGCGACGAGGTCCCCGAGTCGCTCCAGCGGCCGGACGTCCTGATCGCCGCCGGGGTGCTGTTCCTCTGCGAGGCCGTCGCCGACAAGATCCCCTACGTCGACTCGGCGTGGGACTCCGTGCACACCGTGATCCGGCCGGTCTCCGGAGCCGTGGTGGGGGCGCTGCTCGCGGGGCAGAGCGGTTCGCTGCCCGATCTGGCCGCGGGGGCGGTCGGCGGCTCGACCGCCCTGGCGAGCCACGCGGTGAAGGCGGGCACGCGGATGGCGGTCAACACCTCTCCGGAGCCGCTCAGCAATGTCGTGCTGAGCGTCGCGGAAGACCTCGGGGTCGGCGGGATCATCTCCTTCGCGATGTTCTATCCGGAGGCCGCCGCCGTCATCGCGGGCGTGCTCCTGCTGCTCGGGCTCTTCCTCCTGTTCTTCCTCGTGTCCCGCATCCGCAGGTTCCTGCGGCGCAGGGCGCTGCGGCGTGAGGAGAAGCGGCTCGCGGGCCGGTCCGGACCGCCGCCCGGCTGATCACGGGGTCACGGGGCTCCGGCGGCGCTGTCGGTGGCGGCCGATAAAGTCCCTGGCATGGCACGGATTGTGGTGATCGGCGCCGGGATGGGCGCGATGACGGCCGCCGCCCGGCTCGCCGTCGCGGGCCACCGGGTGGTGGTGTACGAACGCGGGGAGACGTACGGCGGCGCGCTCGGCCGCTTCGAGCGGGACGGCTTCGCCTTCGACACGGGGCCTGGCCTGCTCCAGCTCCCCGCGGTCTACCGCGACGTGTTCGTCAAGACCGGCAAGGAGCCCCTGGAGAGTTGCGTCGGGCTCACCCAGGTCGAGCCCGCCGTGCGGCACGTCTTCGCGGACGGCACCGTGACCGACCTGCCGAACGCCTCGCGCGCGGGCATCGGCGAGGCCCTGGACAAGACGCTCGGAGAGGGCTCGGGGGCCCGCTGGGCGGCGTTCATGAACCGCGCGCGGGAGACCTGGGACCGCGCCCGCCGCCCCCTCCTGGAGGAGCCCCTCTTCGAGGACTGGCAGGTGCTCGGCGAGCGCGAGCCGTATCCCGCCGTGGTCCACAAGCGGCTGCTGCGCCGTGACCGCCGCGCGGCCACGCTCGGCGAGATCGGCGCTCTGGAACTGCGCGGTGACCCGCGGCTCGTGGCGCTCGTCGAGCACTTCGCCCTGGCGCACGGCCTCGACCCGCGCACGACCCCGGCGAGCGCGGCCGTCCTGCCGTACATGGAGCAGACCTTCGGCGTCTGGGCGGTGCGGGGCGGCATGCGCGCGCTGGCCCGCGCGCTGTACGAGCGGTGCGTGGCCCGGCGGGTCGAGTTCGTGTTCGGCGCCGCGGTGACGCGGATCGTGGAGAAGGACGGCCGCGCGGCGGGCGTCGAGCTGGCGGACGGCACGGCGCGGGAAGCGGACTTCGTGGTCGCGGGCGTCGCGGCCGGCGCGCTGGCCCGCATGGTGCCCGGCGGCGTGGACGTGCGGGCGCGGGGCGACGTGCCGGGCGGCTCGGGGACCCCGAGCCGCCTGACGGTCCTGCTGGCCCTGTCCGGCGGCCGTCCCGCGGCCGTCCCGCACCGCACGGTGGTGCACGCGGCGGACCGCGGGGCCGAGCTCGACCACCTCTTCGGGGAGCGGCCCGGTCTCGCCGCCGCCCCCACCGTCACGGTGCTGCGCCCCGACGACCCCGGCCTCGTGCCGGACGGCGCGCACGAGGCGGTGACCCTCACGGTGACGGTGCCCGCGCACCTGGAGGTCACCGCGGCCGAGGTGGAGCGGCTGATCGGCCACGCCGGGGCCGCCGTCCCCGGCCTGCGGGACCGGCTCCTGTGGCACGAGGTGCGTACGCCGGCCGACGTGGCCGCGGCCACGGGGGCCGACGGCGGTTCCGTGCCCGCTCCCGCCCTCGCGGCGGCCGACGGCAGGCTCCTGCACCCGGCCAACAGCACCCGGCTGCCGGGCCTGTTCGCCGTCGGCGGCTGGTCGCATCCGGGCGGCGGCCTGCCCCACGCGGGCATGTCGGGGGCGCTGGTCGCCGGGCTGATCGTCGAGGGGCCGGAGTTCCGCGGCTCGCAGTGAGCCGGGCCGCGCCCCCGGCGAGGGGCGCCGCCCGGCCGGGGCGTCAGTAGCGGTACTGCTGCTCGTCGTGGCCGGGGTGGGGCCCCGAGCCGTCGTGGCCGTCGCCGTGCCCGTACGGATACGGCTGCTGCTGCGGGAACTCCGCGCCGTACTGCCCGTCGACGGCGCGCTGCTGGGGCACCCAGACGCCGCCGGGCGGGGTGTCGTTGTAGACGTCGCCGAGCCCGCCGTAGGTGTCGCCGCCGTACGGGGCGTACTGCTGCCGGCCCGCGTAGGGGTCGTAGCCCTGGCCGGTGTCGTGGCCCTGGCCGCCGATGTAGGGGTCGGAGTACGCCGCGTACTGCTGCTGCGCGCTCTCTCCGTACGCGTAGCCCTGCTGGTCGTAGCCCGCGAAGGCCGCGGTGTCGTAGCCGTGGTGCTCGCTCTGGTGGGCGTCGCCCGCGGCCGGCGGCGGGGTGTGCGCCGCCTCGTCGTAGACGCCGTACTGTCCGGTGTCGTCGGGCAGCGGCTGCGGTTCGTAGACCCCCGGGTCGTGGGCGGGCGGCGGCGGGACCGGCTCGAACGGCTGGCCGGGAGTCTGCTCGTACTCCAGGTCGGAGACCTGGAGCGTCGGCTCCTGCGCGGCGGGCTGCCTGCCGGGCGCCTTGCGGCGCTTGTTCGGGCCGGGCTTGCCGCCGAGCGCCCAGCCGGTGGAGAAGCCCTTGCGGAACGACAGCGTCACGTACGTCTGGCCGGTGGCGAAGGCGATGGCGCCGAGCCCGATGACCCACACCGACGGCATGAGCACGCCGATGACCACGCAGAGGAAGCCCACGAACGCCAGGAGCCGCCAGCGCAGCCTGGCCTTGTACTGCAGCAGCACCTCTCCGAGCAGCCACAGCGCGACGCATCCGAACGCGATGTAGAGGACCGTCCAGCCCATTACGCCCCTCTCCCCTGCGGCCGCCGCCCGTGGGCACGGGGGTAGGGCCGCTCAGGCCCGTCGGTGCAGGCCCAGATTCTCGTAGATTTCCAGCGTCGCCGTGGAGTTGTTCAGCGTGATGAAGTGCAGCCCCGGGACACCTTCGGCCAGCAGCCTCGCGCAGAACTCCGTCGCGAACTCGATGCCAATGGAGCGTACAGCGGCGGCATCGTCTTTGACCGCGAGGATCCTCTCTTTCAGCGCGGCAGGAAAAACGGCGTTGCTGAGCTGGGGCAGCCGGTCGAGCTGGCGGACGTTGGTGACCGGCATCATCTCGGGGATGATCGGCGTGTCGCAGCCCGCCTCCTCGACGCGGTCGCGCAGCCGCAGGTACTCCTCGGGGTCGAAGAACATCTGCGTGATCGCGTAGTCCGCGCCGGCCCGGCACTTGTCGATGAAGTGCCGGGTGTCGCTCTCCCAGTCGGCCGAGCGCGGGTGCATCGCGGGGAACGCCGCGACGCCCACGCAGAAGTCGCCGGACTCCTTGATCAGCTCGACCAGTTCGGCGGCGTAGGTGAGGCCCTCGGGGTGCGCGACCCAGTCACCGAGCGGGTCGCCCGGCGGGTCGCCGCGGACCGCGAGCATGTTCCGGATGCCCGCGTCCGCGTACTGCCCGATGATGTTGCGCAGTTCGGCCACCGAGTGGTCGACGGCGGTCAGGTGGGCGACCGGTGTCAGGGTGGTGTCGGCGACGATCTGCTGGGTCTCCTTGACCGTGCCGGTGCGCGTGGAGCCGCCCGCCCCGTAGGTGACGGAGACGAAGTCCGGGGCGACCGCCTCGACCCGGCGCAGCGCGTTCCACAGATTCCGCTCGCCCTTCGGGGTCTTCGGCGCGGAGAACTCGAACGAGTACGTCGTCTTGCCGGTCGCGAGCATGTCGCGCACGGTGCGTGCGCGGTCAGTCCTGGTGGAAGCAGTGCCTAGGGCCATAGCGGCAGGTTAGCCAGGGGTTGGCGGTCGCCCAACCAGGGCCGGGAGATTTGACCGATTTGTCGACTTGTTGTCCACGGAATGGACAGTCCCGCCGGACAGCCGGTCCCGCCCGGACAGCCGGACCTGCCCGGACAGCCGGACCAGCCGGGCGGGCACGGAGAGGCCGCGCACGCGTCCGCCCGGACCCGCGCGTCCTTACCGGGCCGTGCGCAGCCGCTTCGCGAAGTCCGCCGCCGCCGCGCCCGGGTCGTCCGCCTCGGTGATCGCCCGGACGACGACCACGCGGCGCGCGCCGGCCTCCAGGACCTCGTCCAGGTTCGACGCGTCGATGCCGCCGATGGCGAACCAGGGGCGGTCCGTGCCCAGCGAAGCCGTGTGGCGGACCAGGCCGAGGCCGGGGGCGTGACGGCCCGGCTTGGTGGGGGTGGGCCAGCAGGGTCCCGTGCAGAAGTAGTCGACGCCGTCCTGGACGGCGGCCGCGGCGGCCTCGGACTCGGCGTGCGTGGAGCGGCCGATCAGCACGTCGTCGCTGCCACCGAGGATGGCGCGGGCCGCCGGGACGGGCAGGTCGCCCTGGCCCAGGTGCAGCACGTCGGCGCCGATGGCGTGCGCGACGTCCGCGCGGTCGTTGACGGCGAGGAGCTTGCCGTGCCGCCGGGCCGCGTCGGCGAAGACCTGGAGGTGTTCGAGCTCCTCGGCGGCCTCCATGCCCTTGTCGCGCAGCTGCACGATGTCGACGCCGCCCGCGAGGACGGCGTCGAGGAACTCGGGGAGGTCTCCCTGGCGCCTGCGGGCGTTCACGCAGAGGTAGAGCCGGGCGTCGGCGAGCTGGGCACGCTTGTCTACGGCCATGGAGAAGTCCCCCCGGGGGTTCGGTGCGGGGCGCGGGCCGCGTGGAGTGCGGCCCTCGCCCCGGACGGTGTGTGCGTTCAGCCGGCTCGGCGCCTGCCTCCGCGTCTGCTCAGACGGCGAGCGCCTGGGCGCGGCGCTTCACCTCCGTGCCGCGATTCTCGCTCAGGGCCTGCGCGGGGGTGCCGGGCAGGGACGGGTCGGGGGTGAAGAGCCACTCCAGCATCTCCTCGTCGGAGAAGCCGTCGTCCCTCAGGAGCGTCAGGGTGCCGACCAGGCCCTTGACGACCTTGTCGCCGTCGATGAAGGCGGCCGGCACCTGGAGCGTCCGGTTCTCACCGCGGCGTACGGCGATCAGCTGGCCCTCCTTGACCAGCTGGCGCACCCGGGTCACCTCGACGTCGAGCATCTCCGCGATGTCGGGAAGGTGGAGCCAGGCGGGGACGAGTGCGTCGGTCTTTGCGTCAATCTCGGTCACGTCACCTAGCGTATCTCCGGCCCGGGGGCCCGCGCGGATCGACTCCGGGCGCCCCTGGCCGGGCCCCCGGTCACCGTGCCGCCTTCTTCAGCGGGATCGACGGGTCCTCGACCAGCGCCGGGTCCAGGGGAAGCGCCGACTCGATGAGCTTGCGGCCCTGCGCCAGGTCCCTCGGGCGGCCCACCGCGAGGACCGCCGCCAGCGCGCCGTCCCTGAGCCAGCAGACCGACCAGGCCACGCCGGCCGGGTCACCGCGCCGGACCAGTTCGTCGCTCTCCGCGTGGTGGCCCGCGTACTGCACGAAGCGGCCGAACTGCTCCGACCAGAAGTACGGCACCGGGTCGTACGCGACGGGGGCGTCCCCGAGGATGTTCGCCGCCACCGTGCGCGGGCCCTGCAGGGCGTTGTCCCAGTGGTGGACCAGCAGGCGCTCGCCGTACCTGCCCGAGGGGAACGAGGAGCAGTCGCCGACCGCGTAGACGTCGGCCGCGGATGAGCGCAGGTGGTCGTCGGCGACGACCTCGCCGTGGGCGCCGAGCTCGATGCCGGAGCCGGCCAGCCAGCGCGTCGCGGGCCGCGCCCCGATGCCGACGACGACGGCGCCCGCGGGCAGCCGGGTGCCGTCGGACAGGAGTACGGCGCCCGGCTCGACGCGCTCCACGCGCGCGTGGGTGCGCAGCTCGGCCCCCGACTGCGCGTACCAGGCGGCCATGGGGGCCGCGACCTCGGCGGGCAGCGCTCCCGCGAGCGGGCGGCCGGCGGCCTCCACCACGGTGACGGAGCAGCCCGCCTCCCGCGCGGCCGTGGCGAACTCCGCGCCGATCCAGCCCGCCCCCACGACCACGACGTCGCGCTGCTCGGCGAGGACGGGGCGGAGCCGCTCGGCGTCGTCCAGGGTGCGCAGGAGGTGCACTCCGGGGGCGCCCTCCGTGCCCGGCAGCCGGACCGGTTCGGCGCCGGAGGCGAGGACCAGCACGTCGTACGGGACGGGGCCCGCCGCGGTGTCCAGTTCGCGCTCGCCGGTGCGCACCCCGGTGACCTCGACGCCGAGGCGCAGCCCGATGCCGAGGGCCTCGAAGTCGATGTCGAAGGCGGAGCCCTCCGCCTTGCCGAGCAGGACCGCCTTGGACAGCGGCGGCCTGTCGTACGGCTGGTGCGGCTCGGCCCCGACGAGGGTGACCGGGCCCGTGTGCCCCTGTTCCCGCAGGGCCACGGCGGTCTGCACGCCGGCCATTCCCGCCCCGACGATGACGACGTGCCGCTCTGCCTGCCTCCGCTGCTCACTCACCCGATCACTGTAGGACGCCGGGCAAGACCGCCTTCAGGGGCGGGCGGGGAGATCTCTGACACACCGTCACCGCCCGTGCGGGGGCGGCTCCCCTACTGCCGCGCCGGGCGACGGGCTAGGGTGGCCGGTGCAGAGCACTCGCGGGAGCCCGGGCGGACCGGGCTGAGAGGGAGGCTGGACGGCCTCCGACCGTACGAACCTGATCCGGGTCATGCCGGCGAAGGGAGGGGCTGGACGCCCATGCATCCACCTGTACCACCCGAGGGAGCACCGCGCCCCGCGGACGTTCTCGTCGTGGGCGGCGGCATCATCGGCCTGGTCACGGCCTGGCGGGCCGCGCAGCGCGGGCTCGCCGTCACGGTCGTCGACCCCGAGCCGGGCGGCGGCGCGGCGCAGGTCGCCGCCGGCATGCTGGCCGCCGTCACCGAGCTGCACCACGGCGAGCAGGCGCTGCTCGGCCTCAATCTGGCGTCCGCGCGCCGCTACCCCGACTTCGCCGCCGAGCTGACCGAGGCGAGCGGCCGTGACCTCGGCTACCGCACCTGCGGCACGCTGGCCGTCGCCCTGGACTCCGACGACCGCGCGCACCTGCGGGAGCTGCACGCCCTGCAGAGCCGGTCGGGCCTGGAGTCGGAGTGGCTGAGCGGCCGTGAGTGCCGGCGCCTTGAGCCGATGCTGGCGCCCGGCGTGCGGGGCGGGCTGCGGGTCGACGGTGACCACCAGATCGACCCCAGGAGGCTCACCGCGGCCCTGCTGACCGCCTGCGGGCGGGCGGGCGTGGTCTTCACGCCGCTCTGGGCCGAGCGCCTCGACGTGGCGGGCGACCGGGCCCGCGGGGTGGTCCTCGCGGACGGCACCACGCTGCACGCGGGCCAGACGGTCCTCGCGGCGGGCAGCCTCAGCGGGCGCCTCGCGGGCGTGCCCGAGGCCGTGCTGCCGCCGGTGCGGCCGGTGAAGGGGCAGGTGCTCCGCCTGACGGTGCCGAAGCCGTACGCGCCGTTCCTGAGCCGCACGGTGCGCGCGGTGGTGCGCGGCAGCCACGTCTACCTCGTACCGCGCGAGAACGGCGAGCTGGTCGTCGGCGCCACCAGCGAGGAGCTGGGCTGGGACACCACGGTCACCGCGGGCGGCGTGTACGAGCTGCTGCGGGACGCCCACGAGCTGGTGCCCGGCATCACCGAACTGCCGCTCACCGAGACCCGCGCGGGTCTGCGCCCCGGCTCCCCCGACAACGCGCCGATGCTCGGCCCGACGCGCCTGCCGGGGCTCCAGCTGGCCACCGGGCACTACCGCAACGGCGTCCTCCTGACGCCGGTCACCGGTGACGTCATGGCGCAGGCCCTGACCACCGGTGAGCTGCCCGATGAGGCGCGGCCCTTCACCCCGCGCCGCTTCGCCGAGCCCTCCGCGCCCTCTCCCGTCATCCCCACGCAGTCGTTTACGGAGCAACCCGCATGAGTACGCCGTTCGCCGTTTCCGTCAACGGGGAGGTGCGCGACGTGGCGTCGGGCACCACCCTCGACGCGCTCGTCGCCACCCTCACCAGCGCGCACTCCGGTGTCGCCGCCGCCCTCAACGAAACCGTCGTCCCGCGCGCGCGGTGGTCGAGCACGGCGCTCGCCGAAGGTGACCGCGTCGAAGTCCTCACCGCCGTCCAGGGAGGCTGACCATGGCCGACGACCCCTTCGTCATCGGCGGGCTCACGCTCTCCTCCCGTCTGATCATGGGCACGGGCGGGGCGCCGAGCCTCGATGTCCTGGAGCGCTCCCTCGTCGCCTCGGGCACGGAGCTGACCACCGTCGCGATGCGCCGCCTCGACCCGGGCGTGCAGGGCTCCGTGCTCTCCGTGCTCGACCGGCTCGGCATCCGCGTCCTGCCGAACACGGCGGGCTGCTTCACCGCGGGCGAGGCCGTGCTGACCGCGCGCCTGGCCCGTGAGGCGCTCGGCACGGACCTGGTGAAGCTGGAGGTGATCGCGGACGAGCGGACGCTGCTGCCCGACCCCATCGAGCTCCTGGACGCCGCGGAGACACTCGTCGACGACGGCTTCACCGTCCTGCCGTACACGAACGACGACCCCGTGCTCGCGCGCAGGCTCCAGGACGTGGGGTGCGCGGCCATCATGCCGCTCGGCTCCCCGATCGGCTCCGGGCTCGGCATCCGCAACCCGCACAACTTCCAGCTCATCGTCGAGCACGCGCGCGTGCCGGTGATCCTCGACGCGGGCGCGGGCACCGCGTCCGACGCGACGCTCGCCATGGAGCTGGGGTGCGCGGGTGTGATGCTCGCCTCGGCGGTGACGCGGGCGCAGGAGCCCGTCCTGATGGCGGAGGCCATGCGGCACGGCGTCGAGGCGGGGCGCCTCGCGTACCGGGCCGGGCGGATTCCGCGGCGGCACTTCGCGGAGGCGTCGTCGCCCGCGGAGGGCATGGCCAGGCTCGATCCGGAGCGGCCCGCGTTCTAGCCCCGGCAGTGGGCCTTCGCTGTCACAGCTCGGCTGCAGTCAAGGCGTGAGGGCGCCCGCCAGGGACGGGGTGTCGGCGGTGGCTCGTAGACTCCCCTGCGTGGACACGACCCTTCAGGACCCGCTCGTCGGGCAGCTGCTCGACAGCCGTTACCGCATCGACGGCCGTATCGCGGTCGGCGGGATGGCCACGGTCTACCGGGCCGTGGACACCCGCCTCGACCGTGTGCTCGCGCTCAAGGTGATGCACCCCGCGCTGGCGGCCGACGCCTCCTTCGTGGAGCGCTTCATCCGTGAGGCCAAGTCGGTCGCCCGCCTCTCCCATCCGAACGTGGTGGGCGTCTTCGACCAGGGCACGGACGGTGCGTACGTCTATCTGGCGATGGAGTACGTCGCGGGCTGCACCCTGCGGGACGTCCTGCGCGAGCGCGGCGCGCTCCAGCCGCGGGCCGCCCTCGACATCCTGGAGCCGGTGCTCGCCGCGCTCGGCTCCGCGCACCGGGCCGGGTTCGTGCACCGCGACATGAAGCCGGAGAACGTGCTCATAGGGGACGACGGCCGGGTCAAGGTCGCCGACTTCGGTCTCGTCCGCGCGGTGGACACCGTCACGAACACCACCGGCACGGTCCTCGGCACCGTCTCGTACATGGCGCCCGAGCAGATCGAGCAAGGCACGGCCGACACGCGCGTGGACGTGTACGCGTGCGGCGTCCTGCTCTACGAGATGCTCACCGGCGCCAAGCCGCACTCCGGGGACACCCCGGCCCAGGTGCTCTACCAGCACCTCAACGAAGACGTGCCGCCCCCGTCGGCGGCCGTGCCCGGCCTCCCGGCCGAGCTGGACGAGCTGGTCGCCGCCGCGACCGCCCGCACCCCGGACGTGCGCCCGGACGACGCGGTGGCGCTCCTCGCCCGGCTCAGGCAGGCGCGCGCCGGCCTCAGTGAGCAGCAGCTCGACGCGGTGCCGCCGCAGGCCCACGCGACCGGCCACGACAACGCCGAGGACCGTACCAGCGTGATCCCGCGCGCGGCGCGTTCCGTGCGGCTTCCGCTGCCGGCCGACGCCGACGAGGCGTACCCGCAGGCCCCGCTGAACCGCACCAGCGTCCTCGCCGCGCCGCCGGCCGAGCCGCCGGTGCCCGCGCGGGCCTCGCGTCCGCGGTTCGACCCGCGGCGCCGCACGGTCGCGGTGGTGGCCGCCGTCCTGCTGGTCCTCGGCCTCGGGGCGGGGATCTGGTACATCAACTCCGGGCAGTTCACCGAGGTCCCGCCGCTGCTGACGAAGACCGAGGCGCAGGCGAAGCAGCGCCTGGAGGAGGCCGGTCTCGACGTGAAGGGCGTCGAGCGCGAGTTCAGTGACACGGACAAGCGCGGCACGGTCATGGCCACGGACCCCGGGGCGGGCGAGCGCATCCGGCAGAACGGCAAGGTGACGCTGACCGTCTCGCGGGGCCCGGAGACGGTGAAGGTGCCGGACGTCAAGGACCTGCCGCTGGCCAGGGCCAGGCAGGAGCTGAAGAACGCGGGGCTCGCGCCGGGCATGGTCAAGAAGGTCTTCAGCGACGAGATCGAGAAGGGCTCCGTGGTGGGCACGGACCCGCGGGCCGGCTTCACCCGCAAGGCGGACTCCGCCGTCGCCCTCATCGTCAGCAAGGGCGAGGAGATCAAGGTCCCGGACGTGACGGGGTCCTCCCTCGACGACGCCAGGGAGGACCTGGCGGAGGACGGGCTCAAGGTCAGGATCGCGCCGGCCCGGGTGCACTCCTCCGACGTGGACAAGGGCGGGGTCGTCAAGCAGTCGCCCGCTCCGGACGCGTCGCGCGCCGAGGGCGACACGGTGACGCTGACGCTCTCCAAGGGGCCGGAGATGATCGAGGTCCCCGACGTGACCGGCATGAAGGTCGGCGAGGCCACGGAGGAGCTGGAGGGGGCGGGCTTCGAGGTGGACGAGGACCGGGGGCTGCTCGGTTTCTTCGGGGACACGGTGAAGGAGCAGTCGGTGGACGGTGGTGACGAGGCGCCCAAGGGGGCGTCCATCACGATCACCATCCGGTGAGGTTGCCGGCCTCTGGCCCGGCGGTTCCCTCTCGCCTGCGGCGGGCTCCCCGTCCCGGCCCGGGGGTGGGCGGCACTCGTCCGGTCTGCGGGTCGTGGGGGCTTGTCGCGCAGTTCCCCGCGCCCCTGACGGCAGCCCTCGCGCGCCGCGTCAGGCGGCTCGGCCCCTTCCGCGTCCCCCGCGGGGCTGCACGCCCCTGACGGCAACCGTCGCGCGCCGCGTCAGGCGGCTCGGCCCCTTCCGCGTCCCCTGCGGGGCTTCACGTGTCATTCCCGCCCACCAGTCAGTCGTGGCTTGTCGCGCAGTTCCCCGCGCCCCTGACGGCAGCCCTCGCGCGCCGCATCAGGCAGCTCGGCCCCTTACGCGTCCCCTGCGGGGCTGTACGCCCCTGACGGCAGCCCTCGCGCGCCGCATCAGGCAGCTCGGCCCCTCTCGCGTCCCCTGCGGGGCCTCGCGCGCCGCGTCAGGCGGCTCGGTCGCTTTCGCTGTCCCGGGGGCGTTGGTGCAGGTCGTGTGGTTCTCGGCGCTCTGTGGGCATGTCACCCTTGACTGTGTGAGCAGTGACAAGTCTTCCCGTGCCGTGTCCCGCAACCCCGTCGGGGGGCATGTCCCCGTGGCCGGCGGGCTGGCCTCCGTCGGGCTCGCCTACGCCCGTGGGATCGGCGCGGAGGCCGTCCAGGTGTTCGTCGCCAATCCGCGCGGCTGGGCGACGCCGGTCGGCAACCCCCAGCAGGACGAGGCGTTCCGCGAGGCCTGTGCCGCCGAGGGCGTCCCCGCGTACGTCCACGCGCCCTATCTGATCAACTTCGGCTCGCACACCGAGGCGACCGTGGAGAAGTCCGTGGACTCCCTGCGCCACTCGCTGCGCCGGGCCCGCGCCATCGGGGCGCTCGGCGTGGTCGTGCACACCGGGTCCGCGACCGGCGGCAGGGACCGCGCCGTCGCCCTGGCGCAGGTGCGCGAGCGCATGCTGCCGCTGCTCGACGAGCTGACGCACGACGACGACCCGTTCCTGCTCCTGGAGTCGACCGCGGGCCAGGGCGCCTCGCTCTGCTCCCGCACCTGGGACTTCGGCCCGTACTTCGAGGCGCTCGACGCCCACCCGAAGCTGGGCGTCTGCCTGGACACGTGCCACATCTTCGCCGCGGGCCACGACCTGGCGGGGCCGGGCGGCATGAAGCAGACCCTCGACCTCCTCGTGGACACGGTCGGCGAGGGCCGCCTGAAGCTCGTGCACGCCAACGACTCCAAGGACGTCGCGGGCGCCCACAAGGACCGTCACGAGAACATCGGCACCGGCCACATCGGCGAGGAGCCCTTCCGCGAGCTGATGCTCCACCCCGCCACGGAAGGCGTGCCCCTGGTCATCGAGACGCCCGGCGGCAAGGAAGGGCACGCGGCGGACGTGGCGCGGCTCCAGGGGCTCAGGGCTCCGTAGGGACCGCGGCGGCTCAGAGTTCGGGGCCGTCCCCGGGCTCCTCCTGGTAGGAGTAGCGCTGCTCGCGCCAGGGGTCGCCGACGTTGTGGTAGCCGCGCTCCTCCCAGAAGCCGCGGCGGTCGGCGGTCATGTACTCGATGCCGCGGACCCACTTCGGGCCCTTCCAGGCGTACAGCTGGGGCACGACGAGCCGCAGCGGGAACCCGTGCTCCGCGGTGAGCAGCTCACCGCCCTTGTGCGTGGCGAAGATCGTGCGCTCGGAGGCGAAGTCCGCCATCCGGAGGTTGGAGCTGAAGCCGTACTCCGCCCAGACCATGACATGCGTGGCGTCGGGGGCGGGCGGCGCGAGTCCGAGGAGCGTACGGGCCGGTACACCGCCCCATTCGGCGCCCAGCATGCTGAACTTCGTGACGCAGTGCAGATCGCCGACCACCGTCTCGTACGGCAGGGCGGAGAACTCCTCGTGCGTCCAGCAGTGCTTCGCGCCGTCGGCGGTGGCCCCGAAGACCCGGAACTCCCAGCGCTCGGGGCGGAACTTCGGCACCGGTCCGTAGTGCGTGACCGGCCAGCCGCGCTGCAGCCGCTGACCCGGCGGAAGCTCCGGCTCCGCCGCCTCTCCAGATGCGCGTTCCGCCGGCTGACCCATGCCTCCATCCTGACAGACCGGAAGCGGTGGGCGTGACCATACGAAGCCCGACAGATACGGATTCGGGCAACTCCTACTAAGCCTGCACTTACTGGACGGCCTCTGAACGCCGGTGCGAAGATGCCCGCTACCTGCCCAGTACCCGCGTGGAAGGAGCCTCTGCGATGCAGGGCGACCCCGAGGTCATCGAATTTCTCAACGAGCAGCTGACCGCCGAACTCACGGCGATCAACCAGTACTTCCTGCACGCCAAGATGCAGGAGAACTTCGGCTGGACGAAGCTCGCCAAGTACACCCGGTCCGAGTCCTTCGACGAGATGAAGCACGCGGAGGTGCTGACCGACCGGATTCTCTTCCTCGACGGTCTGCCCAACTACCAGCGGCTCTTCCACGTACGCGTGGGCCAGACGGTCACCGAGATGTTCCAGGCGGACCGGCAGGTCGAGGTGGAGGCGATCGACCGCCTCAAGCGCGGCATCGAGGTGATGCGCGCCAAGGGCGACATCACGTCCGCGAACATCTTCGAGTCGATCCTCGCCGACGAGGAGCACCACATCGACTATCTCGACACGCAGCTCGAACTGGTGGAGAAGCTCGGGGAGGCGCTCTACATCGCGCAGCTCATCGAGCAGCCCGACAGCTGAGAGCGCGGGCCGGGACGGGTCAGGCCGCCTCGTCCAGTTCCGAGAGGACGGGCTCGCCCTGGTCGGCCAGTTCCCTGCGGGGGCACGCGCCCCGGCCGAGGAGCGCCTGGATGCTCCGTACGCACGAACCGCAGTCCGTGCCCGCCTTGCAGGCGGAGGCTATCTGGCGGGGCGTGCAGGCACCGTCCGCCGCGTGCTGCTTCACCTGCGCCTCGGTGACCCCGAAGCAGTTGCAGACGTACACGCGGTTCACCTCCCGGACAGGACTCATCGGCGGCGCCGTCCCGATTGATCGGTGAGGCTAACCTAACCTTACCCATGTCCCCGGGTCCACAAAAGCCCCGATACGCCGGTGGGGCACGGATCACATCGATCCGTGCCCCACTGTCGCGTACGACGGGAATACCTACTGGTCGCGGTACATCTCCGCCACCAGGAACGCCAGGTCGAGCGACTGGCTGCGGTTCAGCCGCGGGTCGCAGGCCGTCTCGTAGCGCTGGTGCAGGTCGTCGACGAAGATCTCGTCGCCGCCGCCCACGCACTCGGTGACGTCGTCGCCCGTCAGCTCGACGTGGATGCCGCCCGGGTGGGTGCCGAGGGCCTTGTGGACCTCGAAGAAGCCCTTGACCTCGTCGAGCACGTCGTCGAAGCGGCGCGTCTTGTGGCCGGACGCGGCCTCGTAGGTGTTGCCGTGCATCGGGTCGGTGATCCAGGCGACGGTCGCGCCGGACGCGGTGACCTTCTCGACCAGCTCCGGCAGCTTGTCGCGGACCTTGTCTGCGCCCATGCGGACGATGAAGGTCAGCCGGCCGGGCTCACGGTCGGGGTCGAGGCGCTCGATGTACGCGAGGGCCTCCTCCGCCGTCGTCGTCGGGCCGAGCTTGATGCCGACGGGGTTGCGCACCTGGGAGGCGAACTCGATGTGCGCGCCGTCCAGCTGGCGGGTGCGCTCACCGATCCAGACCATGTGGCCCGAGGTGTCGTACAGACGGCCGGTGCGGGAGTCGACGCGGGTGAGCGCGCCCTCGTAGTCGAGCAGCAGCGCCTCGTGGGAGGCGTAGAACTCGACGGTCTTGAACTCCTCCGGGTCGGTGCCGCAGGCCCGCATGAAGTGCAGGGCGTTGTCGATCTCGCGCGCCAGCTGTTCGTAGCGCTGGCCGGAGGGGGACGACTTCACGAAGTCCTGGTTCCAGGCGTGGACCTGGCGCAGGTCGGCGTATCCGCCGGTGGTGAAGGCGCGCACCAGGTTCAGCGTGGAGGCGGAGGCGTGGTACATCCGCTTCAGGCGCTCGGGGTCCGGGACGCGGGCCTCTTCGGTGAAGTCGAAGCCGTTGACGGAGTCGCCGCGGTAGGTCGGCAGCGTCACGCCGTCGCGGGTCTCGGTGGGCTTGGAGCGCGGCTTGGAGTACTGCCCCGCGATGCGGCCCACCTTCACGACGGGCACGGACGCCGCGTACGTGAGGACGGCGCCCATCTGGAGCAGGGTCTTCAGCTTGTTGCGGATGTGGTCGGCCGACACGGCGTCGAAGGCTTCGGCGCAGTCGCCGCCCTGGAGCAGGAACGCCTCTCCCTTGGCGACGGAGGCCAGTCGGGCGCGCAGCTGGTCGCACTCGCCCGCGAAGACGAGCGGCGGATACGACGCGAGGTCCGCGATCACATCGCGCAGAGCCTCGGCATCGGGGTACTCGGGCTGCTGCGCCGCGGGCAGGTTTCGCCAGGTGTTGCCACCGGTTGCGGTGGTCTTAGCCGTTACGGTCACCCCCACCACATTACGGGGTGACGTCCGCCGTCCATTCACCCGCTCACCAAGTGAGACGGATGCGACACAGGTGAGTGCGCGCCTCCGTTTTCCCGTTCGGCCGCGGACGGTGCCGCGAGTGCCAGACCGCGGTGCACGCGCCGGAGCATCGTCCGCGCCATGAAGGGGTGTACGCGCCGCACCGTGCCCCAGTAGAGCCTGCCGCGCGCGGTGTCGGCGCGGACGGCCGTGCAGAGCGTGACGTGCCGCTCGTCGACCAGGACCGAGGCGCGTGCCGTCAGGCCCGGCGTCCGCCCCGAGCCGCTGACGTCCATCAGGAGTTCGCCGCCCTCCTCGGCGACGACGGGGAAGGCCCCGCGCAGGACGCCGGCCCAGGCCCGCGGCTCGCGCGGCAGGCCGGGCAGGAGCTCCATGCGGTAGGCGTCGCGGTAGCCGGGGTCGGGCACGGCTTCCCTGATCAGCCGGGCCGCCTCCGGGACCCCGACGCTCTCGGGGCGGGCCCAGCCGAGGCGGTGCAGCAGGCGGACGCGGGGGCTCCGGCGGGCGGGCGCGGCGAGGGTGCCGGTGGCGGCGCGCTCGATGTTGTCGAGGGTCTCCCCGACCATCGCCTCGTGCACGGGCCTGACGACGGTGGGCCACAGGAGGCGGTCCTTGCCGCGCAGCCGGGTGCGCAGGACGTGCCGCACACGGCAGCGGTGGGGGCCGGCCGGCTCGACGGAGACCTCGTGGAAGCCCTCGTCCGGCGCGGTGAAGGCGAAGCGGACGCGGCGGCCGGGCTCGTACGCGTCGACCTCGTAGCGGACCGGGCCGTGGCCGCCCCTCGCGCCGACCGCGAGCGGCCCGTCGAGGACCATCGCGGGCCAGACGGGGGTGGGGAAGAGCGGGTCGTCCGGGCCCGAGAGGCGGTCGAGCAGGGCCCCGACCACCGCGGCCGGGGCGTCGACCACGCGCTCGTGTTCGTTGCGTGCCGTACTCATCGCGCACCTCCATACGCTGGCGTATGGTCCGGAACCATACGGTAGCGTACGGTCATGGCGCAACGGCAGACGAAGACCCCGGCGAAGGCGCGGCTCTCCGCCGACGACTGGGCGGACGCCGCCCTGACGGCGATCGGGGAGGGCGGCACCGCCGCCGTCGCCGTGGAACCCCTCGCGGTCCGCCTCGGCACCACCAAGGGCAGCTTCTACTGGCACTTCTCCGGCCGGGACGCGCTGATCGAGGCCGCCCTCGACCGCTGGGCCGAGCTGCACACCGAGCGGATGATCAGCGAGGTGGAGGCCGAGCCCGACCCGCGCGGACGGGTCCGGCTGCTCTTCGCCGCGGCGATCACCTCCGCGGCCTCCGACCGCCTGGAGGTCTCCCTGCTCGCGACCGCCCAGGACCCCCGGGTCGCGGCCGCCCTGCGGCGGGTCACCGAGCGCCGGGTGGCGTACGTCGGCGAGCTCTTCGCCGGGCTCGGCTTCCCCGCGGCGGAGGCCGCGCGGCGCGGACTGCTCGCGTACAGCGTCTACCTCGGACACGTCCAGCTCGGCCACGCGGTGCCTTCCGTGGTGCCGAACGGCGACGAGCTCGGCACATATCTGGACGAAGCCCTGGACGCGCTGATGACGCCGTGACGATGCGCTAGGGTGCGGGACATGCACGCGCAGACGACGACGCGAAACTGGTGGTGGCCGGCTCAGCCGGCGGCCCACTGACTGCGCGTACCCACTGTCGCGAAGGCCGCCCGAGGGGCGGCCTTCCGTGTTCTCCGGACTCCCCGGAAGCGGGCCGTTCCTCTCCGAGTGAGAAGGAACAGAACCGATGCAGCTCACCGACCTGCTGACCGACGACCGCCCGTTCGCCCTGCTCCGCCGCCGCACACCGGGCCGCGACCACGACACCGTCGAGGTCCTGATCGGCCCTACGGGCACGTACGAGCGGCTCGCCGACATCCCCGAGGGCCTCGCGCTCGTGCCCTTCCGGCAGATCAGGGAGCGCGGCTTCGACGTCCGTGACGACGGCACGCCGCTGACCGTGCTCACCCCCGAGGAGACGTACGAGCTGCCCCTGGCGGAAGCGCTCGCCGCGCTGCCCGCGCACGAGGTGCGGGTCGAGGGCGGCGCCTTCGACGTGGACGACGCCGCGTACGCGGACATCGTGGGCCGGGTCCTGAGGGACGAGATCGGCCGGGGCGAGGGGGCCAACTTCGTCATCCGCCGGACGTACGAGGGCGAGATCCCCGGGTTCGGCCGTGCGGACGCCCTCGCGCTCTTCCGGCGGCTCCTGGTCGGCGAGCGCGGCGCCTACTGGACGTACGTCGTGCACACCGGGGAGCGGACGCTCGTCGGCGCCAGCCCCGAGGTGCACGTGCGGATGTCCGGCGGGACCGTCGTCATGAACCCCATCAGCGGCACCTACCGCTACCCCGCCGACGGGCCGACCCCCGAGGACCTGCTCGCCTTCCTCGCCGACGGCAAGGAGATCGAGGAGCTGTCGATGGTCGTCGACGAGGAGCTCAAGATGATGTGCACCGTCGGCGACAGGGGCGGCGTCGTCGTCGGACCGCGCCTGAAGGAGATGGCGCACCTCGCCCACACCGAGTACGAGCTGCGCGGCAAGTCCACGCTCGACGTGCGCGAGGTCCTGAAGGAGACGATGTTCGCGGCGACCGTCACCGGCTCGCCGGTGCAGAACGCCTGCCGGGTCATCGAGCGCTACGAGCCCCTCGGGCGTGACGGCGTCGGGCGCGGCTACTACGCGGGCGCCCTCGCCCTCGTCGGCAGGGACGCGGGCGGCGCCCAGACCCTGGACTCGCCCATCCTGATCCGCACCGCCGACATCTCCCCCGCGGGCCGGCTCCGGGTCCCGGTCGGCGCGACGCTGGTGCGCGGCTCCGACCCGGCGGGCGAGGTCGCGGAGACGCACGCCAAGGCCGCGGGCGTGCTCGCCGCGCTCGGGGTCCGGCCGGGGCGGCCCCGCGACGAGGCGGTACGGCCCGCCCTCGCCGACGACCCGCGCGTACGGGCGGCCCTCGACGGGCGGCGGGAGCGCCTCGCGCCGTTCTGGCTGCGGATGCAGGAGCGCGGCGACGCCCTGACCGGGCACGCGCTCGTGGTCGACGGCGAGGACACCTTCACGGCGATGCTCGCGCACCTGCTGCGCTCGTCGGGCCTGACGGTCACCGTGCGGCGCTACGACGAGCCGGGGCTGCGCGAGACGGTCCGCGCGCACGAGGGGCCCGTCGTCCTCGGCCCGGGTCCCGGCGACCCCTCGGACGCCGCCGACCCCAAGATGCGGTTCCTGCGCGCGCTGGCCGCCGAGGTCGTGCGCGGCCACCGCCACGGGGTCCTCGGCGTCTGCCTGGGGCACGAACTGCTCGCCGCCGAGCTGGGCCTGGACATCGTCCGCAAGGAGGTGCCGTACCAGGGCGCGCAGACCCCGGTCGACCTCTTCGGACGGACCGAGACCGTCGGCTTCTACAACAGCTACGTGGCGCGCTGCGACGACGAGGCCGCGGCCGAGCTGGCCGCCCACGGCGTGGAGGTCGGCAGGGACGCGGCGACGGGCGAGGTGCACGCCCTGCGCGGGCCCGGCTTCGCCGGGGTGCAGTTCCACCCGGAGTCGGTGCTCACGCTGCGCGGGACGGCGATCGTGCGGGAGCTGCTGGCCGGGGTGCTCGTGTAGGGGTCCGCTACCCGTCCGTGGGGGCCGCCGGGACGAGGACGTTCTCGTTGCGGCGGCCCGCCGCGTAGTCCAGGACGTTGCGCAGGGTGGTGTCGACGATCTGGCCCACCGCGTCCTCCGTGTAGTACGCCTGGTGCGAGGTGACCACCACGTTCGGGAAGGTCACCAGGCGGGCCAGGGTGTCGTCGGTGACCGCCTCCAGGGACTTGTCGAGGAAGAACAGGCCCGCCTCCGCCTCGTAGACGTCGAGGCCCACTCCGGTGAAGCGCCCGGTGCGCAGCTCCGCGACGAGGGCCTCGGTGTCGATCAGGCCGCCGCGGCTGGAGTTCACGAGGATCGCGTCGTCCTTCATCATCCGCAGCGCCGCCGCGCCGATGAGGTGCTGGGTGGAGGGGAGCAGCGGGACGTGCAGGCTGATCAGGTCGGCCTCGGCGAAGAGCCGCTCCCGCTCGACGTACTCCATGCCCAGTTCGAGGCAGGCGGGGTTCTCCCGCGCGTCCCAGCCGAGCAGCCGCATGCCGAAGCCGTGCGCGATCCGGGCGAACGCCTCGCCGATCTTGCCGGTGCCGAGCACGCCGACCGTGCGACCGCGCAGGTCGCGGCCCATCAGGCCGTCGAGGCGGAAGTCGAAGTCGCGGGTGCGGTTGCTCGCGCGGACGATGCGGCGGTTGACGGCCATGGCGAGGGTCCAGGCGAACTCGGCCACGGAGTACGGGGAGTAGTACGACACGCGGGCGACGGTCAGGCCGAGGCGCTCGGCGACTCTGAGGTCGATGTTGTTGAACCCGGTGGAGCGCTGGGCGATCATCCGCGTGCCGCCGTCGGCGAGGATCTGCAGGACCCGGTTGTCCAGCGTCGCGTTGACGCTGGAGGAGATGACCTCGTGGCCCGCGGCGATGGGGGCGGTGTCCTCGTTGAGGAAGACGTCGAGGCAGCGGATGTCGTGGTGCCCCTGGAAGGCCCTCTCGATCAGCGGCTTCTCGTCGGACTGCACGCCGAACGCGAGGATCTCCATGGCGCGAGTCTAGGTACCGTCTCCCGGGACGGCACCTTGAGCGGGTGCCGTCCCGGGGCAGGTCTCCGCGTTCGGGGCGCTCAGCCGAAGAAGACGCCGACTTCCTCGTAGAGCGCCGGGTCCACCGTCTTCAGCTTCGCCGTGGCCTCCGCGATCGGGACGCGGACGATGTCCGTGCCGCGCAGGGCGACCATCTTGCCGAAGTCGCCGTCCCGTACGGCGTCGATCGCGTGCAGCCCGAAGCGGGTGGCGAGCCAGCGGTCGAAGGCGCTCGGCGTGCCGCCGCGCTGCACGTGCCCGAGGACCGTGGTCCGCGCCTCCTTGCCGGTGCGGCCCTCGATCTCCTTGGCCAGCCACTCGCCGACGCCGGAGAGCCGCACGTGCCCGAAGGAGTCCTGCGTGCCGTCCTTCAGGACCATCTCGCCGTCCCTCGGCATCGCCCCTTCGGCGACGACGACGATGGGGGCGTACGAGGCCTTGAAGCGCGAGGTCACCCAGGCGCAGACCTGCTCCAGGTCGAAGCGCTGCTCGGGGATGAGGATGACGTTCGCGCCGCCCGCGAGGCCCGAGTGCAGCGCGATCCAGCCCGCGTGCCGGCCCATGACCTCGACGACGAGGACGCGCATGTGCGACTCGGCGGTGGTGTGCAGCCGGTCGATCGCCTCGGTGGCGATGCCGACCGCCGTGTCGAAGCCGAAGGTGTAGTCGGTGGCGGAGAGGTCGTTGTCGATGGTCTTGGGGACGCCGACGACCGGGATGCCGTACTCGTCGGTGAGGCGCGCGGCGACGCCGAGCGTGTCCTCGCCGCCGATCGCGATGAGGGAGTCGACCTCCTCCTTGGCGAGGGTGTCCTTGATGCGGCGCACCCCGTGCTCCTCCTTGAGGGGGTTGGTGCGCGAGGAGCCGAGGATGGTGCCGCCGCGCGGCAGGATGCCGCGGACCGCGGGGATGTCGAGCCGGACGGTGTCGCCCTCCAGGGGACCGCGCCAGCCGTCCCGGAAGCCGACGAAGTCGTAGTCGTACTCCTGCACGCCCTTGCGGACGACGCCCCGGATGACGGCGTTGAGCCCGGGGCAGTCGCCGCCTCCGGTCAGTACTCCGATTTTCTTGGCCCCCATGGAACCGTCCCTTCGCCGCAGTGACCTGACGCGGGTCACGCTAATGGTGATCCAGGTCACTCCGGGACGGTGCGGACGGTCAATTCCCTTTCGGGACAGAGGAGTTGATCACGGGCATTCACTCGTACGAGGGGTCATGCGTACGAGGGTCACGCGTCGTCGGCCCTGTCGATGCCCCGCTCGATCGCGTACCGCACGAGCTCCACCCTGTTGTGGAGCTGGAGCTTGCCCAGGGTGTTCTGGACGTGGTTCTGCACGGTGCGGTGCGAGATGACGAGGCGTTCGGCGATCTGCTTGTAGCTCAGGCCCTTGGCGACCAGGCGCAGGACCTCCGTCTCGCGGTCGGTGAGCCGCGGGGCCTTCGGGTCGTCGGGGGCGCCCGCGGCGGGCTCGGTCGCCAGCCTGCGGTACTCGCCGAGGACGAGTCCGGCGAGGCCGGGCGTGAAGACCGCGTCACCGACGGCCGTGCGGCGCACGGCGTCGGTCAGCTCCTCCGTGGAGGCGGACTTCAGCAGGTAGCCCGTGGCGCCGGACTTGACCGCCTCCAGGACGTCGGCGTGCTCGCCGCTCGCGGAGAGCACCAGGACGCGCAGCGCGGGGAGGGAAGCGACCAGCTCCTTGCAGACCTGGACGCCCGGCTTGAGCGGCAGGTTCAGGTCGAGGACCAGGACGTCGGGGGCCGTGGCCCCGGCCCGGCGCACCGCCTGCTCGCCGTCGCCCGCCGTGGCCACCACGTCGAGGCCCGCCTCCGCCAGGTCCCGGGCGACCGCGTCCCGCCACATCGGGTGGTCGTCGACGACCATGACCCTGATGCGGGCCGCCGCGTCGCCGTGCCCCGGCTCCGGTGCGCCGTCCCCGGCATCGGTGACGCCGGGGGTGTCCGTGGCGTCTGTGACGCCCGTCGTGCCCCGGGTCTCCGTGGCCGGTTCCCGCAGCCGCTGCTGTCGCTGTTCGCTCATCGTGTCCTTCGCCTTCCCCCGTGTTCGTGCCGCCCCGCGCCGCTCAGCGCGGGACCCTCATCTCCACTTCCGTGCCCTGGCCCGGCACCGAGATCAGCTCGGCGGTGCCCCCGATGTCCCGCAGCCGCCCGCGGATCGACTGGGCGACGCCGAGGCGGCCCTCCCCCTCGGCCTCCGCGAGACGGCCCTCGGGGATGCCGGGACCGTCGTCCCGTACGGTGACGATCACCTCGTCCGGCTCGTCCTCGACCAGGATCCAGGCGTGCGCACCGGGCCCCGCGTGGCCGCGCACGTTGTCCAGCGCGGCGCCGACGGCGGCCGCCAGCTCCCCCGCCGCGTGCGGCGGGAGCCGCACCGGGGCGCCCGGCTCGGAGAGCGTCACGCGCGACCCCGCGTGCACGGCGAGGAGCGGGCGCAGATCGCGGGGCGCCGCGCCGGCCGCCTCCTCGTCCGGCACCTCGACCGCGCGGACCAGGGCGCCGCGCGAGGCGTCCTCCGACGCGTGCGAGGCGGGCACCAGGCCGCCGGCGACCAGGCTGCGCAGCGCCACCTCCTGCTCGCCCGCGAGGCGGCCCAGCTCCGCGGCCTCGCCGCCGATGGCGGTGCCGCGCCGCTGCACCATGGCGAGGACCTGCAGGACGCTGTCGTGGATGTCGCGGGCGAGCCGTTCGCGCTCGCGGGTCGCCGCCTCGATCTCCAGAGCGCGGGCGAGGGTGCGCTCGGAGGCGCGGGCCACCTCCACCACGTAGCCGATGGCGATGGAGGCGATGCAGACCAGGACGACGTTGTGGACCGTGTCGCGGCTGAACGCCCCGCGCTGCACCACGTTGGCGACGCCCACGAGCAGCGAAGCGAAGGCCGCCCAGCGCCAGCCGCCCTTGATCGCGTACGCCAGGACGGCACCGGCGGTCCATATGGAGGGCAGCGTCGGGCCGCCGTTGACGATCCGCTCGTGCGAGTCGGCGAGCGGCGTCAGCAGGATGCCGACGAGGGCGACGGTCAGGTCGCAGACGAGGAAGCCCCGGGTGCAGCTCGCGGCGTTCGCGACGCGGGGCAGCGTGCCGAGCGTCCAGGCGGCGAGCACCGCGAAGTAGGAGACGGCCACCCAGGGGTGTTCGAGCTCCTCGTGCGCCGTCCAGAACAGTCCGATCGCGTACAGCATGGTCAGGACGCGGTAGCCGGTGAGCGCGCGCCAGAGCGGCTGCTCGACCGACATCCTCATGACCTTCTCGCGACGTGCCACGTCCCGTCCCCCCACGCTCCGCCCCCGCCGGCCGTGCCCCGCCGACCGTGCCCCGCCCCTGAACGGACGCGGCTAGGACGCCGGCCGTTCCTTCTCGGCCGACTTCTCGCTCGCCTTCGCGGCCTTCGCGGCCTCGGAGATCTGGCGCTTGGCGGCCGTCGCGTACATGTCGACGTACTCCTGGCCCGAGAGCTTCATGATCTCGTACATGACCTCGTCGGTCAGCGCCCGCAGCACGAAGCGGTCCTGCTCCATGCCCTGGTAGCGCCGGAAGTCCAGCGGCTCGCCGATGCGGATGCCGGGCCGCATCAGCTTCGGCATCACCTTGCCCGGCGGCTGGATCTTCTCGGTGTCGATCATCGCCACGGGGATCACGGGCGCCCCGGTGGCGAGCGCCACGCGCGCGAGGCCGCCGGGCTTGCCGCGGTAGAGGCGCCCGTCGGGCGAGCGCGTGCCCTCGGGGTAGATGCCGAAGAGCTCACCGCGCTCCAGGACCTCGATGCCGCTCCTGATGGCCGCCTCGCCCGCGCCGCGACCGCCGGAGCGGTCCACGGGGAGCTGGCCGACGCCCTTGAAGAAGGCGGCGGTGAGCTTGCCCTTCACTCCGGGCGAGGTGAAGTACTCCGCCTTGGCGATGAAGGTGACCTTGCGGTCGAGGACCGCGGGGAGGAAGAAGGAGTCCGAGAACGAGAGGTGGTTGCTCGCCAGGATGGCGGGCCCCTCGGCGGGGACGTTCTCAAGGCCCTCCACCCAGGGCCTGAAGCCGAGCTTCAGCGGCCCCCCGATGGCAACCTTCATTGCGCCGTAGATCAAACCGAGTGCCTCCTGTTTCTGTGGATCAGACCTTAACCCGGTGTGCGGTCAATGGGCCCGACGACCCTGGCCGGTGTCAGTCCGGTCGCGTACGGTGAAGTACTCCCCCATCTCACGCTCATGAAGGAGACCGAAGGTGCCGGTCCTCCCCGGAGCCGAGCCGTACCGCCACGAAGGCGGCGAGGTCGGCGTCCTGCTCTGCCACGGCTTCACCGGAACCCCGCAGTCGCTGCGCCCCTGGGCCGAGTTCCTGGCGGAGCGCGGTCTGACCGTCTCGCTGCCGCTCCTGCCCGGACACGGCACCCGCTGGGAGGACTTGCAGGTCACCGGCTGGCAGGACTGGTACGCGGAGGTCGACCGCGAGCTGCGCGGCCTCCTCGACCGGTGCGCGCGGGTCTTCGTCTTCGGCCTCTCCATGGGCGGTACGCTGTCGCTGCGCCTGGCCGCGAAGCACGGCGACGCGGTCGCGGGCCTGGTCCTGGTCAACCCGGCGAACAAACTGCACGGCCTCGCGCCGTACGCGCTGCCGGTCGTCCGGCACCTCGTGCGGACCACGAAGGGCATCGCCAGCGACATCGCCAAGGAGGGCTCGGTCGAGATCGGTTACGACCGGGTCCCGCTGCGCGCCGCGCACTCCATGCGCACGTTCTTCCGCCTCGTCGACGGCGAACTGCCGCAAGTGACCCAGCCCTTGCTGCTGCTCCACAGCCCCAGGGACCACGTGGTGCCCGCCGCCGACTCCGCCCGCGTCCTCGGCCGCGTCTCGTCCACGGACGTCACGGAGGTCCTGCTGGAACAGAGCTACCACGTGGCGACGTTGGACCATGACGCGGACCGGATCTTCGAGGCGAGTCATGCCTTCATCAGCCGGCTCGCCCCCAGCGTCGGCAAGGAAGGGACGGCCACCGGTGGCTGAGCACGAGGCTGACCGCGAGGAGAGCCGCGAGGAGCCCGAGGAGACCAAGGTGCCCCGCGACGGGGTGCCGCCGGACGGCACGGTTCCGCTGGACGGCAGGACATCGCGGGACGGCAAGGCAGCGCTGGACGGCAAGACGCCGCCGGACGGCGGCGTCCCGATCGACGAGGAGGCCGCCTGGCAGGCGATCGTCGCGGGGTACGGCGAGGAGCCCGCGGACCCGCCCGGCGCCAAGCCCTTCAAGTCCGTGGAGGACCTGGCCCTCCTGGAGCCGGAGTCGAACGGGCCGGCTCCCGCGCGGCCCGTCCCCGGCACGGACCCCGCCGAGCCGGGCACGAAGCCGGACCCCGGCAGCAAGGCGGAGACCGCGGAACCGGGCGCCGACAAGCCGCTCGGCAGCTCCGTCTCCTTCGCCCCGGGCGTCGGCGGCCCCCGGGACTACACCACCCCCGAGCCCTCCGAGGACGACTTCGACGCGGGCGACGAGGGCCACTTCGTGCCGCCGGAGCCGCCGCCGCTGCCCGAGGCCGACGTGACGGCCAAGTTCGCCTGGCTCGCGGTGCTCGGCGGCCCGCTGCTGATCCTGCTCGCCGTGCTCTTCGGCTGGCAGATGACGTGGTGGCTGACCACGCTCGGCATCGGCGGCTTCCTCGGCGGCTTCGCCACCCTCGTCATGCGGATGAACGCGGGCGACGAGGACGACGACGACCCGGGGCGCGGCGCGGTCGTCTGACCCCTCCTCCGCGCCCCCGGGGGCCCCAGGGGTCACCGGCCGGGGGCCGCGGGGGACGCGGGGACCCTGAGGGCGGCAAGGACCGGCAGGTGGTCCGTGGCCGCCCTCAGGTCTGCCTCCGTCACGCCGGGCAGCCCCGCCGGCACCCCGCAGCCGAGCACCTCGATGCCCGGGGTGGCGAGGATGGCGTCGATGCGCTGGTGGGGGTCGCCGGGCGTGGAGGTGTGCTCGCCGCCCCAGGGGCGGGTGGCCCAGCAGTCCTGGAGGGTCTCGGTGAGCCTGCGGAAGGTCCGCCCCCGCGGCCGCTCGTTGAGGTCGCCGCCCGCGACCGCGTGCTCGGCGCCGAGCCCCGCGAGCCGGTCGAGCAGCAGCCCGCCCTGCGCGTACCGCTCCTCGGCCTGGAGACTCAGGTGGCAGCTCAGCACGCCCAGCCTGGCGCGCCCGAAGCGGACGACGGCGGTCGCGAAGCCGCGCCGGTGCAGGCCGGGGGTGAGCGGAAGCAGGACGTCCTCGGTCCGCTCGACGGTGGCCCGCAGCGAGCAGAGCAGCGCGGGGCCCGCCGCCGTACCGCCGCCGGAGAGGATCACCAGGTCGGCGGCGCGCGCGAGGCGGGCGAGCTTCTTGCGCCAGCGGAAGAACCGGGGCGCCTCCTGGACCAGGACGAGGTCGGGCGCGCAGGCGGCGATCACGCGGGCGAGCGCGTCGGTGTCGTCCCGCATCGAGCGGATGTTGTAGCTGAGCACCCGGATGACGGCCGAACCGTCCTCTTCGGTGCGGGAGTTGGGGAGTGCGGCCAGCGGACTCGTCGACATGGCGATCAAGATACGACAGTGCCCGCCGCTCCCTCGCGGGGCACGGCGGGCACGGTCGGATGAACCGGGTCTCACATGACGGGGTCGGGCTCCCGCGCCAGGTCGGCGGCGCCCACCAGGCCCGCCTTGTTGCCGAGCCGGGCGGCGATGACCTCGGCCTGGGGGCGCCAGGCGGCCCCGACGAGCCAGCGCTTGAAGGACTTGCGGATCGGGTCGAGGACCAGGTCGCCCTCGTCCGAGAGGCCGCCGCCGACGATGAACGCGGACGGGTCGAACAGCGACGCCAGGTCGGCGAGGCCGGCGCCCGCCCAGCGGGCCAGCTCGCGGTAGGAGTCGATGGCGACCGCGTCGCCCTGCCGCGCGGCCATCGAGATGTGCTTGCCCTCGATGCCCTCGGGGCTGCCGTCGCCGAGCGACAGGAGGTACTCGGCGCGCTCGGGGGTGGCGTTGGCCCGCTGGCGGGCGTACCGCACGAGGGCGCGGCCCGAGGCGTACTGCTCCCAGCAGCCCTGGCTGCCGCAGCCGCAGAGCAGGCCGTCCGGGACCATGCGGATGTGGCCGAACTCGGCGGCCACGCCGAAGTGGCCGCGGCGCAGCTTGTTGCCGATGATGATGCCGCCGCCGAGGCCGGTGCCGAGGGTGATGCAGATGACGTTGCGGTGGCCCTTGCCGCCGCCGAACTTGTACTCGCCCCAGGCCGCGGCGTTGGCGTCGTTCTCCACGACGACCGGGAGCCCGACGCGCTTCTCGACCTCGTCCTTGAGCGGCTCCTGCCGCCAGTCGATGTTGGGCGCGAAGTAGACCGTGGAGCGCTGGCGGTTGACGTACCCGGCGGCGCCGATGCCGACGCCGACGATCTCGTGACCGGCCCGCGCGCCCTCCACGGCGGAGGCGATCGCGTCGACGATGGCCTCGGACGTACCAGGGGTCGGCACCTTGAACGTCGAGAGGATGTTGCCTTCCTCGTCGACCACTCCGGCCGCGATCTTGGTGCCGCCGATGTCGACGCCGATGGTGAGTCCCATGAATCCCTCAGTTCGATCGAGCCCCGCTACGGCCCACCGTACCCGAGGGGGGTCAGTCCAGATCGATGTGTTCGCCTGCCGGCGGCCCCTCGTTCCCGCGGTCCCCGCCGGGCGCCGGGTCGCCGGTGGTCCCTCGCGCGCCGCCGCGGGTCCAGCGCCCCTCCTGGCCGCCGGCCGCCGAGCGGTAGGCGGCGAGCAGTTCGGAGCCGGCCGCGGCGAGGTGGTCGAAGACGTCGGGGTTGCGCTCGATGACCGGTTCGACGACGGCCTTCGCCTCCCTGACGACCTGCTTCAGGGTCTGCTCGACGGCGCCCTGGGCAACCGCGCCGAGCAGCGGCGCCTGGAGCCCGGAGAGCTTCTCCGAGACGGCGTCGACCAGCTTGCGCAGCTCCTCGGCCGCCGAGCCCGGCGGCTGTCCGTACTGCTCGCGGCGGCGGGCCTTCTCCGCCGCCAGGTCCTCGGCACACGCCTTCGCCCAGGCGTCGGCGTCGACTTCGGGGGCTTCGCGCTCCGTGGCATCGCTCATACCACTCGACGTTACCCGAATGGCCGTAGCCCGTTCACCGTCCGCGCGGCCACAGGTCCGGGTCCGGCGTGAAGCGCACCCGCAGCTCGCCCTCGCGCAGCCCGGCGCCCGCGACGGTGCAGCGGCGCAGCGCGGACGGGAGGGTCAGGACGCGGCGGAAGGGGCCCGCGGTGACGACGAGGCTGTCGCCGCGCCGGACCAGGCCGAGCTGCTCGCGCACGGCGCCGGGCAGGGGGATGTGCCAGACGTAGGTGTCGCCGCCGTCGTCGGCGGTGGTGCGGGTGACGGGCCACTCGGCGGGAGCGGCGGCCTCGGCCGGCGCGGGCACGCCGAGGGCGGCGAGGTCGTCGGCGCCGCGCGGGTCGCGGCCCAGGTGGCGGACCCTGCGGACGTGGCCGTACGTGGTCTCCCACTCGGCCAGCGTCTTGTCCTGCTGGGCGCGGAGGGCGGCGAGCCAGGTGTCGGCGGAGGCGTCGGGCAGGACCCGGTTGGCGAGGAGGAGGTCGGTGCGCAGCCCGTAGAGGGCGAGTCCGGTGGTGGTCTCCGCGACGGCGCCGGCGCCCGCGGGCCCCGGCTCGGCGACCAGGCGGACGGTGGTGGCGGGGTCCTCGATCACGGCCTGGGCGGCGGCGAGCTCGCTCTCCCAGCGGGCGGCGGTCTCGTACAGGAGGGCCGCGGGCATGGGGACGCCCGCGAGGCGGCCGAGCACGGGGCGCAGGGCGCGGGCGGCCTGCCGCTCGGGCGGCAGCAGCCTGCGCAGGTAGCGGCGGAGCTGTTCCGGCAGGGCGAGGACGGCCAGGGCCTTGGGGGCGGGCGGCAGATCGACGACCACGGTGTCGTACGTGTCCGCGCGCGCGGCGTCGCGCAGGGCGCGCAGCAGGGCAAGCTCCTCGGCTCCGGGCAGCGGGGTCAGCTCGTCGCCGTCGATCCGCTCGGCGCCGAGCAGCTCGAACGCGGGGGCGGCACGTTCCTGCAGGGTCAGCAGGTCGTCCCGGAAGCGGTCGTCGGGGGCGAGGCGCCACGCGGTGAGCCCGGGGTGCGCGTCGGGCCCGCCGAGGACCGTCCCGAGCGTGTCCCCGCGGTCGGCGGAGAGCACGAGGACCCGCTGCCCGGCCGCCGCCGAGGCGAGCGCGGCGGCGGCGGCGACGGTGGTCCGCCCGGAGCCGCCGGGGCCGGTGACGAGAAGGGTGCGCATGGGGGTGAACGGTACGTCAGGGCGGAGCGGCGGCCTCAGCCCCTCCGGCCGCCCGGGGACCGGGCGGTCGCGGACCGGCCGGGCCTACTTCCCGGACTCCACCCTCTTCTTCAGCCCCGCGAGGGCCCGGTCGATGATGACCTTCTCTGCCTTGCGCTTGATCATACCGAGCATGGGGATCTTGACGTCCACGGTCAGCCGGTAGGTGACCTGCGTGCCCGAACCGGCGGGCTTCAGGAGGTAGGAGCCGTCGAGGGAGCGCAGCATCTGCGACTTGACGAGGGTCCAGCTCACCTCGTCGTCGCCGGTCCAGGTGTAGCCGAGCGTCTGGTCGTCCTTGATCGCGCCCGCGTCCATGACGAGGCGGACCTCCTTGGCGCGGCCCTGCTCGTCGGTGGCCAGGACCTCGGCCTCCTTCACCTCGCCCGTCCAGTCGGGGTACCGCTCGAAGTCGGCGATCACCCCCATGACCTCGGCCGGTGCCGCCTCGATCGTGATGCTCGAGCTGGTGTGTTCGGCCATGGCCGTGGCTCCTCCAGATGCGGTCCGGTACGGGGGGTGCCCGAGGTGGTGTCTACCGCGTGAAGGCTACCGCGCGCCCCGCGCTCACCACTCCAGGGCCCAGGGCCTGCCCGACCCGGCGAAGTGCCCGACGTTCACGCACTCCGTGGCGCCGACGCGCATGCGCCGGACCAGCGGCTGATGGACGTGGCCGAAGAGCGCGTACCGCGGCCGGGTCCTGCGGATCGCGTCGAGCAGCGCCCGGCTGCCGCGCTCGAAGCGGCGGGCCACGGTGTCGTAGAGCAGTTCGGGCAGGTCCGGCGGGATGTGCGTGCACAGGACGTCGACCTCGCCGACCGCCTCGATCTTGGCGGCGTACTCCTCGTCGCCGATCTCGTAGGGCGTCCGCATCGGGGTGCGCAGGCCGCCGCCGACGAAGCCGAAGACGCGACCGCCGATCTCGATCCGCTCGCCGTCCAGGACGGTGGTGCCCGGACCCGCGTATTCGGGCCAGAGGGCCGGCATGTCGACGTTCCCGTACGTGGCGTACGTCGGTGTGGGGAAGGCGGCGAACAGCTCGGCGTACTGCTTGCGGACCGCGCGCTCGATCGCCGGGCGGTGGTCGACGCCCGCCCAGAGCCGCCTGCCCAGCTCCTTGGCCTCGTCGAAGCGGCGGGCGGTGCGCAGCTCCACGAGCCGGGAGGCGTTCTCCGCGCCGAAGAGGTCGGGGAAGATGCCGCGCGAGTGATCGGCGTAGTCGAGGAAGAGGACGAGGTCGCCGAGGCAGACCAGCGCGTCGGCGCCCTCGCCCGCGCGGGCGAGGGCCTCCGCGTTGCCGTGCACGTCACTGACCACGTTGACCCGGAAAGCTGGCATGCCGATCACCCTAAGTCCGCCGCGCCGTGGCCGATAGAGGCCCCGGTCACACGGCCGGACCTGCGGTTACTTCCGAGTCGGGAAGACGGTGGCGTACTGTGCGACGCAGACCACGACGGCGTGTGACGCACCGAACATCTGGGCCCGCCCCCCTACCGGACAAGCCATACCCATGGGTAACATCCGGGCAGTCCAGTAGTGCTCGGCCCCCCCACTTCGACTGAGCACCTGCCCGATCTTGGACCGCACCGTCGCAGCACGACGTCGTGGCGCCGGTGCCCTATGTAGGAGCAGCAGTCTTGCGCGAGTTCAGCCTTCCGGCCCTGTACGAGGTCCCTGCGGACGGCAATCTGACCGATATCGTCCGCAGAAACGCCGCGCAGCATCCGGATGTCGCCGTCATCGGCCGCAAGGTCGACGGACGCTGGCAGGACGTCGACGCCAAGACCTTCCTCGCCGAGGTGCGCGCCACCGCCAAGGGCCTCATCGCCTCCGGGGTGCGCGCGGGCGACCGCGTCGGCCTGATGTCCCGCACCCGGTACGAGTGGACCCTCCTCGACTTCGCCATCTGGAGCGCGGGCGCGGTGACCGTGCCGGTCTACGAGACCAGCTCGGCCGAGCAGATCCAGTGGATTCTCGGTGACTCGGGCGCCGTGGCCTGTGTCGTCGAGCTGGACGCGCACGCCGCCGCCGTGGAGTCCGTGCGCGAGGCGCTGCCGGCCCTCGACAGCGTCTGGCAGATCGACGCGGGCGGTGTGGAGGAGCTGCGGCGCGCGGGCGCCGACGTGACGGACGCGACCGTCGACGAGCGCTGTGCCGCCGCCGGGGCCGACGACCCGGCGACCATCGTCTACACCTCGGGCACCACCGGCCGCCCCAAGGGCTGCGTGCTGACCCACCGCAGCTTCTTCGCGGAGTGCGGCAACGTGGTGGAGCGCCTGAAGCCGCTGTTCCGCACGGGCGAGTGCTCGGTCCTGCTCTTCCTGCCGGTGGCGCACGTCTTCGGGCGCCTGGTCGAGGTCGCCGCGCTGATGGCGCCGATCAAGCTGGGCCACGCGCCCGACGTCAAGAACCTCACGGACGAGCTGGCCTCCTTCCGGCCGACCATGATCCTCGGCGTCCCGCGCGTCTTCGAGAAGGTCTACAACTCGGCGCGCGCCAAGGCGCAGGCCGACGGCAAGGGCAAGATCTTCGACAAGGCCGCGGACACGGCCATCGCGTACAGCCGGGCGCTCGACACCGCCGCGGGCCCGTCCATCGGTCTGAAGATCAAGCACCTGGTCTTCGACAAGCTGGTCTTCAGCAAGCTGCGCGCGGTCCTCGGCGGGCGCGGCGAGTACGCGATCTCCGGCGGGGCCCCGCTCGGCGAGCGGCTCGGCCATTTCTTCCGCGGCATCGGCTTCACCGTCCTGGAGGGCTACGGCCTCACCGAGTCCTGCGCGGCCACCGCCTTCAACCCGTGGGACCGGCAGAAGATCGGCACGGTCGGGCAGCCGCTGCCGGGCTCCGTCGTGCGGATCGCGGACGACGGCGAGGTCCTGCTCCACGGCGAGCACCTGTTCGCGCGGTACTGGAACAACGAGGGCGCCACGGAGGAGGCGCTCGCCGACGGCTGGTTCCACACGGGGGACATCGGCACGCTCGACGAGGACGGGTATCTGCGGATCACCGGGCGCAAGAAGGAGATCATCGTGACGGCGGGCGGCAAGAACGTCGCCCCCGCGGTGATCGAGGACCGCATCCGCGCGCACGCGCTCGTCGCCGAGTGCATGGTCTTGGGCGACGGGCGGCCCTTCGTGGGCGCGCTCGTCACCGTCGACGACGAGTTCCTCGGCCGGTGGGCCGCGGAGCACGGGAAGCCCGCGGGGTCCTCCGCGGCCTCTCTCCGTGACGACGCGGATCTCCTCGCGGCGATCCAGAGCGCGGTGGACGACGGCAACGCGGCGGTCTCCAAGGCGGAGTCCGTACGGAAGTTCCGGGTCCTCTCCTCGCAGTTCACGGAGGAGTCGGGGCATCTGACGCCGTCCCTGAAGCTGAAGCGGAACGTGGTGGCGAAGGACTACGCGGACGAGATCGAGGCGATCTACCGCGGCTAGCGTGGGCGGTCCCTGCGCCCACTCGCCCACCGGGCGTGGGGTCGTGCCTCTTCGCGACTTCCCGTCTCGTCGTGGCCGCTCGCGCAGTTCCCCGCGCCCCTGACCAGGCCCTGGGCGGCGCCCCGTCAGGGGCGCGGGGAACTGCGCGCCGAGCCCACGACGGCAGGCAGCCGCCAACAAGCTCCGGTGGCAGGCCAGTAGGCGCCTACCCGCTCAAGGCCCCCCGGCCGGCAGACGCCTACCCGCTCAGGCCCCCGGCCGGCAGACGCCTACCCGCTCAGGCCCCCGGCCGGCAGACGTTACAGAAGGTCCCGCAGCCTCTCCGCCAGGAGGTCCCAGCGCCAGCGTTCCTCCACCCAGGCGCGCCCCCGCGAGCCCATGCGGGAGCGGAGTTCGGGGTCGGCCAGGAGCGTGGAGATGCGGTCCGCCGCCTCCTCGGGGGCGCCGCCCCGGACGACCCAGCCCGTCTCCCCGTCGAGGACGGCATCGGGGGCGCCGCCGGAGTCGCCGGCGACCACCGGCAGACCCGTGGCCGAAGCCTCCAGGTAGACGATCCCCAGGCCCTCCACGTCCAGGCCCCCGCGCCGCGTCCTGCACGGCATGGCGAAGACGTCGCCCGCGCCGTAGTGCGCGGGGAGTTCCGACCACGGGACCGCCCCGGTGAAGCGGACGGAGCCGGCGACCCCCGTGTCGGCCGCGAGCTTGCGGAGGTCCGCCTCGTAGGGGCCGCCCCCGACGATCAGCAGGACGGCGTCCGGCGACCGCCTCAGGATCGAGGGCATGGCGGAGATCAGGGTGTCCTGGCCCTTGCGCGGCACCAGCCGGGAGACGCAGACGACCACGGGGCGGTCGGTCAGGCCGAGCCTGGCCCGCACCTCGTCGCCGCCCGAACCGGGGTGGAAGGTCTTCTCGTCGACGCCGGGCGGCAGTTGCACCATCCGCCCCGCCGCGGCGGGCGTCAGCGCGGCGGCGACGCGGGACCGGGTGTACTCGCCGAGATAGGTGACCGTGTCCGTCGACTCGCCGATCCGCCGCAGCAGTTGCCGCGAGGCGGGAAGCTGCGCCCAGCCCGCCTCGTGGCCGTGCGTGGTGGCGACCAGCCGCGTGGCGCCCGCCTTGCGCAGCGCAAAGCCCATGAGCCCCAGCGGCGCCGCCGCCCCGAACCACACCGACGTGCACCCGTGTTCCCGGAGCAGCGAGACCGCGCGCCGGGTGACCCGCGGGGTCGGGAGCAGCATCGTCGTGGGGTCGCGTACGACCTGGAAGGGCTGTTCGGCGTCGAAGGCGGCGGTGGCCTCCGCGCCCTCGCGGCCGCGCTTCCACGTGGAGGCGTAGACGACGATCCGCTCGGGGTCCAGGCGCAGCGCCATGTTGTGCAGGAACGCCTGGATGCCACCGGGCCTGGGCGGGAAGTCGTTCGTGACGATCAGGGTCTTGTGCATCGCGGTCGACAGTACCGAAGGGGCGCACGGCCCCGCCTCTTCGCCCTCCCCCCGGCCCACCCGGCATCATGACCCCGGCGGATAGATATGCAAAACAGTCAAAAGGGACGGGGCGCACGCATGGCGCGCATCATGGTCTTCTGGGTCCTCACCAGGGCCGTGCTGCTGCTCTGCGTCTTCCATGTGGTCACCGCCCCCGGGCCCGACGTGACCAGTGACGTCTCGGTCATCTACCAGGGCTGGTACGAGATCCTGCGCACCGGCACCTTCCCCCTCGACGACGTCACCTGGCAGTACCCGCCCGGCGCCGCCCTCGCGGTCCTCTCCCCCGCCCTGCTGCCCTTCCTCGGCTACGCCCCGGCCTTCTTCGCCCTGGCCCTCCTCGCCGACGCCGCCGTCCTCGCGCTCCTTTGGTACGCGGCGCGGCGGCCCGGCAGGTCACCGCGCGGCCTCGTGGTGTGGACGGCGGGAGTGCCGCTGCTCGGGCCGACCGCGTACGCCCGCTACGACATCCTCGTGACCGCCGTCGCGGTCGCCGCGCTGCTCGCCGGGGCCCGGCGCCCGCGCGCCCTGGGAGCGCTCGCGGGGCTCGGCGCGCTCCTGAAGGTCTGGCCCCTGCTGCTGCTCGTGGGCACCCCGCGCGGGCGGGCCACCCTGCGGTCGTGGACGGCGGCCGCGGTCACGGTCCTCGGCGTCACGCTGGTCGCCGTGGTGGCGATGCCGGGGGCGCTCGCGTTCCTGACGTTCCAGCGCGACCGGGGCACGGAGGTGGAGTCGCTCGGCGCCCTCGCCTTCCACGTGGGGCGCCACCTCGGCTGGCGGGGCGAGGTCCGGCTCAACTACGGCTCGGTGGAGTTCCTCGGCCCCTACGTCCCGCTGGTCAGCACGGCGGCGCAGGCGCTGACCCTGGCCGCGCTCGGCTGGCTCCTGCTCTGGCGCCTGCGGTCCCACGCCCGGTCGGCGGACACGCTCGCGGACGCGGCCTTCGTGGCCGTGCTGCTGTTCACCGCCACGAGCCGGGTGATCAGCCCGCAGTACATGCTCTGGCTGGTCGGCGCCGGCGCCGTCTGCCTGGCGTTCCGCACGAGCGGCATGGAGCTCCCCGTCCGGCTCGTCCTCGTCGCCACGTTCGTGACGTTCCTGGAGTTCCCCGTCTGGTTCTCGCACGTGGTGGCCGGTGATCCGCTGGGCGTGGCCCTGCTCCTCGTACGCAACGGCCTGCTGGTCGCGGCGGCCCTGCTCGCCTGCCGGAACCTGTGGCGCCGGTGCGCCGGCGAGCCGGTGCGGAACACGGTCAGCCCAGCTCGGAGCGGAGATACGTGCGCCAGCGCGCCGTGAACTCCCCGGGAGTGGTGTCCAGCACGTCCCGCAGCGCGTCCTCGACCGCCCCGGCCCGGTCGTCATGGCCGCCCACCGCCCGGTAGAACGCGCCCAGTTCCCGCTCGCCCCACTGCTCCGCGATCATCCGGCAGGCCAGCCACGCGCCCTCGTAGGCCGCGGCGAGCCGTTCGGCACGGCCGCCGAAGCCGAAGTCCGCGTCGTCGGGCAGCCGGGCGGGCAGCCGTCCGCCCCGGACCGCGCGCCGCAGTTCGGGCGCGGCCCGCTCCGCCGTGCGTCCCGTGCCGCGGTAGGCCACCCAGTCCGCGAAGCCCTCGGAGAGCCAGAGCGGGGTGGCCCGCGAGGTGCGGGAGCGGGTCGCCACGTGGACCGTCTCGTGGGTCATGACGACCTGCTTGCCGAAGTCGCCGAGGACGCCGTACGCCTCGGGGTTGACGATGACGCGGTCGGCGGGGGCCCGCCCCGAGCCGCCCGCCTCGCCGGTGGTGACCGCCGCGATCCCCCGGTACCCGGCGGCGGGCGCCCCCAGGAGGCCCGCCATGCCGTCCAGCGTGCGCGGTACGAGGACGACGACCTTGCCCGGCCACTTCCCCCGCCACGCCGCGTCCACCGCGGGCACCGCCCGCTCGGCGAGGTCGCGGTAGGCGCGCCGGTCCGCCGCGCTCTGCCCGACCCCGAGCACGAGGCTGTGCCTGCCCCGCTCGGCCCGCACCGGGCCCTGGTCCCAGAGCTGCTGGCCCGCCTTCCGCGCGGGCCGCTCCGACGTGACGTACCACCGCCCGCCGTGCCGCTCCAGGGCGAGCGTGCGCTCCGCGGTGCGCGGGGCGCGGTCGTAGCCCTTGACGCGGTAGCTGAGTTCGGCACGCGCGGTGGCCCTCGCGCCCGAGCGGTCGAGGCCGGTCAGGCGGTACTCCCACGCGTCGAGCGGCACGTCGCGGACGTGGGCGAAGAGGTCGGTGGGGGCGCGCCCGCCCGCCGTGCTCCGCTCGGTGCGCTCGTACGCCTTCGCGTCCCGTTCCAGGACGGCGTGTGCCCGGCGCTCCAGGAGCCTGCGCACCTCGCCCGCGGCGGAGTCGGGGACCGGGTCGCCGCCGCATCCGGCGAGCAGGGCGAGGCAGAGCGCGACGCACAGCGCCACCGCTCCCGACCCACGCCTGTGACCAGCCACCTTCCCGATCGTACGGGGCCGGTCCGGCGGGTGGGCGGTCAGATACGGGTCACGGAGGAGACCGGCATCATGCCGACCGGGTCGTAGCGGACGGGCGCTCCGGGGTAGGGGGCGTGCACCACCTGGCCGTCGCCGGCGTACATCCCGATGTGGCTCGCGTCGTCGCGGTAGGCGACGAGGTCACCGGGCCGCACATCGGAGAGGGAGACCTGCCGTCCGGCGTACCGCTGCGCCTGCGAGGTGCGCGGCAGTCCGACCCCGGCCTGGGCGTACGACCACTGCGTGAGGCCCGAGCAGTCGAAGCCGGAGGGCCCGTTGGCCCCCCACACGTACGGGCGGCCGACCGCGGACCTGGCGGCGGCGAGGGCCGCCGCGGCGCGCGAGGACACGGTCCCCGCGGGCTCGGGGAGGTCCCCGCGCCCGCCGCCGCGCGAGGCCCTGTCGTAGGCCCGGCGCTCCTTGCCGGTGAGCGAGTCGAGCAGCCGTCTCGCCGTGGCGAGCTTGTGCTCGACGGCGCGCTTGTGGCGGGCGACGGTGGCGCGGCTCTTCTCCAGCTCTGCCAGCTTGCGCCCGGCCTCGGCGCGCTCGCGGGCGAGGCCGCGCTGGGCCTTCTGGAGGTCGGTGAGTTCACCGGCCTGCCGGACGGTGACGCGGTCGAGGACGGCGGCCCGGTCGAGGTAGCCGTCCGGGTCGGAGGAGAGCATGAGCAGCAGTGCGGGGGCGATGCCGCCCTCGCGGTACTGCGCCTGGGCCAGCGCGCCGAGTTCGCCGCGCATGCCGTTGATCCGCTCCTGGCCGCGGGCGACGCTGTCCTTGGCCCGCTTCGCCTGGGCGCGCAGCTCGTCCGTGCGCTCGTCGGCTTCGTTGTACGCCTCGGTGGCCCGCTCGGCCTCCTCGTAGAGCCGGTCGACCGCGGCCCGGGTGTCGGCGGGCCTGTCGGGCCGGTCGGGCCTTGCCTGGGGGGCCGCGCCCGCGGGTGCGGCGGCCAGGGCGGCTGCGGCGGTGGCCGCTGCCGCCGAGAGGACGGTGACGCGCGTGCTCCGGTCGGTGCCGGGCTGTGCGGGACGACGGTGGGACCCCACTGGGCGCCGCTCTCCCTTCCGCTGGAGGACCCCCGGCTCTGGCGGGGGAATGCGCGCCGACAGTAGCCGTGCGGCCGGCGCGGGACCAACGCCCCGGATGGGTGCGCGAACGCCCGCGCCCCGCTTCAGACGCAGGTCATCAGCGGGGCGCGGGGTCAGCGGAAGGTGCCGGAATTCGCCCGTTCGGGCGGTACCGGCGGGCTCCGTGGTTCAGACGCGGACGCCGAACTGGAAGGTGCCGAGGTAGGACATCGACTCGTAGCGGACGTTGGCGCCCGGCTTCGGGGCGTGCAGGACCTGGCCGTTGCCCGCGTAGAAGCCGACGTGCGCGAGGTTGTTGAAGAAGACCAGGTCGCCGGGCTTCAGCTCGCCGCGGCCGATCCTCGTGCCGTCGTTCTGCTGGGTGTAGGTGGTCCGCGTGATGGAGACACCGGCCTGCGCGAACGCCCACTGGGTGAGCCCGGAGCAGTCGTAGGAGTTGGGGCCGGTGCCGCCGGAGACGTACGGCTTGCCGAGCTGCGTGGCGGCGGCGTTCAGGGCGGCGGCGCCGCGGCCGGACGCGGGGGCCTCGTCGCCGAGGTCGGCGCGCTGGTCGGCGGCGCGGCTCGCGCGCTTCTGCTCCTTCTCGGCCAGGTCCGCCTTCTCCTTGGCGGTCAGCGTGTTGAGGAGCTTCTGCGCCTCGCCGAGCTTGCCCTGGACTTCCTGCTTCTTCTTGCCCAGCTCCTCGCGGGTGTCCGCGAGGTCGTCGAGCTTGCCCGCGGCCTCCTTGCGCTTCTGCGCGAGGTCCCGCTGCTTCTTCTGGATCTTCTTGAGCGAGTCGACCTGCTGGCTGCTGAGCTGGTCGAGGGTGGACGCCTTGTCGAGGTAGTCGTCCGGGTCGGAGGAGAGGAAGAGCTGAAGGGAGGGGTCGATGCCACCGGAGCGGTACTGCGCGCTGGCCATCGAACCGAGGCCGTCGCGCAGCTCGTTGAGCTCCTCCTGGCCGTCGGCGACCTTGTCCTGGAGAGCGTCGATCTGCTTCTCCAGCTTCTCCTGCTTCTCCTTGGCCCCGTTGTACTTGTCGGTGGCCCGCCCCGCGTCCTCGTAGAGCTTGTCGACCTTGGACTTGACCTCGTCCTTGCTCGGCTTCGGTGCGGCCTGGGCGGCGCCCTGCGAGGTGAGGGCCACGGCAGCGGCGGCGGTCGCGGTGAGCACGGTCACGCGGGTGCGGCTCGGCTGCTTGGGACGACGGTGGGACGCCACGCGGGCGGCTCCTTCTTCCTCCAGCCGCCTACCGAGACCCGGTGGGCGGGCACCATCGCCGCCACCCCGTATGGGTGATCAACTAAGCGAGGGTTCGAGGCGAGACCCTAGTGACCTTCTTGTGATCAGTTCAAATTACCGGGGCAGAAAATCGCTTGCGGGGCGCATATTTTACCGATGCCGCACAGCCCGTGATGATCTTCTGACGCTACGTCGCGCCCACGAGCCGTCAATTCGGGCATAGGGCCCAGGAGTTGCGGGAAGCCCCTTTAGCCCCGCGAAAGCCGCTTCAGGAGCACCGCCGAAGCCACCGGCCGCGCACCGGCCTTGGCGATCCCGTCGGCCACCTCGCGGTCGGTCGAGACGACGACCACGGGCCTGCCGGGCGGCTCCGCGCGCACGAGCTGGCGGATCAGCTCGTCGGCGGTCACACCCGGCTTGGAGAAGAGCACCCTGACCCCGCGCGGCGGCGCGAGCAGCACGGGAGCGGCCAGTTCCGCCCCGTCGAAGACGCAGGTGACCTCGGCGCCCGACTGCAGGGCGAGCTGCGAGAGCGAGCCGAGGAGGCGCAGCCGCTGCTTCTCCAGCGGCATGGTCGGATAGCCGGTCTTGGTGACGTTGTAGCCGTCGACGACCAGGTGCGCCTGCGGCAGCGCGAGGAGCTGGTCGAGGATCGCCGGGTCGCTCTCGGAGAGGGCGCGGGCGGCGATGTCCTTGGGCGACATCCGGCCCGGCTCGACGGCGTCCACGGTCTCCGCGGGGCGCACGGAGACGGGCGGCAGGGCCAGTTCGCGGCGGAGCCCCTGGGCCGCGTCGAGGACCGTGTCCAGCAGCAGCCGCACCCGCATGTCCTCGACGCTGCGCCCCTCGCGCGCCGCCCTGCGGCTGGCCTCAAGGGCGGCCTCGGTCTCGCCGAGCCTCGCCTTGAGCCGCCGGGTCTCGCTCTCGGCGGCGGACACCTGGGCCTGGCCCTCGGCGCGGACGGCCTCCGTCCGAGCGGCGGCCTTGCGCAGCGCGGCCTCGCCGCGCTTGACGTCGCTGAGCGCCCCGCGCAGCTTGCGGTGCAGGGACTCGGCCTCCCTGCGCGCCGCGTCGAGCTCGGCGCGCAGCCGCTCGGTCTCGGCCTTGGTCTGGCCGCGGGCGGCGGCCAGCTCCTCGCGGAGCCGCTCAAGCTCGGCCCTGGTCTCGTCGTCCGCGCGCTCGGCGTCGGCCCGCTGGGCCTCCTCGCCCGCGGCGGTCACCAGCTTCACCCAGCCCGCGGGGCGCAGCACGTAGGCCGCCGCCGCCACGTCCAGGGGGTCGGCGGCCGGCGGCGGGGTGCCCGCGTCCAGGGCGCCCGTCAGCTCGGCCTGGGACTCCCTGAGCCGTTCGCCGATGCGCTGGCGGAACAGGGTGTCGCTCTCCAGGGCTGCCGCCATGGCGTTGCCCGCGAACTTCGCGCGCCGGGTCGGCGTGAAGCGGGCGTACTGCCTGAGCTGGGCGGGCAGCTCGGCCAGGGTCAGGCCGCCGAAGGCGTCGGAGACGAGTCGGACGACGCGTCGGCGCACGCCGTCCGGCAGCGGACGGTCGAGCACCTCAGCGGTGCCGTCGTCCGGCTCCCCGCCCGCGCTCTCCACCATCCGTCACCCCACTTGCCGTGCGGGCCCCGCTCCCTCAGGAGTCGGTGCCCGGCCTGTCCACCAGTTCCACTTGATCCACCGCGTTGCACCAGCGGCAGCGGACCGACTCGATGGTCTCACTGACCACCTCGCGTTCCTCCACGTTCGGCTCCCCCGCGAGGTCGAGATGCACATACTCGACGACCTTCGAGCTGCGGGTCACGTCGAAACGCGTGAGATTGCCGCACAGCTTGCAGCGCCATCGGGTGGCGGCGGTCGGCAGGGGAACCGTCATCGTGGCTGATCGCTTTCCTCGGTGGCGTGGCACTCGTCCGGGTTTCCGCGGTGCGTATTGCCCGCAACCTTAAGGCCTGTAAGGGGCGCCATGCGGCGGCGTCCGCCCCGGCATGGCGGTCTGTGCGGGTAGCGCCCGTTACGTCATGCTCTGTTCATGATCGACGCATGGAGTACACGGGCGAGCCGGCTGTCCGGCGGCCGGGCCGCCCCGGTGACGTACGGACTGATCGCCGTCTGCTGCCTGGTCTTCCTGATCTCCCCGGTCTCGGGGCTGAACCCCGCCTACGGCCGCGGCGACGAACTGCTCGGCGCGCAGCAGGCCTACTTCGAGCGGTGGGGAGTGGTGCCCACCGAGCTGTTCGGCGGCGTGCCGAGCGCAGCGCTCGGCCCGTTCACGGCTCTGTTCGTGCACGGGAGCTGGATTCATCTGCTCGGCAACATGCTCTTCCTCTTCGTCTTCGGGGCGATGGTGGAGGAGCGCATGGGGCATCTCACGTACGCGCTCTTCTACGTCGGCTGCGGCTATCTGGCGCTGCTGGCCTACGCGGCGGCGCACGCGGACTCCCAGCAGACGCTCGTCGGGGCCTCCGGGGCGATCTCCGCCGTCCTCGGCGCCTTCCTGCACCTCTTCCCCAGGGCCCGCGTCACCAGCATCTACCCGTTCCTCTTCTTCCTGCCGCTGCGCTTCCCCGCCTGGCTGGTGCTGCCGTTCTGGGTGGCCCTGCAGTGGCTGGCGGCGGGGCGGGACGGCCAGGGGACGGGAGTGGCGTACCTCGCGCACCTGGTGGGCTTCTCGCTGGGGTTCCTCTCCGCGTGGGTGTGGCGCGCGCGGAGGGCTAAGGTGAAAGGCACCGCACCGGCCATCGAGGGAGACAGCCAGCCGTGATCACCGCGATCGTGCTCATCAAGACCAGCGTGGACCGGATTCCGGAGATCGCCGAGTCGATCGCCGCGCTCGACTCCGTCAGCGAGGTCTTCTCCGTCACCGGGACCTACGACCTGATCGCGATGGTGCGGGTGCCGCGCCACGACGACCTCGCGGACGTCATCCCCGGCCGGATCAGCAAGATCCCGGGCGTCGAGGGGACGGACACGCACGTGGCGTTCCGCACGTACTCCCAGCACGACCTGGAGGCGGCGTTCGCGATCGGCCTCGACTCCTAGGGCTGCCGTCGGGGCCCCGGGCCCGTCCTCGGGGCCGTTCATGAAGGTTTCCTCATCCGCGGCTCATCCGGACGCGGGGGCGCGTCGTCCAGCATGGCCGGCATGGTCTTCTCCCACCGCATGGCGGCCCTGGCAGCCGTCGTGGCGATACCGCTCGGCATCGCCGCGACCAGCTACCTGCTGACGGACAGCCCCGCTCCCCCCAAGGCTCCGCCCAAGGTCGAGCTGCCGAGCGACTCCCCCACCGCCACACCCACCACCGTCCGGCCCACCCCGAGCGACGAGACGGTGTCCCCGCCGCCGGTCCGCGGGAACGCCCCGGGCGACGACAGATCTCCGGGCGATGACAACGACGACGACGCGGACGACGACGCGGGCCGAGGCGACAGGGACGACGACGGCGACGACGGACCCGGTGACGACGGCTGAGCCGCCGCGCCGCCGGATATCCGCCCGGGTCCGCATCCTGCTGTGGCTGCTCGTGGTGATGGCCGTCGCGCTGACCGCGGTGGCCGCCACCACGCGCTCGGTCCTGCTGCGCGACGTCGACCACCGCGTCGGCCGGCTCCTGGCGCAGGAGACCGGGGAGTTCACCAACTTCGTGAAGGAGGGGGTCGACCCGCACACCGGCGAGCGGTTCACCGACCCCGATCCGCTGCTGCGGCTGTTCCTGTCCCGGCAGTACGCCGACCCCGACGAGGAACTGCTCGGCCTGATCGGCCGCGAGGGCCGGGGCCCCGCCAAGAAGGAGCAGTCAAGGGAGAAGCGGATCGACCACCCGCTCGCCGACGACCCCGCCGCGCTCAAGGCCGTCTTCGACTCCCGCGACGCCACCGGCACGCTGGAGGGGCCGGGCGGCGAGGTCCGCTGGGCGAAGGCGGTGGTCGAGGCGGGGCCCGCGCACCCGGAGGCGGCCTTCGTGGTCGCCTTCCACCCGGCGGGGGAACGGGCCAAGGCCAACAGCGTCTTCACCATGCTCCTCGCCATCTCCGGGGTGGCGCTCCTGATGACGACGGGCATCGGCTGGGTGGTCGCCGGGCGCATCCTCAGACCGGTCAGGCTGGTGCGGGCCACCGCCGCGCAGCTCACCGAGCAGGACCTGACCCGGCGCATCCCGGTGCAGGGCCACGACGACGTGGCGGCCCTCGCCGAGACCTTCAACGGCATGCTGGACCGCCTGGAGCGGGCCTTCGCCGCCCAGCGGGAGTTCGTCGACGACGCGGGCCACGAGCTGCGCACCCCCATCACCATCGTCCGCGGCCACCTGGAGCTGATGGACACCGCCACCGAGAACGCCGCCGAGCGCGAGGAGACGGTCCGCATCGTCACCGAGGAGCTCGACCGGATGAGCCGCATGGTGGAGGACCTGCTGCTGCTCGCCAAGGCCGAGCGGCCCGACTTCGTCACCCCGGGGCCCGTCCAGCTCGCCGAGCTGACCGCGGACGTCTTCGTCAAGGCGAGGGCGCTCGGCGAGCGCGACTGGTACCTCGCCGAGGTCGCCGACACCGAGGCCCTGCTCGACGCCCAGCGCATCACCCAGGCCATGGTCCAGCTCGCCCAGAACGCCGTCCAGCACACCGTCCCCGGACAGCGCGTCGGCATCGGCTCGCGGCTGCGCGAAGGGAACATCGAGCTGTACGTCGCGGACAGCGGCCCCGGGGTGCAGCCGCAGGACGCGGCGGTGATCTTCGAGCGGTTCCGCCGCGGCACCGCGCGGCGCGGCTCACGCTCCACCGGGGCGGGGCTCGGCCTCGCCATCGTCAAGGCCATCGCCGAGGGCCACGGCGGGCGCGTCGAACTGCGCCCCACGGACGGCGGCGGCGCCACGTTCCTCCTCGTACGGCCACAGCAGGAAGGGGCGGCACGCCCGTGAACCGCGTACTGATCGTCGAGGACGAGGAGCGCATCGCCTCCTTCGTCGAGAAGGGGCTGCGCGCCAACGGCTTCACCACCACGGTGGTCGGCGACGGCGAGAGCGCCTACGACTACGCCCTGACCGGCGGCTTCGACCTGGTGGTCCTGGACATCGGGCTGCCGGGCAAGGACGGTTTCACGGTCCTGCGGCAGCTGCGCGAGGCCCGGGTGACCACGCCCGTCATCGTGCTGACCGCCCGCGACTCGGTACGGGACACCGTCGCGGGCCTCGAAGGCGGCGCCGACGACTGGATGACCAAGCCGTTCCGCTTCGAGGAGCTGCTCGCCCGGGTGCGGCTGCGGCTGCGTACGGCGGCGTGGGCGCCGGAGGTGACGGTGCTGCGCAGCGGCGGGCTGACCCTGGACCTGCGCACGCGCAGGGCCCGTTCGGACGAGCGGACGGTGGATCTGACGGCCCGTGAGTTCGTGCTGCTCGAACTGTTCCTGCGCCATCCGGGGCAGGTGCTCTCGCGCGAGCAGATCCTCTCCCACGTGTGGGGGTACGACTTCGACCCCGGTTCCAACATCGTGGACGTGTACGTGCGCGCCCTGCGCAAGAAGCTGGGCGCGGAGCGGGTGGAGACGGTGCGCGGGATGGGGTACCGCCTGCCGGACGCGGACTGAGAGCCTGTGGGCGGTCACGCCGCCCGGCCGGTGAAATTTCCTTCATGCACGGCTCATTGCGGGCTCACGGCGCCGCACCACGCTGGACACCGTGACCCTGACTCCCCGCCATGCCGTCACGCTGTGCGTCGCGCTCAGCGTCTGCGCGCTGCTCGTGGTCCCCGGCAACTTCCCGGGGCTCGGCATCGACGCCCGCATCACCCTCGCCGTCTTCGCCCTCGCGACCTGTGCCTGGATCGGCACGCCGATCGACGACACCTACATCGCGCTCGGCGCGGGGCTCGCCCTGACCGCGACCGGCGTGATCAGCAGCGACACCCTCTTCGGCACCCTCGGGGACGAGACGGTGTGGCTGCTGATCTGCGCCTTCGTGCTCGCCGCCGCCGTGGCGCGCAGCGGGCTCGCGGGGCGGGCGGCGGCCTTCCTGGTCAGCGGGGCGCGCAGCGTACGGCAGCTGACGCACCTGACGACCGCCGCGCTGGTCGTGACGGCCTTCGCGGTGCCCGCCACCTCGGGGCGCGCCGCGCTCGCGCTGCCCGTCTTCCTCGCCCTGGCCAAGGTCCTCGCCGACCGCAGGCGCCTGGTCGTGATGCTCGCGCTGCTCTTCCCCACCGTCATCCTGCTCTCCGCGGTCGCGACGCTGATCGGCGCGGGCGCCCACCTGATCACCGTGTCGGTGCTCTGGGAGGCCACCGGTGACCGCGTCGGCTTCACCCAGTGGCTGCTGCTCGGCCTGCCCCTCGCGGTCGCCTCGTCCCATCTGGCCGCCGAGGCCGTGCTGCTCACGACCACGCGGCGCGCGGACCGGAGGGGCCCGGTGCACATTACCGTCGAACAGCTCCAGGCCCACAGCGAGCGGCCGGTCTCCGGCCCCTGGGAGCCCGCGGAGACGCGCTGCGCCCTGCTGCTCGCCACGGTCGTCGCGCTCTGGTGCAGCGAACCCCTGCACCGGGTGCCGCCCGCCGTCGTCGCGCTGATCGGCGCCGTCGTGGCCGCCTCCCCCGCCCTCGGCACCGTACGCCTGAAGGACGCCCTGAGGACGGTGCCCTGGGCGCTGCTGCTCTTCATGGCGGCGACGATGGCGATGGGTGTCGCGCTGGCCGACTCGGGAGCGGCGAAGTGGCTGGTCGGCGGCCTCCCCCTGGATGTGCCCCCGTGGCTGTTCCTGACCGTGGTGGTCTGCCTGAGCACGGCCGCGCACCTGGTCCTGCAGTCCCGCTCGGCCCGTTCGTCCGTCCTGGTCCCGCTGGTCGTCGCGGCGGCGGCCGGCGCGGGCGTCAATCCGGTCGCCGCGGCCCTGGCCTCGACGGCGGCCGCGGGGTTCTGCCACACGCTGCCCGCCTCCGCCAAGCCGGTCACCCTCTTCGCCGACATCCCGGGCACCCCCACCTACACCCCCCGCGACCTGCTGCGCCTCTCCGCGGTCCTGGCCCCGCTGACCGCCGCGCTCGTCCTGCTCTTCGCCGTCACGCTCTGGCCGCTGCTCGGCGTCCCCGTCCGATGAACCACGCCCGCACAGGAGATCCCATGCTGAACCGTTTCGCCATCGCTCCCAGCGGCTTCAAGGAGTCCCTGTCCGCGGGCGCCGCGGCCGAGGCCATCGCCGCCGGCGTACGCCGTGTCGTCCCGCACGCCGAGACCGACCTGATCCCGCTCGTGGACGGCGGCGAGGGCACCGCCCGCGCCCTCGCCTCCGCGGACGGCGGCCGGCTCGTCGCGCTGCCCGCCACCGGCCCCGTGGGCCAGCGCATCGGCACGCACTTCGCGCTCCTCGGCGACGGCACGGCCGTCGTCGAGATGGCGGCCGTCGCGGGGCTCGCCCTGGTCCCCCGCGATCTGCGCGACCCCGGCGCCACCACCACGTACGGCGTCGGCGAGCTGATCCGCGCCGCGCTCGACGCGGGGGCCCGCCGCATCCTCGTCGGCTGCGGCGACTCGGGCACCTCCGACGGCGGCGCGGGTGCCCTCCAGGCCCTGGGCGCCCGCCTCCTCGACGCCGACGGCCGGGAACTGCCGCGCGGCGGCCGTGAGCTGGCGCGGCTGAGCCGGATCGACGCGAGCGGACTCGACCCGCGCCTCGCGGACACCGACATCCGGGTGGCGTGCAACCCCTTCAACGTGCTCTGCGGCGAGCGCGGTGTCGCCCGCGTCTTCGGCCCCCAGAAGGGCGCGACACCCGCGCAGGTCGAACAGCTCGCCGCCGCCCTCGAACACTGGGCACACGTCCTCACCCGTGACCTCCGTGTCGGGACCGACCTCTTCGAGGGCGCGGGCACCGGCGCGTCCGGCGGCCTCGGGGCGGGGCTCGCCGCCCTCGGCGCGCGGCTGCTCCCCCGCTTCGACGTGCTGCTCGGCCGGCTCGACCTGGACGCCCGCCTGGCCCGCGCCGACCTGGTCGTCACGGCGGAGGGCGCCCTCGACCACCAGACGCCGCGCGGCAAGATCCCCGCCGAGGTGGCCCGCCGCGCCAAGCGCTCGGGCCGCCCGGTCCTGGTCCTCGCGGGCACGATCGGGCGGGGCGCCCACCAGGTGCGGGCGTCGGGCGTCGACGCCTACAGCGCGATCCTGCCCGCCCCGGTCTCCCTCACCGAGGCCCTCGGCAGGGGCGGCGAGTTCCTGACCGACGCCACCGAGCGCGCCCTGCGGATGATCGTGCTCGGGTCACGCCTCAGGAGCGGCCGCACGGGTCAGGCGGCGACGCCGGTGTCCGGCACGCAGCGGCCGTCCTCGGTGCGGTAGCTCCACCGGGCGCCGTCCGCCACCAGCTCCCTGACGGCCCGTACGAAACGCTCGACGTGCTCGTCGGGGGTGCCCGCGCCGAAGCTCACGCGGATCGCGTTCAGCGACTTCTCGCCGGGCGCGGCCTCGGGGGCGCCGCACTCGCCGGGCTCGTCGGCCTCGCCGCCGAGCAGGGTGCGCACCAGCGGGTGGGCGCAGAACAGGCCGTCGCGTACGCCGATGCCGTACTCGGCGGAGAGCGCGGCGGCGAAGTGCGAGCTGTTCCAGCCGTCCACGACGAACGAGATGACGCCCACGCGCGGCGCGTCGTCGCCGAAGAGCGAGAGCACCCGGACGGCGGGCACGTCGGCGAGCCCTTCGCGCACCTTCGCGATCAGGTGCCGCTCCCGGGCCACCAGCGACTCGAAGCCCGCCTCGGTGAGCGCCTTGCAGGCGGAGGCGATGGAGTAGACGCCGATGACGTTGGGCGAGCCGGCCTCGTGGCGGGCGGCGGTGTCGTGCCACTCCACGTCCACGCCGCCGCCCGCTTCCTTGGGGCGTCGCGCCACCTTCCGCGAGGCGCCGCCGCCCGCGAGGTAGGGCTCGGCGGCGGTCAGCCAGTCGGAGCGGCCCGCGAGGACACCGGAGCCGAAGGGCGCGTACAGCTTGTGCCCGGAGAACGCGACCCAGTCGACGTCCAGATCCCGTACGGAGACCGGGTGGTGGGGGGCGAGCTGGGCGGCGTCCAGGACGATCCTGGCGCCGTGCGCGTGCGCGGCGGCGGCCAGTTCGCGCACCGGCCACAGCTCACCGGTGACGTTGGAGGCGCCGGTGACGCAGACCAGGGCGGGGCCGCTGGGGGAAGGCTCGCGGCCGGCCAGCGCGCGCTCCAGCGTCCGCACGGCCTCGTCGGGGGTGCGCGGCGCGTCGAGGTAGGTGACGCGGGCGTCGCGCCACGGCAGGAGCGAGGCGTGGTGCTCGGTCTCGAAGACGAAGACCTCGCAGCCGGCGGGCAGCGCGGCGGCGAGCAGGTTCAGCGAGTCGGTGGTGGACCGCGTGAAGACGACCTGGTCGCCCTCGCGGCAGTCGAGGAACTCGGCGACGGTCGTGCGGGAGTTCTCGAAGAGGTCGGTGGAGAGCTGGGAGAGGTATCCGGCGCCGCGGTGCACGCTGCCGTAGTAGGGCGCGTACGCGGCCACGTCGTCCCAGACCCGCTGGAGCGCGGGGGCGCTCGCCGCGTAGTCGAGGGCGGCGTACGTGACCTCGCCGCCGGTCACGAGCGGCACGGTGACGTCCCTGCCGAGCACCGGCAGCGGTGCCTCGCAGCAGGGGTCGGCGGACTCGGCGGCGGGGGCGGTCCTTGCGGCGGCGGGGCGTGCGGACATGGCGGTATCTCCCTGCGGACGTGACGAGAAGCGGTGGGGCCCGCGGGACGGCGCGAAGGGCCGGTCGACCACGGGGTGTTGCCTCGACGCGCGGCGCTCTCGGCCGGGCGGAGGGTGTCGCGGAAAGGGGCCGTACGGGCCCTATCGCATTCGCTTGCTCACGAGACTGCTCCCTTGAGGACCAGGACCCCAGGGCTGTGACATCCGACGATGTCCAGGGGTCCGCGCTTGCCATACGCCTTGCTGCGTACGGCCTGGTCTTCACCCGGGGCACCCCGCCACGGACGGAGGGTTGCCGGACAGCGGGCCGGGGCCGTAGTCGCTGTCACTCATGACCTGTGCAGCATCCTGCCACACGACCTTCGGTGCGCAAGGCGCGGTCCAGAATCCGGACCGCGCCCCGCGTCACACCACCGGTCCCGCTCAGCGGTTGCTGGCGCTCACCCAGCGCTCCAGGGCCCGCTTCGCCGCCCCGGAGTCGATCGACTCCGCCGCCCTCGCCATCGCGGCGCGGATCTGCTCCTCCAGGCTGCCCTCGCCCTGCGCGAGGGCCACCAGGGCCGCCGCCGAGTTGAGGAGCACCGCGTCGCGCACCGGGCCGCCCTCACCGTCGAGCAGCCGCCGGGCGACCTCCGCGTTGTACGAGGCGTCGGCGCCGCGCAGCGCCTCGACGGGCACCAGGCCGATGCCGACGTCACGGGGGTCGAAGGCCTCCTCGCGGACCGCTCCGTCGCGCACCACCCAGACGCGGGAGGTCGACGTCGTCGTCAGCTCGTCCAGGCCGTCGTCGCCGCGGAAGACGAGCGAGGAGTTGCCGCGCTCGGCGAAGACGCCGGCGACCACGGGTGCCATCCGCGCGTCGGCGACACCGACCGCCTGGGCGCGCACCCTGGCCGGGTTGGTGAGCGGACCGAGGAGGTTGAAGACGGTCCTGATGCCGAGCTGGCTGCGCGCGGCACCCGCGTGCCGCAGCGCCGGGTGGAACTTCACCGCGAAGCAGAAGGTGATGCCCGCCTCCTCCGCGACCTCGACGACCCGCTCGGGGGTGAGCTGGAGGTTGACGCCCAGCTTCTCCAGGACGTCGGACGCGCCGCTGGCCGAGGACGCGGCGCGGTTGCCGTGCTTGACGACCTTCGCGCCGGTGCCGGCGATCACGATCGCGGACATCGTGGAGATGTTCACCGTCTTGGCGCCGTCGCCGCCCGTGCCGACGATGTCGACCGTCTCGCCCGGCACCTCGATCACGTTGGCGTGCTCGTACATGGCGCGTACGAGACCGGAGATCTCCTCCACGGTCTCGCCCTTGGAACGCAGCGCCACCACGAAGCCCGCGATCTGCGCGTCGGTGGCCTCGCCGCGCATGATGCGGTCCATGGCCCAGGCCGTGTCGTCGGCGCTCTGGTCGCGCCCTTCGAGCAGTCCGTTCAGTACGTCGGGCCAGGAACGGTCCGCCGCGGTGGTGCCTCCTGCGGGGGTCACAGCGCTCATAGCCGCTCCTGGGGTTCAGTCCGGGGAATTCCGGGGGATTCCGGAGGAATCCGGGGGAAGTCTGTCACCCCTGCACATCGGGGTGGGACCACCCTATCCAGCCGCGGGGACGGCAAAGAGCCCCGTCCATGCAATGGACGGGGCTCTTGCCGTGGCGACCCTTGTGGTCTACAGCTCGTCGAGGTTCAGTCGATCAGTGGTGGCCGTGGCCGCTCGTGATCTCCTTGTACTCCTCGGCGGTGGGCTTGGGGATCTGGCTGTCCTCCCCGTAGTAGCCCTTGGAGAGCTTGGCCCTCAGCTTCTGCGCACCGGTCACCTTGCGCTCGACACCGTTCTCGTCGACCGTCGGGCCGATCTCGACCGGCTTGTACTGCTCGTGCGCGGTGAGCGTGTGCAGCTGGTCCTTGCCGAGCGGCTCGTGGATCTCGATGAACTCACCGTGCGGCAGGCGCTTGATGATGCCCGACTCGCGGCCGTGCAGCACCTTGTCCCTGTCGCGCCGCTGCAGACCCAGGCAGATCCGCTTGGTGACGATGAACGCGACGACCGGGGCGACGAAGAAGGCGATGCGCACGAACCAGGTGATCGCGTTGATCGACAGGTGGAAGTGCGTGGCCCAGAGGTCGTTTCCACCACCGATCAGGCAGACCAGGTACCAGGTGATCCAGGCGACGCCGAACGCGGTGCGCGTCGGGGCGTTGCGCGGGCGGTCCAGGATGTGGTGCTCGCGCTTGTCGCCGGTGACCCAGGCCTCGATGAACGGGTAGACCGCGATCACGACCAGGATGAGCGGGAAGACGATCATCAGCGGGATGAACACGCCCAGGACGAGCGTGTGGCCCCAGAGGTTGATCTCCCAGCCCGGCATGACACGGATCAGGCCCTCGGAGAAGCCCATGTACCAGTCGGGCTGCGCACCGGTGGACACCTGGTCCGGGCGGTACGGGCCGATGGCCCAGATCGGGTTGATCGAGGCGATCGCCGAGATGACCGCGATGACACCGAAGACCAGGAAGAAGAAGCCTCCGGCCTTCGCCATGTAGACGGGCAGCAGCGGCATGCCGACGACGTTCTTGTTGGTCTTGCCGGGGCCCGCGAACTGCGTGTGCTTGTGGTAGAAGACCAGGATCAGGTGCGCCACCATCAGGCCCAGCATGATGCCCGGCAGCAGCAGGATGTGCACCGAGTAGAAGCGCGCCACGAAGTCGCCGCCGGGGAACTCCCCGCCGAACAGGAACATCGACAGGTACGTGCCGACGACCGGGACGGACAGGATCGCGCCCTGCATGAAGCGGACACCGGTGCCGGAGAGCAGGTCGTCCGGGAGCGAGTAACCGGTGAAGCCGGTGAACATGCCGAGGACGAACAGCAGGAAGCCGAACAGCCAGTTGACCTCACGCGGCTTGCGGAAGGCACCCGTGAAGAACACGCGCATCATGTGCACGAACATGCCGGCGAGGAAGATCAGCGCCGCCCAGTGGTGGATCTGCCGGATCAGCAGGCCACCGCGCACATCGAAGGAGATGTGCATGGTCGAGTTGAACGCCTCGGACATCAGCTGTCCCTGCATGGGGACGTAGCTGCCGGTGTACTCCACCTCGTTCATCGACGGGTGGAAGAACAGCGTCAGGTACACACCCGTGAGGATGATGATGATGAAGCTGTACATGCAGATCTCGCCGAGCATGAAGGACCAGTGGTCCGGGAAGATCTTGCGCATGTTGGCCTTGGCCAGGGAGTAGATCCCCAGCCGGCCGTCGGCCCAGTCGGCCACCCGCTCGCCGGCGGGTGCCTTCTTGCTCGACGAGTGGTTCGCAGTGGTCGGGGGGTTGGTGCTCATCCGCGCTCCCAGAAGGCAGGACCGACGGGCTCTTCGAAGTCGCCGAGCGCCTCGAGGTAGCCCTCCTCGTTCACACCGATGCGCAGCTGCGGCAGGGCGTGACCGGCCGGGCCGAAGATGACTCGGGCACCGTCGGAGAGGTCGAAGGTGGACTGGTGGCACGGGCAGAGGACGTGGTGCGTCTGCTGCTCGTACAGGGAGATCGGGCAGCCCACGTGGGTGCAGATCTTGGAGTAGGCGACGATGCCCTCGTGCGACCACTCCAGCTCACGCTTGTCCTTGATGTTCTCCGGCTGGATACGGACGATCATCAGGGCGGCCTTGGCGATCTGGACCTGGAAGTCGTGGTCGTGCTCCGACATGCCGTCGGGCATGGCGAACGTCAGCGATCCGACCTGCACGTCCGAGGGACGCAGCGGCTCGTGCGTGTTCATGTTGACGAGCTTCTTGCCCTTGGCCCACTTGGTGTGCCGGAGCTTGTCCTCGGGCAGCGGACCGAGGTCGCGCAGGAGGACGACACCGGAGAGCGGGACCAGGGCCAGCGCGCCGAACATCGTGTTGCGGATCAGCTTGCGCCGGCCGAACTGCGACTCCTCGGCACCGGCCCTGAAGTCGGCCATGACCTTGGCCCTGACCTCGGGCTCGGCCTCGATGGGGTGCCGGTCGTCGGCGACCTCCACGTCGGACATCAGGGTGCGGGCCCAGTGGACCGCGCCCGCGCCGATGCAGAACAGCGCCACACCCAGGGTCAGGCCCAGGGCGAAGTTGAGACCGCTGATGTGCCCGATCGGCCAGACGTAGATGCTCTTGTCCGCGGGGATGGCCACGAACGAGGCGATGAAGCCGACGGTCGCCAGCATGGACAGCGTGAACATGAACGCGATCGCACGCTCGGAGCGCCTCGCGGCCCGCTCGTCGATGTCCTGGATGCGGTGCTCGTGCGGCGGAAGCCCCGGGTCGGCGAACGGGTTCTCGTCCGCGACGGCTACCGAGCCGTGCTCGGTGTCCTGCCCAGCCGGCAGGTTCTTCTCTTCTGGAATCTCTTGGCTACTCATGACTTCTTGGCCTTTGCGGTCCGAGCGGCGACCCACACGGCGACCGCGATCAGCGAACCGAGACCGAAGATCCAGCCGAAGAGGCCTTCACTGACCGGGCCCAGACCACCGAGTTCGAGACCGCCAGGGCTCTCGGTCTTCTCGCCGTTGACCGCGTCGAGGTACGCGATGATGTCCTTCTTCTCCTTCTCCGGCATGGTCGTGTCGGGGAAGGACGGCATGTTCTGCGGGCCGGTCTGCATGGCCTCGTAGATGTGCTTCGGGGAGACGTCCTCGAGCGACGGCGCGAACTTGCCGTGCGTGAGCGCGCCACCCTTGCCGGTGAAGTTGTGGCACTGGGCACAGTTCGTGCGGAACAGCTCGCCACCCTTGGCGATGTCCGCCCCGTCCGGGCTGTACTGCTTCTCGGTCGGGACCGCGGGACCGGCGCCGAGCGACGAGATGTACGCCGCGAGCTGGTCGATCTGGGCCTGGTTGTAGATGACCTTCTTCTTGGGTGCCTGGGCGCCCTGCTGCTGGAGCGGCATGCGCCCGGTGCCGACCTGGAAGTCGACCGCCGCGGCGCCCACGCCGACCAGGCTCGGACCGTCGGAGGAGCCCTGACCGCCGGTTCCGTGGCAGCTGGAGCAGCCCACGGCGTAGAGCTTCTTGCCCTCGTCGATGGCGAGGGACTGGGCGGTGTCGTCGGCCTGCGCCTTGTCCGCCGGCGCGAACGCGGCGTACAGCCCCCCGGTGGCCGCCAGCGCGAGGAGTAGGACGACGACCGCCGCCAGCGGATGGCGTCGTCGTGCGGAGAGCTTTTTCACGGATTACCCCGGTGTCAGGATCTTCTGCGTCGATGCTGGAAAGTGTCGGTACGTCGCGTGAGCGACCCCCGCCGATTACTTGATCATGTAGATCGTGGCGAAGAGGCCGATCCAGACCACATCGACGAAGTGCCAGTAATAGGACACGACGATGGCTGCGGTCGCCTGTTCATGGGTGAACCTCCTGGCCGCGTACGTGCGGCCGAGGACCAGCAGGAAGGCGATCAGGCCGCCTGTCACGTGCAGTCCGTGGAAGCCGGTGGTCAGGTAGAAGACCGAGCCGTACGGGTCGGACGAGAGCGAGAGGCCCTCGTGCTTGACCAGCTCGGTGTACTCGTACACCTGACCGCCGATGAAGATCGCACCCATGATGAAGGTGACGATGAACCACATCCTGAGCTTCTTCACATCGCCACGCTCAGCGGCGAACACGCCGAGCTGACACGTGAGGGAGGAGAGCACCAGGATGGTGGTGTTCGTCGCCGAGAACGGGAAGTTAAGGGCCGAGGCCATTTCCTTCCAGTGATCAGGACCTGTCACCGATCGCAGGGTGAAGTACATCGCGAAGAGGGCCGCGAAGAACATCAGCTCGGAACTCAGCCAGATGATGGTTCCGACGCTGGTGAGGTTCGGTCGATTGACCGGCGGGTGCGCGTGCCCGGTATCTACTGTCGTTGCTGTCGCCACGACCGACATTATGTCGGTCGCTTATCCCGCCCTCACCCCGGGGGGTGCCGTTCGGAGTGTCTGCGGGGTGTGTCCTGCCCGTATGGCCCATCACGGGGCCTTCCGAACAGGTGTTGACGGGGTGTCGGGAGGAGTAGCATCCGCGCATCGGTACCCGATCACACGACGGCACAGCTCAGCACTGCTCGATGTACTGACGTACTGGAGGAACAATGCAGCCGACCGCCACGGTGCTGGTCTACAGCGACAACGCGAGCACCCGCGAGCAGGTCCGGTTGGCCACCGGGCGCAGGCCCGCCACGGACGTCCCGGAGGTCGAGTTCATCGAGTGCGCGACCCTGCCCGCGGTCCTCAAGGAGCTGGACGCGGGCGGCGTGGACGTCTGCGTGCTCGACGGCGAGGCGAAGCCCGCGGGCGGCATGGGCGTGTGCCGCCAGATCAAGGACGAGATCTTCCGGGCGCCGCCGGTGCTGCTGCTCATCGGGCGCCCCCAGGACGCCTGGCTGGCCACCTGGAGCCGGGCGGAGGCCGCGGTGACCCTGCCGGTCGAGCCGGTGGAGTTCGCCGACGCGCTGGCCGGCCTGCTGCGCAGCCGCCTGGCCGTGCGGGCCTGACCGGCCCCGCCTCCGTACGGCCGGCAGGGCCCCGCGTTCCCGCGCGGGGCCCTGTGCGCTGTCCGCGCGGCTCTCCGCGCCGTTCTGCGGGGCCGCTGGGGCGTGTGGCGAAAGTGGCGTCGTCCGCCCGGAGGGCGGGTCCGGCGGCGTCCGGTGCGTGCGATCGCACGGCGGAGGGTCGCCCCGATACTGGTGGTATCGGGGTGATCCCGACAACGCCGCGCGTGTGCGTGCCAGGCGTCGCCGGACAGGCGGGACTTTCGCCACACGCCCTAGACCCCCGGCCGCAGCCGGGCCGCCTCGACGGCCGCGGGGCCGTCCTCGGCGCCGGGGACGAGCGCGCTGCCCTTGCGCCACTTCTTCCAGCCCATGTTCCAGTCGCCGAGGCCGTTGCCGAAGACCGGCATGTCCTCGCCGAAGCTGTTGACCGTCCGGGTGATGTCGCCCTGCCGCACGGTCTCGAAGAACCAGGCGGCGTTGCCCGTGCTCATCCCCACGCAGCCGTGGCTGACGTTGGCGGAGCCCTGCGAGCCCACGGACCAGGGCGCGGCGTGCACGTATTCACCCGTGTCGGTGAGCCGGGTGGCGTAGTACACGGGCAGGTTGTACGAGTCCGCGGTGCCCTCGGGGATGCCGATGCTGGTGCCGCGCATCCGTACGAAGTACTCCTTGCCGAGCACGACCTTGACGCCGTTGCGCGTGGAGTAGCCGGGCTTGCCGGTGGTCACCGGTATCGACTTGATCTCCTCGCCGTTGCGGTAGACCGTCATCGTGTGGGACGCGGCGTCCGTCACGGCCTCGACCCGGTCCCCCGTGGTGAACCTCAGCGGCTTGGTCTCGGCCCCCCACAGCCTGTCGCCGACCTTGATGCCCCCGAGGCCGCTGGAGACGCTGACGGTGGCGTGGGCGGGCCAGTACTCCTTGGGGCGGTAGTGCAGCGTCTCGCTGTCCACCCAGTACCAGGAGCCCTCCGCCGCGGGCGTGGACCTGACCTTCAGGGCCCGCTCCACGACCGCGCGGGCCTTCTTGTCCTTCACCGGGGCGCTGAGGGAGGCGGTGACGGGCTGTCCGACGCCGTAGGTGCCGGCGCCGGGGCCGAACTCGACCTTCAGCTGCTTCTTCCCGGGGGCCGTCCGGGTGCCGAGGGTCAGGACCTTGCGGCCGGGCGCGCCGTCCTCGTCCTCGGTGCTGACCCGCACCGTGTACTGGGCGCCGGCCGCCAGGGGCGCCGTGCTGTGCCACCGGGCGCCGTCGGCGGAGAGTTCGCCCGCCAGGTGCCGGCCCGCGGCGTCGGTCGCGGTCACGTCGGTGATGCGCGCGTCCTCGCCCCGGGCGGTGACTTCGAGGGGCTTGTCCGGGTCGGCCTTCTGGCTGCCCGCCGGGGCGTTGACGGCTATCTGGCCGGCCGCGTCGTACGGCTGCGCCGAGAGCGGATGGCCGTCGGAGCCGCCGCATGCCGTGACGCCCGCACCGAGGGCGGCGACCAGCAAGGTGCAGCTCGATATCGTACGAATGCGCGGTGACTGGCTCATAAGCACACGGTATGGACATTCACCCGGTGCGGCGCGCCGAAGTGCCCCGTACGGGGGACACGGTTGCCGCGTACGCGGAGAGGCCCGGACCCTCCAGGAGGAGGGTCCGGGCCTCTCGGGCGCGTCGGGAACTACAGACTCACTGGGTCTGGTTCTCGCCGCGGTAGTACTCGAACACCCAGCCCCACAGGCCGATCAGGATGAGCGGGGCGGAGAAGTACATCAGCCACCAGCCGATGGCGATGCTCATGAAGGCGAGCGCGCCACCGACGGCCAGGGAGAGCGGCTGCCAGCTGTGCGGGCTGAAGAAGCCCACCTCGCCGGCCTCGTCCGCGACGTCGGCCTCCTTGTCGTCCTGTGCGGAGGCGTCGACACGCCGGGCCGTGAAGGCCAGGTAGTAGCCGATCATGATGCACAGGCCGAAGGCCAGGAAGAGCGCCGTGGTACCGGCCGGCTCCTTCGACCACACGCCATAGACGATCGCCATGGCGAGGACGAAGACGCTCAGCCAGATGAACATCTTGCCCTGGATCTTCACTTCGCGGCCTCCTTGTCGCCGCCGAACAGCGCGGTGTCCTTCTGGCCGTCGTTCTCGATCTGGCCGAGGGCCGCGATGTCCGGGTGGTGCAGGTCGAAGGCCGGCGATTCACTGCGGATGCGCGGCAGGGTGACGAAGTTGTGCCGCGGCGGCGGGCAGGACGTCGCCCACTCCAGCGAACGGCCGTAGCCCCACGGGTCGTCGACCGTGATCTTCTTGCCGTACTTGGCCGTCTTCCAGATGTTGTAGAAGAACGGCAGGATCGACAGGCCGAGCAGGAACGAGCAGATCGTCGAGATCGTGTTCAGCGCGGTGAAGCCGTCCGCGGCGAGGTAGTCCGCGTAACGACGCGGCATGCCCTCGGCACCGAGCCAGTGCTGCACCAGGAACGTGCCGTGGAAGCCCACGAACAGCGTCCAGAAGGTGATCTTGCCGAGCCGCTCGTCGAGCATCTTGCCGGTGAACTTCGGCCACCAGAAGTGGAAGCCGGAGAACATCGCGAAGACGACGGTGCCGAACACCACGTAGTGGAAGTGCGCCACCACGAAGTACGAGTCGGAGACGTGGAAGTCCATCGGGGGCGAGGCGAGGATGACGCCCGTCAGGCCGCCGAAGGTGAAGGTGATCAGGAAGCCGACCGCCCACAGCATCGGGGTCTCGAAACTCAGCGACCCCTTCCACATCGTGCCGATCCAGTTGAAGAACTTCACGCCTGTCGGCACGGCGATCAGGAACGTCATGAAGGAGAAGAACGGCAGTAGGACGCCGCCGGTCACGTACATGTGGTGCGCCCACACCGTCACGGAGAGACCCGCGATGGCGATGGTCGCGCCGATCAGGCCCATGTAGCCGAACATCGGCTTGCGGGAGAAGACCGGAATGACCTCGGAAATGATGCCGAAGAACGGCAGGGCGATGATGTACACCTCTGGATGGCCGAAGAACCAGAAGAGGTGTTGCCACAGCAATGCGCCGCCATTTGCCGCGTCAAAGATGTGGGCACCGAATTTGCGGTCCGCCTCCAGGGCGAACAGCGCGGCGGCGAGGACCGGGAAGGCCAGCAGCACGAGGACGGCCGTGAGCAGCACGTTCCACACGAAGATCGGCATGCGGAACATGGTCATGCCCGGCGCGCGCATGCAGATGATCGTGGTGATGAAGTTGACCGAGCCGAGGATCGTGCCGAAGCCGGAGAAGGCCAGACCCATGATCCACATGTCGGCGCCGATGCCCGGCGAACGGACGGCGTCCGAGAGCGGGCTGTAGGCGAACCAGCCGAAGTCGGCCGCACCGTTCGGCGTGAGGAAACCGCCGACCGCGATGAGCGAGCCGAAGAGGTACAGCCAGTACGCGAACATGTTCAGCCGCGGGAAGGCGACGTCGGGCGCGCCGATCTGCAGCGGCATGATCCAGTTCGCGAAACCGGCGAACAGCGGCGTCGCGAACATCAGCAGCATGATCGTGCCGTGCATCGTGAACGCCTGGTTGAACTGCTCGTTCGACATGATCTGCGTACCCGGGCGGGCGAGTTCGGCGCGCATGAAGAGCGCCATCACTCCGCCGATGCAGAAGAACGCGAACGACGTGACCAGATAGAGCGTGCCGATCGTCTTGTGGTCAGTGGTGGTCAGCCACTTGATGACGACGTTTCCCGGCTGCTTGCGCCTGACCGGCAGCTCGTTCTCGTACGAGTCCGTTGCTGCTGCCGCGGCACCCTGGGGTTCGTTGAGGATGCTCACAGGTTGTTCGTCTCCCGGTTCTTCTCGTGGCCCGTCTGCTCGATGCCGGCCGGGATGTAACCGGTCTGGTTCTTCTTCGCGAGCTCTTCCAGATGCTTCTGGTAGCGCTCGGGAGAGACGACCTTGACGTTGAAGAGCATCCGGGAGTGGTCGACGCCGCAGAGCTCGGCGCACTTGCCCATGAAGGTGCCCTCCTTGTTCGGAGTCACCTCGAAGGCGTTGGTGTGGCCCGGGATTACGTCCTGCTTCATGAGGAACGGCACCACCCAGAAGGAGTGGATGACGTCACGCGAGGTCAGGACGAAGCGGACCTTCTCACCCTTGGGCAGCCACAGGGTGGGGCCGGGGTTGCCGTTCTGAGGGTTCCGCTCGCCGGGCGTGCCGACGTCGTAGACGCCACCGGCACCGGCCGGGAAGTCGTCGCGGAACCGCTTCGGAATGGCGTCGAGGTCCTTGGAGGTCTTCGCGTCCTCCTTGTTGGAACCCTTGACGTCCTCGACGTAGTTGAAGCCCCAGCTCCACTGGAAGCCGACCACGTTGATCGTGTGGGCCGGCTTGTCCTCAAGCTTGAGGAGCTTCGACTCGTCCCGTGCCGTGAAGTAGAACAGCACGGAGACGATGATGAGGGGGACGACCGTGTACAGCGCCTCGATGGGCATGTTGTACCGGGTCTGCAGAGGTACTTCCACCTTCGTGCGGCTGCGCCGGTGGAAGATGACGCTCCACAGGATCAGGCCCCAGACCAGCACGCCCGTGGCGAGCGCTGCCGCCCACGAGCCCTGCCAGAGGGAGAGAATCCGCGGAGCCTCCTCCGTTACCGGGGTGGGCATTCCAAGGCGGGGGAAATCCTTGTATGTGCAACCTGTGGCGGTCGCCAGGATCAGGCCCGCAGTCAGCACCTGCGGCAGCTTCCGCCGCATCGGGCGCCGCGACGAGCGGTCGGAGCCGTTGGGACTCACGTAGCGCCTTCCCGAGAGTCTCGCCCGCGTTGTCGGCTGCGGCCTTCACGCTGGTCGGTCGCCGCCCTGCGGCGGGCAGGGGTTTGGATGTTTATGCGGACCAAACCCTACTGGACGCTATTTGGGGTCGCGCGGGGAGGGTGCCTAACGCGCCGCGGGTCACTCCGAAGGGTGGGGGCTCGGCCTGTGCCCGGCTCCTGACGGGGGGTCGGGCGCGCTCCGGAGCGCCTGCCGGGCCGGTGGAATCCCGCCGTCCGCGGGTGCCGGGTTCCTCGGGGCCGCTCGCGCGGTTCCCCGCGCCCCGCCGGGGGGGCGCAACCCGGGCGGACCTGCGGGGCGCCTCCGGGCGGAGACGCTCTAGCGTGGCCCCGTGCCCTACTTCGATGCCGCTTCCTCCGCTCCCCTCCATCCCGTCGCCCGGCAGGCGCTGCACGCCTCGCTCGACGAGGGGTGGGCCGATCCCGCGCGGCTCTACCGGGAGGGGCGGCGGGCCCGGCTGCTGCTCGACGCCGCGCGCGAGGCGGCCGCCGACGCGGTGGGGTGCAGGCCCGACGAGCTGGTCTTCACCTCGTCCGGCACCCGGGCCGTGCACACCGGGATCGCGGGCGCGCTCGCCGGGCGCCGCCGCGCCGGGAAGCACCTGGTCGTGTCGGCGGTCGAACACTCGTCGGTACTCCATTCGGCGGAGGTCCACGAGGCCGGCGGCGGGACGGTGACCGAGGTCGGCGTGGACCGGGGCGGCGCGGTCTCCCCCGAGGCGTACGCCGAGGCGCTGCGCGAGGACACGGCGCTCGCCTGCCTCCAGTCGGCCAACCACGAGGTCGGCACCGAGCAGCCGGTGGCCGAGGTGTCCGAGGTCTGCCGCGCCGCGGGGGTGCCCCTCCTGGTGGACGCCGCGCAGTCGCTGGCCTGGGGCCGGGTGGAGGGGGGCTGGTCGCTGCTCACGGGCAGTGCCCACAAGTGGGGCGGGCCCGCGGGGGTCGGACTGCTCGCCGTGCGCAAGGGCGTGCGGTTCGCGCCCCTGGGCCCCGCCGACGAGCGGGAGTCCGGGCGCGCCGCCGGGTTCGAGAACATCCCCGCGATCGTCGCTGCCGTCGCCTCGCTGCGCGCGGTGCGGGCCGAGGCCGACGCGGAGGCGGTGCGCCTGCGGGAGCTGACGGAGCGGATCAGGGAGCGGGTGCCCGCCCTCGTGCCGGACGTCGAGGTGGTGGGCGATCCGGTGCGGCGGCTGCCGCACGTCGTCACCTTCTCCTGTCTCTATGTCGACGGGGAGACGCTGCTGCACGAGCTGGACCGGGCGGGCTTCTCCGTGTCGTCCGGCTCGTCGTGCACCAGCTCCACGCTGACGCCGAGCCATGTGCTGAAGGCGATGGGCGTGCTGAGCGAGGGCAACGTCCGCGTCTCGCTGCCGGCCGGCACGGAGGCGGCGGAGGTGGAGCGCTTCCTCGGCGCGCTGCCCGGCACCGTGGCCGGGGTGCGCGAGAAGCTGGGGGCCCCGGCCGGCGCGACGGCCGGCGCGGAAGGGGGTTCGCTCGTGGTGGACGCGCTCGGCAAGCGGTGCCCCCTGCCCGTCATCGAACTCGCGAAGGTCATCGGGGACGTCCCGGTCGGCGGCACGGTGACCGTGCTCGCGGACGACGAGGCGGCGCGGCTCGACATCCCGGCGTGGTGCGAGATGCGGGGGCAGGAGTACGCGGGTGAGCGGCCGGCGGACCACGGCCGTGCCTATGTGGTCCGCCGGCGCTCGTGACGGGGCGGGCCGTCAGCCGAGGTGGGTGCGGACCTCGTCGGCGGCCTCGTCGCCGTACGCCTTGGTGAAGCGGTCCATGAAGTCGGTGCGCCGCAGTTCGTACTCCTGGGTGCCGACGGTCTCGATGACCAGGGTGGCCAGCATGCAGCCCACCTGCGCGGCGCGCTCGTGGGAGACGCCCCAGGCGAGGCCGGAGAGGAAGCCCGCGCGGAACGCGTCGCCCACGCCGGTCGGCTCGACCTTCGCCTTCTCCTCGGGGACGCCGACCTCGATCGGGTCCTGGCCCACGGACTCGATGCGCACGCCGTTGGGGCCGAGGGTCGTCACGCGGTGGCCGACCCGGGAGAGGATCTCGGCGTCGGTCCAGCCGGTCTTGGACTCGATGAGTCCCTTCTCGTACTCGTTGCAGAAGAGGTACGTGGCGCCGTCGAGGAGGGTGCGGATCTCCTCGCCCTCCATGCGGGCGATCTGCTGCGAGAAGTCGGCGGCGAAGGGGATCGCCCTGGTGCGGCACTCCTCCGTGTGGCGGAGCATCGCCTCGGGGTCGTCGGCGCCGATCGAGACGAGGTCGAGGCCGCCGACGCGGTCGGCCACCGTCTTCAGCTCGATCAGGCGGGCCTCGCTCATCGCGCCCGTGTAGAAGGAGCCGATCTGGTTGTGGTCGGCGTCCGTGGTGCAGACGAAGCGTGCGGTGTGCAGGGTCTCGGAGATCCGGACCGACGCGGTGTCCACGCCGTGCCGGTCGAGCCAGGCGCGGTACTCGTCGAAGTCGGAGCCGGCGGCACCGACCAGGATCGGCCGCGTGCCGAGCTGGCCCATGCCGAAGCTGATGTTGGCGGCGACGCCTCCCCTGCGCACGTCGAGGGCGTCGACCAGGAAGGAGAGGGAGACCGTGTGCAGCTGATCGGCGACCAGCTGGTCGGCGAAGCGGCCGGGGAAGGTCATCAGGTGGTCGGTGGCGATGGAGCCGGTGACTGCGATACGCACGGCTGGACGCTCCTGAGGAGGAGAGGCGGGTTGACGGTTCACGCTATCGGGTCCACCCACCGTCTCTGAAGTGGCAAAACTACCCGATAGTAGGTCTTTTTTCCTGAGTGATGTGATGCATACGGTTCCGTTATGCCCGTTGTCACGAAGAATTCCGCCCCGAAGCGCCCCGCCCGCCCGCTCGCCGGAGAGGGGGAGCGGCCGGAGAGCATGGAGACGCTGCGCGGCGACTGCGCCCGCATGGCCCCACACTGGTCGGTGCCCGCCGCGGCCGCGAGCGTGCCCGTGCCGCCGTCGCTGATCCACGGCGTCGACGTCCCGTCGGCGTCCGCCCGGCTGATCGACGGGATGTCGGTCTACGGGGACTGAGCAAGCCTGGTCCCGAGGCCGGGCGCGCGGCCCATGGAACCGTGCGCTCCCCCTCTGCGTCCCATCGCCGTCCTCCGTGCGGGGGACCCGGGATACGACGAGGCCCGCCCGTGGGTTTCCCGGGACGGCAGTGCAGTCGAAGGAGCGATGCGGTGAGCACCGAGCCATCCGTTCATGAGACGGCCGACCGGGGACGGCGGCGGTCCCGCCTCGCCGTCGCCTCGGTCGCGGCCACCGTGCTGCTGATCGGCGGCGGTGGCGCCTACTTCGCGGCGACCGCGTCCGACGGCGGCGGCCGCGGCGACGGGGCGGCGCCCGCGGGCGACGACGGCGGTCCCCCGCCGCTCGCCCTCGACGGGTACACGGACAGCGGCGGGGAGAGCGGCGGCGGCCCCGGCATCGCGCCGGGCGAGCCCGACCCGAACGGCGCCACGTACCGGGCGACCGGCGCGCTGCCCGAGGGCCCCGACACGGCCCCCGTCCACCACGCCCGCGGCGAGGTCACCCGCGCCGAGGTGGCCGGCCTCGCGAAGGCGCTCGGCGTGGGCGGTACGCCGCAGCTGCGGGACGGCGTCTGGAAGGTGACGCGGGACAAGGACGGTTCCGGCCCCTCGTTGCAGGTGAACAGGGAGGCCCCGGGGACCTGGACGTACGTCGGGCACGGTGTGGGCGGCAGCGACAACTGCCTCAAGGGCAAGCCGTGTTCCTCCGGGTCCACCGCGCCGAACGGCGAGCTGGGCGACGCGGTGGGCGAGCGGGCCGCCAAGGAGGCCGCCGCGCCGGTGCTCAAGGCGCTCGGCCAGGACGACGCGAAGCTGGACGCCCGCCAGCTCATGGGCGCCGTACGCGTGGTGAACGCCGACCCGAAGGTGGGCGGCCTGCCGACGTACGGCTGGTCGACCGGCATCCAGGTCGGCTCGGACGGCACGGTGGTCGGCGGCAGCGGCCGGCTGAAGGCGCCGGTCAAGGGCGCCGAGTACCCGGCGATCGGGGCGAAGGAGACGCTGGACCTGCTGAACTCCAGGGGCCGCGGCGGCGGCGGGAGGATCGCGGGCTGCGCGACCCCGGTGCCGCACGCCGACGACAGCACGAAGACGGAGGGCGGCGGCACGAAGCAGGCGCCCTGCGTGCCCTCGCCGACGCCTCCGAAGCCGCAGCCGATCGAGGTCAGCGGCGCGACGTTCGGCCTCGCCACGCACTTCGTGGGCGGCAGGCAGACCCTCGTACCGTCCTGGCTGTTCGAGGTGAGGCCGCGGGGTGCCGAGGACTCCTTCACGGTGACGCATCCCGCCGTCGCCCCGAAGTACCTGGCCTCGCCCACCCGCGCCGGCACCCCCGAGCCCTCGGGGAAGCCGGAGCGCGGGAGCGGTGAGGGACCGGCGGACCTCACGTCCTACACCGCGGACGGCACCTCCCTGACCGTGCGCTTCTGGGGCGGCGCGTGCAGCGAGTACTCCGCGTCCGCGAGCGAGGACGGCGACCGGGTGCGGGTCACGCTGTCCGAGGAGCGGCAGGAGAAGGGCAAGGTCTGCGTGATGATGGCCAAGGAGCTCAAGGAGACGGTGACGCTCGACGAGCCGCTCGGCGACCGGAAGGTCGTGGACGCGGACGGCGACACGGTGCGGCGCCAGTAGCCCGGGGCACCCACGCGCGAAGGCGGCGGCCCCCTGGAAATCCAGGGGGCCGCCGCCTTCGACGTATGCGAACCCTCGGCGTCAGCTGAAGGAGTCGCCGCAGGCGCAGGAGCCCGTGGCGTTCGGGTTGTCGATCGTGAAGCCCTGCTTCTCGATGGTGTCCACGAAGTCGATGGAGGCGCCGCCCAGGTAGGGAGCGCTCATCCGGTCGGTGACGACCTTGACGCCGTCGAAGTCCTTGACGACGTCGCCGTCGAGCGAGCGCTCGTCGAAGAACAGCTGGTAGCGCAGGCCCGAGCAGCCGCCGGGCTGCACGGCGACGCGCAGCGCCAGGTCGTCGCGGCCCTCCTGCTCAAGGAGGCCCTTGACCTTGGCCGCGGCGGCGTCCGACAGGAGGATGCCGTCGCTCACGGTGGTGGTCTCGTCCGATACGGACATCTGCTTCTCTCCCGGGTTGTACGGAGACTGCTTGCCGACGGTTGCAACCGGCGGGGCCGCGGATTCATTCCGGGCCGAGCGCTTACGTCTTACTCCTTCATGCTCGCACACGGCGTCCCGTGGGACACCGGGCGCGTAGGGCCCCGGGCCCGCGATCGCCCGCGACCGGCGAATGCGTCACATCGACACTATGGCCATCGTCAAAGTGACGTGAAGCGGTTATGATAGATAGCGTCAAATAGACGAAAACTCTCGTCTGCAGAGAAGAAAGGGTGCGTGTCGTGACCACCGCCCAGTCCCCCGCGGACCGCGTGAACCTCGATGTTCAGCCCACGCCGCTCGCCCTCCTGCTGCTCGGCCGCGAGGCCGACCCCAAGAGCGAGCGCGGCGTGGACTGCCCGGGCGATCTGCCGTCCCCCTCCGACCCCGACCTGGTGGAGCGCGCCCGTGCCGCCAAGGAGAAGCTCGGGGAGAAGGTCTTCGTGCTCGGACACCACTACCAGCGCGACGAGGTCATCCAGTTCGCCGACGTGACCGGTGACTCCTTCAAGCTGGCGCGGGACGCCGCGGCGCGGCCGGACGCGGAGTACATCGTCTTCTGCGGCGTGCACTTCATGGCCGAGTCCGCGGACATCCTGACGACGGACGACCAGAAGGTCGTCCTGCCCGACCTGGCCGCGGGCTGCTCCATGGCCGACATGGCCACCGCCGAGCAGGTCGCCGAGTGCTGGGACGTGCTGACCGAGGCGGGCGTCGCCGAGCAGGTCGTCCCCGTCTCGTACATGAACTCCTCCGCGGACATCAAGGCGTTCACGGGCAAGCACGGCGGCACCATATGCACGTCGTCGAACGCCAAGGTCGCCCTTGAGTGGGCCTTCGAGCAGGGCGAGAAGGTCCTCTTCCTACCCGACCAGCACCTCGGCCGCAACACCGCCGTGCGCGACATGGGCCTCTCGCTCGACGACTGCGTGGTCTACAACCCGCACAAGCCGAACGGCGGGCTCACCCCCGAGCAGCTCCGCGACGCCAGGATGATCCTGTGGCGCGGCCACTGCTCGGTGCACGGGCGCTTCTCCCTGGAGAGCGTGGAGGACGTGCGGGCGCGCATCCCCGGCGTGAACGTCCTGGTGCACCCGGAGTGCAAGCACGAGGTCGTCGCCGCGGCGGACCACGTGGGCTCCACCGAGCACATCATCAAGACCCTGGAGGCGGCGCCGACCGGCTCCAAGTGGGCCATCGGCACCGAGCTGAACCTCGTACGGCGCCTGGCGAACCGTTTCGCCGCGGAGGACAAGGAGATCGTCTTCCTCGACAAGACGGTCTGCTTCTGCTCGACCATGAACCGGATCGACCTGCCGCACCTGGTCTGGACGCTGGAGTCCCTCGCCGAGGGCACCCTCGTCAACCAGATCCAGGTCGACCGGGAGACCGAGCAGTTCGCGAAGCTCGCGCTGGAGCGGATGCTCGCGCTGGCCTGACCGGTGCGCGTGCCCGTCAGCCCCGGCCGCGGGTCCGCTGTGACGTGTCGCGCGGTTCCCCGCGCCCCTTCCGGGGCGCGGAAATAAACGGGCGCCCCTCGCTTCGAGGGGCGCCCGTTTCCGTCAGTCCGGCGGGTCAGACCTTGGCCGGCTCCGGGTCGGCGGCGTCCGTGCTCTCGGGCGGGGTGCCCGCCTTCTTCGCCCGCTTCGCCGCGCGCTTGTCGCGCCTGCGCTCCTTGCGGAGCTCCACCATCGCGTACAGCGTCGGGACGAGGAGGAGCGTCAGGAGCGTCGACGTGATCAGGCCGCCGATCACCACGACCGCCAGCGGCTTGGCGATGAAGCCGCCCTCGCCGGTGATGCCGAGGGCCATCGGCAGCAGGGCGAAGATCGTCGCGAGGGCCGTCATGAGGATCGGGCGGAGCCGGTGCCGGCCGCCCTCGACGACCGCCTCGACGATGCCGTGGCCCTGCGCGCGGTACTGGTTGATCAGGTCGATCAGCACGATCGCGTTGGTGACCACGATGCCGATGAGCATCAGCATGCCGATCATCGCGGGCACGCCCATCGGGGTGCCGGTGGCGAGCAGCAGGCCGATCGCGCCCGTGGCCGCGAACGGGATGGAGACCAGCAGGATCAGCGGCTGGACCAGCGAGCGGAACGTGGCGACCAGCAGCATGAAGACGATCGCGATCGCCGCCAGCATCGCGAGGCCGAGGTTGGCGAACGCCTCGTCCTGGTCCTCGGAGACGCCGCCGATCGTGGCCGTGGCGCCCTCGGGGAGCTTCAGCGCGTCGAGCTTCTTGGTGAGGTCCGCGCTGACCGCGCCGGTGTTGTCGCCGGTCGGCTTCGCCGTGATCGTGGCGGCCCGCGCGCCGTCGATGCGGGTCATCGAGACGGGCCCGTCGACCAGCCGGACCTCGGCGATGTCGCCGAGCTTCACGCCGGGGCCGAGCGGCAGCCGCTTCAGCTCGGCGAGGGTCTTCGCGGGCTTCGCCGACTTGATGACGACGTCGCGCTCGGTGTCGTCGAGGGTCGCCTTGCCGCTGGTGGTGCCGCGCACCGCCTGGGCGACGGCCTGGCCGAGGGTGGTCTCGTCGAAGCCCGCGGCGGCGGCCTCGGCGTTGCCCTTGACCGAGATCCGCGGCACGCTCTGCGACAGGTCGCTCTGTACGTCGGTGACGTCGTCGAGGGTGGCGACCTCGTCGCGCACCTGGTCGGACGCCTTGCGCAGCACATCGGCGTCGGCGGCCTTGACCACGACGCTCAGGTCCTGGCTGCCGAAGCCGTCACCGGCCGAGAGGGACGTGCGGCCGATGCCGGAGAGCTTGCCGAGCTCCTCCTCGATCAGGTCCTGCGTCCTGTCGTACGACGCCTTGTCCTTGAGCGTCAGGGTGTACGAGGCCTGGTTGGTGTCGGTGCCCCCGCCGAAGGCGGCCATGAAGCCGGAGGAGCCGACCGTGACCTGGTAGTCCTTGATCTCGTCGATGCCGGCGAGCGTCTTCTCGACCTTCTTCGCCGCCGCGTCGGACGCCGCGAGGCTGGTGCCGGGCTTCAGCTCCTGCTTGATGGTCAGGACTTCCTGCTCGCCCTGGTCGAAGAAGTTCGTCTTCAGCAGCGGCGCCATGGCGAATGTGCCGATCAGCACGACGACCGCGATGACCAGGCTGGTGAAGCGGCGCCGGGTCGCGAAGCGCAGGACCGGCACGTACGTCCGCTGGAGCCTGCTGCGGCTCTCCTTCTCCTCGGCCTTGCGGCGGGCCTCCTCCGGGTCGGCCCCGCGGACCGCCTTGGGGGCGCGCAGGAACCAGTACGACAGGACCGGCACGACCGTGAGCGAGACGAGCAGGGAGGCGAGGAGCGCCGCCGTGACCGTCAGCGAGAAGGAGCCGAACAGCTCGCCGACCATGCCGCCGACCAGGCCGATCGGCAGGAACACCGCGACCGTGGTGAGCGTCGACGACGTGACGGCGCCCGCGACCTCGCGCACGGCCCTGAGGATCGCCTCCTGGCGCTCCTCGCCGTAGCCGAGGTGGCGCTTGATGTTCTCCAGGACCACGATCGAGTCGTCCACGACACGGCCGATGGCGATGGTCAGCGCGCCGAGCGTGAGCATGTTCAGGGAGAGGTCGCGGGTCCACAGGACGATCAGGGCGAGGACCACGGAGAGCGGGATGGAGACCGCGGTGACCAGCGTCGAGCGGATCGACGCCAGGAAGACCAGGATGACGATGACCGCGAAGACCAGGCCGAGGGCGCCCTCGGTGGTCAGGCCCTCGATGGACTTCGAGACGGCCGGGCCCTGGTCGCTCGCGACGGTCAGCTCGGCACCGGAGCCGAGGTCCTCGCGCAGGCCGGGCAGCTTGTCCTTGACGGCGTCCGAGATGGCGACGGCGCTGCCGTCCTGGTCCATGGTGACCGCGACGGCGAGGCTGGGCTCGCCGTTGGTGCGCGTGAGGGACGTCGCGGTGGCCGGCTCCTGCTCGACGGTGGCGACGTCGCCGAGGCGCACGGGCTTGCCGGCCCGCTCGCCGGGCGCGGCCTCGGGGGTGACGCGCAGGTCCCGGATCTGCTTCAGGGAGGTGAAGCCGCCGCCGACCTGGACGGTGCGGTTCTTGCCCGCCTCGTCGAAGGAGCCCGCGGGCAGGGTGGCGCCGCCGGCCTGGAGGGCCTTGGCGAGGGCACCCGTGGTGAGGCCCGCCCCGGCCAGCTTCTTGTCGTCGGGGGTGACGTCGACCTGGAGGTCGCGCACGCCGTCGACGGTGACCTGGCCGACGCCGTCGATGTCCTTCAGGGCCGGTACGACGGTCCGGTCGAGCTGGTCGGCGAGGGCCTGCTGGTCCTTGTCGGAGGTGACGGAGAGGACGACGGTCGGGATGTCGTCGGTGGAGCCCGCGACGACCTGCGGGTCGACGTCGTCGGGGAGCTGGGCCCTGGCCCGGTTCACGGCCTGCTGGACATCGGCGACGAGCTGCTCGGAGCCGCTGCCGTAGTCGAACTGGGCCATGATCACGGCGTTGCCCTCGCTCGCCGTGGAGGTGATGCCGGTGATGCCGTCGACCGCGTCGATGTTGTTTTCGAGCGGTTCGACGACCTGCTTCTCGACCACATCGGGGGACGCGCCCTGGTAGGGGGCGAGCACGGACACCATGGGCAGTTCGATGGAGGGCAGCAGTTGCTGCTTGAGCTGCGGTATCGCTATCGCGCCGAAGACGATGGCGATGATGGACATCAGTCCGATCAGGGCCCGTTGGGCCAGGCTGAACCTGGACAGCCAGGACATGGTGGTCTCTCTCTGTGGCATGAGCGGCGGGGGCGGGCGGGCACCGGCGGCCTGGAGCCGGCCCGGCCGGAGATCGGTGCCTCCAGCAAGCGTTTATGCGCCCCTCACACCTTCAGCCATGGGGGAGGCGTGATGCCTCACTCCCAGGACCGTTCTTTGCGGCGCGTGTACTGCGGACGCAGTACACGCGCCGCAGAAGTCACTCCACCCTTGGACGTACCAGCCCCGACTCGTAGGCGATGACGACGAGTTGGGCCCGGTCGCGGGCGCCCAGCTTGGCCATCGCGCGGTTCACGTGGGTCTTCACCGTGAGCGGGCTGACCTCCAGGCGCTCGGCGATCTCGTCGTTCGAGTGGCCGCCCGCGACCTGTACCAGGACCTCGCGCTCGCGGCTCGTGAGCGCGTCGAGCCGACCGCCGCGCGCCGGTTCGTCGCCGTCGGGGCCCTCGCCCTGCGCGAGGAACTTGGCGATGAGCCCCTTGGTGGCCACCGGGGAGAGCAGCGCCTCGCCCGCCGCCGCGATGCGGATGGCGCCGAGGAGCTCGTCGGGTTCCGCGCCCTTGCCGAGGAACCCGGAGGCACCGGCGCGCAGCGACTGCACCACGTATTCGTCGACCTCGAAGGTCGTCAGCATCACCACGCGTACGTGGGCCAGGGCGGGGTCGGCGCTGATCTCCCGGGTGGCGGCGAGGCCGTCGGTGCCCGGCATGCGGATGTCCATCAGGACCACGTCGGCCCGCTCCGACCTGGCGAGCCGCACCGCCTCCGCGCCGTCGGACGCCTCGCCGACCACCTCCATGTCGGGCTCGGAGTCGACGAGCACCTTGAACGCGCTGCGCAGCAGCGCCTGGTCGTCGGCGAGCAGTACGCGGATCGTCACGCGGTCCCTCCCTTTGCCGTGATGACCGGCAGGATCGCATGGACGCGGAAGCCGCCTCCGTACCGGGGGCCCGCGGTGCAGCTCCCGCCGAGGGCGGTGACGCGCTCGCGCATGCCGAGCAGGCCGTGGCCGCCGCCGTCGGTGTTGGGCTCGGCGCCGATCTGGCAGCCCTGGCCGCCGTCGTCGATGACGGTGACCTCCACGTTCGGGCCCACGCGGACCACGCTGACCTCGGCCTTGGCCTCGGGTCCCGCGTGTTTGCGCACGTTGGTGAGCGCCTCCTGGATGATGCGGAACGCGGCGAGGTCGACGGCCGCGGGCAGGTCGAGGCCGACCTGGCCGAGCGCGACCTCCACGGGGAGGCCCGCGTGCCGGAAGGTGTCCACGAGTTCGTCGAGCCTGCTCAGTCCCGGTGCCGGTTCCGTGGGCGCCTCGGGGTCACCGGTCTGGCGCAGCAGGCCGACGGTGGCGCGGAGTTCGTTCAGCGCCGAGCGGCTGGCGTCGCGCACGTGGGAGAGGGCTTCCTTCGCCTGGTCGGGCCGCTTGTCCATGACGTGTGCGGCGACGCCCGCCTGGACGTTGACCAGGGCGATGTGGTGGGCGACGACGTCGTGCAGGTCCCTGGCGATGCGCAGCCGCTCCTCGGCGACGCGTCGCCTCGCCTCCTCCTCGCGGGTGCGTTCCGCCCGCTCGGCCCGCTCCCTGATGGCGTCGACGAAGGCCCGGCGGCTGCGGACCGCGTCGCCCGCGGCGGCTGCCATGCCGGTCCAGGCGAAGATGCCGAGGTTCTCCTGCGCGTACCAGGGCAGGGAGCCGGACAGCATCGCGACGCCGGTGAGGCCCGTCATCGTGACCAGGCCGATCCGCCAGGTGGTGGAGCGGTCGGTGGTGGCGGCGACGGTGAAGAGGGCGATGACCGCGCACATCACGACGGGGGCCCGCGGCTCGTCGGTGAGCAGTTCCGTGATGGAGGCGGCGCAGGTGGCGCCGAGGACGGTCCAGGGGGCGCGGCGCCGGAAGCACAGGGCGAGGGCGCCGAGCGCCATCAGCAGCAGGCTGGGGAAGGCGGGGGTGCGGGTGCCCCAGGTGGGGCCGTGGTCGCCGTAGGGCTCGGCGAAGGAGCCGATGACCATGCAGACGAGGACGGCCGTGGCGAGCGTCGCGTCCACCGCGAGCGGGTGGGTCCTCGCCCAGCAACGGCCTTTTCCTAGCGTGGTCACTTCCCGCTCTTCTGTGTGTTCTTCTCCGCGGCTCCTTCGTGGCCGGCCGCGCCCGCTCGGCGGAGCCGCGGACCGGCGCGCGGTCCCGGGCCCCGCCCCCGTCCCGGCGGACGCTCAGCCGGGGATCAGGCCGTCGTCGGAGAGCATGGTCCTGACCTCGTCCAGCGTCGCGTCCGGTGCCGGGAGGATCAGCTCCGAGGGTTCGAGCGCGTCGTCGGGAAGGGGTGCGCCCAGCTCCCGGACCTTGTCCAGGAGCGCGAGCAGTGTGGCGCGGAAGCCGGGGCCGTCGCCGCTCTCCATCTCTTCGAGCAGCTCGTCGTCCAGCTTGTTCAGTTCGGCGAAGTGGCTGTCGGCCAGCTTCACCTGCCCCTCCCCCATGATCCGTACGATCATGTCGTCCTCCTCGGACGTGAGCGATGCCTGCGGGTCGTGCCGGGGCTACTGCTTGTCGAAGCGCGGGGTGTCCTGCGGCTGCTGCTGGGCGCCCGCCTGGCCCGTGCCGCCCTCGATGGCCTGCTGGCCACTGGACGAACCGCCGGCCAGCTCCGCCTTCATGCGCTGCAGCTCCAGCTCTACATCAGTACCACCGGAGAGGCGATCCAGCTCGGACTGGATGTCGTCCTTGGCGAGCCCGGAGGAGTCGTCGAGGGCACCGGAGGCGAGCAGTTCGTCGATCGCGCCGGCCCGCGCCTGGAGCTGCGCGGTCTTGTCCTCGGCGCGCTGGATCGCCATGCCGACGTCGCCCATCTCCTCGGAGATGCCGGAGAAGGCCTCGCCGATCCGGGTCTGGGCCTGGGCGGCGGTGTACGTGGCCTTGATCGTCTCCTTCTTCGTGCGGAAGGCGTCGACCTTGGCCTGGAGGCGCTGGGCCGCGAGGGTGAGCTTCTCCTCCTCGCCCTGGAGCGTCTGGTGCTGCGTCTCCAGGTCGGTGACCTGCTGCTGGAGCGCGGCCCTGCGCGAGAGCGCCTCGCGGGCCAGGTCCTCGCGGCCGAGGGCGAGGGCCTTGCGGCCCTGGTCCTCAAGGGTGGAGGACTGCTTGTTGAGCTGGGCGAGCTGCAGTTCGAGGCGCTTGCGGGAGGTCGCCACGTCGGCGACTCCGCGGCGCACCTTCTGCAGCAGCTCCAACTGCTTCTGGTAGGAGTAATCGAGGGTTTCGCGCGGGTCCTCGGCCCGGTCAAGGGCCTTGTTCGCCTTCGCGCGGAAGATCATCCCCATACGCTTCATGACACCGCTCATGGGCTTCGCGCGCCCCCTTCTGACGGACTTCCAGCTCCAGGTACTGCTCAGAACCCACAGTACGGGCCCTGCATCCATTACCGCACTGTTCGCGTGCGGATGCGCTCATCCCCAAGGACGACTGCGTGCTGCGCCGCTCCGGCGTAAGGAGTAGGTGCACCCCTGGTAACGGTCACGAGGCGGCTGGATACCGCCTGCTACGTCCCGATAGCCGCATAAATCAAGACGCCCGGCGTTGCCGGATCGTTCCCCGTCCGGCTGGGGTCCATGCCGCCGCACCCCGTACCCTTGGATTTTGTGTTCCGTAGCCGATCCAAGGAAGAGAAGGCCCCGGCCGCCCAGGCGCCGGTGACCGACTCCAAGTTGCCCCGTGACCCGCAGGCCCCCAAGGGCCGCCCCACCCCCAAGCGCGCCATGGCGCAGTCGCAGCGCCGCAGCGTGACCAATACGCCGACGACGCGCAAGGAGGCGGCGAAGCGGCAGCGCGACGAGCGCCGCGCGCAGATGGCGAAGCAGCGCGAGGCGCTGGCCAGTGGTGACGAGCGGTTCCTGCCCGCGCGTGACAAGGGCCCCGTGCGCAAGTTCGCGCGTGACTTCGTCGACTCGCGCTTCTGCGTCGCCGAGTTCTTCCTGCCGCTCGCGGTGATCATCCTCGTCCTGAGCATGGTCCGCGTGCCCCAGCTGCAGAACATCGCGCTGCTGCTCTGGCTCTTCGTGATCGTGCTGATCGTGCTCGACTCGGTCCTCACCGCGTTCCGCCTGAAGAAGCGCCTCGCCGAGCGCTTCCCGGGCGAGAGCAAGAAGGGCGCGGTCGCCTACGCGCTGATGCGCACCCTCCAGATGCGGCGTCTGCGGCTGCCGAAGCCGCAGGTCAAGCGCGGAGAGCGGCCCTGAGCGGATTCACCGGCAGTGCCGCCGCCTGGCTCCAGGGCCTGGGCGGGCCGCGCAATGCCATACGTCAGGAGCTGGTGGCCCGGCAGCTCGACGAGCAGATCGTCGCGCGCTACCCCGTGGGGCAGCGGCTGCGGGTGCTCGACGTCGGGATGGGCCAGGGCACGCAGGCCCTGCGGCTCGCCCGGGCCGGGCACAACGTCACGGGCGTCGAGCAGGACGCCGAGATGATCGCCGCCGCGCGCGAGGCGCTCGCCAGGGAGCCCGAGGGCATCCAGAGCCGGGTGCGGATCGTGCAGGGCGACGGTCACCAGACCGGCGTGCACTTCCTGCCCGGCAGCTTCGACATCGTGCTCTGCCACGGCGTCCTGATGTACGTCGAGGAGCCCGACGCGCTGCTCGCTGGGCTCGCCAGGATGCTGGCCCCCGGCGGGCTGCTCTCCCTGCTCGTGCGGAACGCGGAGGCGCTGGCCATGCGGCCGGGGCTCAGCGGGGACTGGCGGGGCGCCATCGACGCCTTCGACTCCGACACGTACCGCAACCGCATCGGCGTCGACGCGCGGGCCGACCGGCTCGACGCCCTCTCCGCGACGCTGGCGGGCATCGCCGCGCCGCTCCAGGCCTGGTACGGCGTGCGGGTCTTCACGGACACCCTGCCGGACGGCGAACCGCTGCCCGCGGAGTGGGATCTCGACACGCTGCTCACCGCCGAGGAGCGCGCGGGGCGCACCGACCCCTACCGCCGGGTCGCGGCGCTGCTGCACCTGTGCGGGGTCCGGGACTGACGTTCCCCGAAACAGCGCGAGGGGCGGCTGATCAACCGCATCCGCCTGGCCCGCCTCGTGGAAGCCTCGTAGCACTCGTAGAAGAAGGAAACGAC